>NZ_AJLT01000026.1 GCF_000258765.1 Gillisia marina
TATTGATGGTCAATTATTGGATACTCCACGTTATGAGCATTTAAGAATCAATTGTGGTGATACTCCTCCTATTGGTGATCCTTTCTGTGTTCCAAATGAGAGTAATGGTTCTACTACTGAGGGATGTGATTTCTTATGTGAAGGTGGGATTTATGGATTTTTGGCCGAATCTGGAGATTTGGGAGAAGATGAATTCATATATATAACTCCTGGTAATTTCGATGATACTTTCGAATTATATCGAGAAGGTACTATGACCAAGATAGCCAGTGTTGAATTCAAATTTAATGATGATGGAGATCTAAGAGTACAATTTTTTTGATGTTCAAGGTACTATCACGGCCTTTTCTATAGAAGCTAGATTACCTGCAAATACAACTGCTAATGTTTGTAATGATAAGCGTTGTAATCCAGATTGTATTCACAACGATCAATTTACAGAGAAACTTGAAGGTGATGTAATTACGCCTACGGTTCTTGCAAATGGTGGGTTCTACATTAAAATTAGGGTTCAAAAAGGAAATTGTCCTTCCTGATTTAATAAAGAATAAGGTAAATGATAATTTCAAAATGTAAATATTAATAAATAAAGAGCGATTAAAGAGTTCTAAAGCTTTTTGATCGCTCTAATATTAAGAAGATTCATTTATTTACCATTCTAGATGTTAGTAATATAAACTATTAATTATGAAAAATTTTAAATACACAATAACCCTCTTGGCAGTCTTTGCATTACTTTTCACCTCTTGTAGCAAGGAGGAAACCGATGTTTCAGGTTCTGATATTCAGGACACTT
>NZ_AJLT01000027.1 GCF_000258765.1 Gillisia marina
ATATATTTTTTGGCCTTTTACGTATTCTTAATTGCTAATTAATTTTTCGAAACTTTAATCCGCTCTATAAATTCATCGAATAAATAACTGGCATCGTGTGGACCCGGACTTGCCTCCGGATGATATTGTACGGAGAAACAGTTTTTGTTCGTTATCTCCATTCCCCCAATTGTATTATCATTAATACACACATGTGTGATCTTTACATTTGGATGCGCTTCGGTTTCTTCTCTATCTACTGAAAAACCATGATTTTGTGAAGTAATTTCTCCTTTTCCTGTTTTTAAGTTAAGAACAGGATGATTAATACCTCTATGGCCATGGTGCATTTTATAGGTTGAAATTCCATTTGCCAAAGCAATTACCTGGTGCCCTAAACAGATTCCGAATAACGGATGGTCTCTCTCCAGTATTTTTTTTTGTTAGATTAATTGCTCCTGATAATGGTTGTGGATCTCCAGGCCCATTGGAAAGAAAATATCCATCAGGATTCCAAGCACTTAACTCCTCATAGGTAGCATCAAATGGAAACACTTTTATATAAGCATCTCTTTCGGCTAGACAACGAAGGATATTCTTTTTGATACCAATATCTAAGGCTGCAATTTTATAAGTAGCATTTTCTTTTCCGAAGAAATAAGGTTCTTTAGTGGACACTTTTGAGGCCAACTCCAAACCATTCATATCTGGAACTTCTTTCAACTGCTTTTTAAGACCTTCTATATTATCTACATCTGTAGAGATAATTGCATTCATTGCACCATTCTCACGGATGTAAGCCACCAAAGCTCTGGTATCTACATCTGAAATTGCAAAAAGATTGCTGTCATCCAGAAAGCTGGATAAAGAACCATCTGCAGCCGGACGAGAATAATTATAACTAAAATTTTTACAGATTAATCCAGAGATCTTAGCTTTATCAGATTCATTCTCCTCTTCTCTTACCCCGTAATTTCCTATATGTGCATTAGTAGTAACCATTAGTTGGCCAAAATAAGAAGGATCTGTAAAGATCTCTTGATAACCGGTCATCCCGGTATTAAAACACACTTCTCCTACTGCACTTCCATCCTTATCTCCAACAGATTTTCCATGAAAAATGGTTCCATCTGCCAAGAGTATGATCGCTTTTTTTCTAGTTTGGTATTTCATAATATTATTGCAGGCACTATTTGTTTTTAACTTTGTGTGGCAAAATTAATTAAATGGTAGCAACCAAAAATATAATTTCCACTTTTATGCTTAAAAAAAAGGGATAAACCATAATGGCTTATCCCTTTTTGAATTTTGATTAGAAAAGAATCATTATTAGTCTTCTTTTTTATCGTCTTTTTTGTCAGCTTTTTTCTCAGAAGTTTTAGTTTCAGCTTTTGCTGTAGTTGCTTCTGTCGGCTTCTTTTTACCAGCTCTACGAGTAGATTTTTTCTTCTCTGGCTTCGTTAGGTTGTAGATCTCGTTATAATCAACTAATTCTATCATTGCCATATCCGCGTTATCCCCAAGTCTATTACCTAATTTGATAATTCTTGTGTATCCACCCGGACGGTCACCTATCTTAGCAGCAACATCCCGGAACAATTCTGCAACGAAATCTTTCTGGCGAAGTTTAGCGAAAACCAATCTTCTATTGTGAGTTGTATCTTCCTTAGATTTTGTAATCAAAGGTTCAACAAACTGCTTTAAAGCTTTCGCTTTGGCAACAGTCGTGTTTATTCTTTTATGCTCAATTAGGGAACACGCCATGTTAGCCAACATAGACTTACGGTGTGCCGTTTTTCTACCTAAATGATTTATTTTTTTTCCGTGTCTCATTACTATTCTCTTTTAGACTAAGATTTCCAGTGAAGGATCGTACTAGTCTTTATCCAATTTATATTTTGAAAGATCCATTCCAAAGTTTAAACCTTTATTGTTCACAAGCTCTTCAAGCTCTGTTAAAGATTTCTTCCCGAAATTACGGAACTTCATCAAGTCATTTTTGTTGTAGGATACTAAATCACCTAAGGTATCAACTTCAGCAGCCTTTAAACAGTTAAGTGCTCTTACAGAAAGATCCATATCTACCAATTTGGTTTTTAGCAACTGTCTCATGTGAAGAGATTCTTCATCATAAGTTTCAGTTTGTGCTATCTCATCTGCCTCTAGCGTAATACGCTCGTCAGAGAACAACATGAAATGGTGGATCAACGTTTTTGCAGCTTCTGTTAATGCATCCTTAGGATGAATAGAACCGTCCGAGATAATTTCAAAAACCAATTTTTCATAATCGGTTTTTTGCTCTACACGAAAGTTCTCGATGCTATATTTTACGTTTTTGATTGGTGTGTACACCGAATCTGTAAAAATAGTACCTAAAGGTGCATTTGCTTTTTTGTTTTCTTCTGCAGGAACATACCCACGACCTTTTTCCACTGAAAGTTCCATGTTGAAACTCACTTTTTTATCTAGGTTACAAATCACTAAATCTGGATTTAGGATCTGGAAACCAGAGATAAACTTTTGGAAATGACCAGCTGTAAGTTGCTCTTGTCCAGAAACAGAAATTGTAACGGCTTCATTGTCTATTTCATCAATTTGCCTTTTAAACCTTACTTGTTTCAAGTTTAATATAATTTCTGTAACATCTTCTACTACCCCAGGGATAGTAGAGAATTCGTGATCAACTCCTTCAATGCGAACTGAAGTTATTGCGAATCCTTCTAAAGATGATAACAGTACTCTCCTTAAAGCGTTACCAACAGTTAATCCATATCCTGGTTCCAAAGGGCGAAATTCAAACTTCCCTTCGAACTCAGTGGAATCAATCATTATAACTTTATCGGGCTTCTGAAAATTTAGTATTGCCATATTACGACTTCTGTGAATTATTATTTCGAATATAATTCGACTATGAATTGTTCATTTATATTTTCTGGAATCTGTACTCTTGCAGGAACAGAAACAAAAGTTCCTTGCTTAGTTTCATTGTTCCAGGTCATCCACTCGTAAGTGGCACTTGAATTTGCTAGCGAATTAGTGATCGCTTCTAAAGATTTAGATTTCTCTCTTACCGCAATTACATCTCCTGGCTTCACTTGGTAAGATGGAATGTTTAAAACATCTCCGTTTACAGTGATATGTCTGTGAGAAACCAATTGTCTCGCACCACTTCTTGAAGGAGAAACTCCCATTCTGTAAACTACATTATCTAATCTAGATTCACATAATTGTAAAAGAACCTCACCGGTAATTCCGGTAGATCTGGTTGCTTTATCAAACATGTTTCTGAACTGACGCTCTAATACACCATATGTGTATTTTGCTTTTTGCTTCTCCATCAATTGGATTGCATATTCAGATTTTTTACCTCTTCTACGGTTGTTACCATGTTGTCCCGGAGGGTAATTTCTTTTTTCGAAAGACTTATCATCTCCGAATATAGCCTCGCCAAATTTACGTGCTATTTTAGTCTTTGGACCAGTATATCTTGCCATTGAAAATTGTTTTTTGTGAGAATGCGATTATGAATTAAGGTCACTGTCCTTCGATAATCTTATTGCAATCTCGTTTATACTTAATAATTATTAAACTCTACGTCTTTTAGGAGGTCTACATCCATTGTGAGGTAATGGAGTAACATCGATAATCTCAGTTACTTCAATTCCTGAATTGTGTATAGAACGCATAGCAGATTCTCTACCATTTCCTGGTCCTTTAACATATACTTTCACTTTTCTCAAGCCAGCTTCATGTGCAACTTTCGATGCATCTTCAGCAGCTAATTGAGCAGCGTAAGGAGTGTTTTTCTTAGATCCTCTAAAGCCCATTTTACCGGCAGATGACCAAGAGATTAAATCTCCTTTTTTGTTTGTTAAAGAAATAATGATGTTGTTAAAAGAAGCAGTAATATGCGCTTCTCCATTAGACTCAACGATTACTTTACGTTTCTTTTGAGCAGTTTTTTGAGTTTTTGCCATCTTACTTATTATTTAGTTGCTTTCTTCTTATTAGCAACTGTTTTTCTTCTACCTTTTCTGGTTCTTGAATTGTTCTTAGTTCTTTGTCCTCTTAATGGAAGACCAGATCTATGACGCACACCACGGTAACATCCTATATCCATAAGACGCTTAATACTCATTTGTACTTCTGAACGTAATTCACCTTCAATCTTAAAAGTTCCAACAGCTTCACGAATTTTACCAATTTGGTCATCGTCCCAATCTGAAACTTTAATACTCTCGTCTACGTTAGCTTCTTTCAGGATTCTTTCAGCCCTACTTTTGCCAATTCCGAAGATATAGGTCAATGCTATAACTCCGCGTTTTTGTTTTGGTATATCAACACCTGCAATTCTAGCCATAACTTAACCTTGTCTTTGTTTAAATTTTGGATTCTTTTTGTTAATCACGTAAAGTCTACCTTTTCTGCGAACTATTTTGCAGTCGGCACTTCTTTTTTTTAACTGATGCTCTTACTTTCATCTTAATTAGTATCTGTAAGTTATTCGAGCCTTAGATAAATCGTAAGGACTCATTTCTAATTTCACTTTATCACCAGGAAGTAATTTAATATAATGCATACGCATCTTTCCTGAAATGTGAGCGGTCACCACGTGTCCGTTCTCAAGTTCCACACGAAACATCGCATTTGATAATGCTTCTATAATTGTTCCGTCTTGTTCTATTGCTGATTGCTTTGCCATAGTTATGCTACTGCTTTTCTATTTTTACCGGTTTTCATCAAACCGTCATAATGCCTATTCAACAAATAAGAATTCACTTGCTGCATAGTATCAATCGCAACCCCCACCATAATTAACAATGAGGTACCTCCAAAGAACAATGCCCATCCCTGTTGTACACCCAACAGTTGATACACTATAGCAGGGAACACTGCTATTAGAGCGAGGAAAATTGAACCCGGAAGGGTTATCTGAGACATAATTCTATCTAAATATTCTGCAGTGTCTCCACCTGGACGAATTCCAGGAATAAATCCACCACTTCTCTTAAGATCATCTGCCATTTTATTAGTTGGTACTGTGATTGCCGTATAGAAGTATGTAAATACTATAATTAACAAGGCGAACACTAAGTTGTACCAGAAACCAAATATATCACTAAACGCAGCTGCAATACCTTGCGAAGTCTCTCCATCGGAAAGTCCTGCTACGGCAGCTGGTATAAACATTATTGCTTGAGCAAAGATAATAGGCATTACTCCTGAAGCATTTAATTTAAGCGGAATGTATTGTCTTGATCCAAACACATTCTTCTCATATCCTCCAGATGCTGTTCTTCGCGCATACTGTACTGCTATTTGCCGGACAGCCATCACTAACATGATACATGACATTATAATAGCAAACCAAATTACCAATTCTATAAGGATCATAACTAATCCACCATTAGACTCAAATACTCTGGAAGCGAATTCCTGAATAAAAGCCTGAGGCAATGTTGCTATAATACCAACCATAATTAATAAGGAAATACCATTTCCTATTCCTTTGTCGGTAATCTTTTCACCCAACCACATTGCAAAGATAGTTCCTGTAGTAAGAATTATTACAGAAGATGCAACAAATGTTGCAGTGTTACCTAATAAAAAGGCACTTTGTGGTAAGGTAGCAAACAAGTTATAGATATAACCAGGTCCTTGAACCAAGGTAATAGCAATAGTTAACCATCTTGTTATCTGGTTAATTCTTCTTCTTCCACTTTCTCCTTCTTTCTGAAGTTTCTGCAAATAAGGAACTGCAATCCCCATTAACTGCACCACAATGGAAGCAGAAATGTAGGGCATAATTCCCAATGCAAAAACGGAAGCGTTTGAAAAAGCACCACCGGTAAATGCGTTAAGCAGACCTAATAGTCCGCTTTCAGTTTGACTAGCCAGGTTAGATAGCTGTGAAGCATCTATCCCAGGAAGTACAACCTGTGCACCAAATCGATATACCAATAACAGACCAAGGGTTACTAAAATTCTATTTTTTAGCTCCTCGATTTTCCAGATATTCTTTATAGTATTGATAAATTTCATAGTATATCTATTATAAAGTAACTACTTCTCCTCCGGCAGCTTCGATAGCTTCCTTTGCTGAGGCAGTAAATTTATGAACAGATATTTTCAATGTTGCTTTTAATTCTCCTCTACCTAATATCTTTACTAATTCGTTTTTACGAGCCAGTCCGTTTTCTACTAAAACTTGCATATCTACAGTGTCTTTAATACGACCGTTATCTACAAATTCCTGAAGTGTATCAAGGTTGATCCCTTGATAATCTTTACGGTTAATGTTGGTAAAACCAAACTTAGGCACTCTTCGCTGAAGTGGCATTTGCCCTCCTTCGAAACCTATTTTTCTAGAGTAACCAGAACGAGATTTAGCACCCTTATGTCCACGGGTAGCTGTTCCTCCTTTACCGGATCCCTGTCCTCTACCTACACGCTTACTGTTATTTTGAACTGAACCTTTCGCAGGTCTTAAGTTACTTAAATCCATGTGAGTTTATTATTTTGTTTCTTGTACAGAAACTAAGTGTTGAACTTTATTTACCATACCAAGGATGTTTGGTGTGTTCTCGTGCTCTACAACTTGGTTAAGTCTTCTTAAACCAAGTGCTTCTAAAGTACGTTTCTGGTTTGCAGTACGTTTAATTGCACTTTTAACCTGCTTTACATATATCTTTGCCATCTTGTCCTTGTATTATCCTTTAAAAACTTTGTCTAATGTAATACCACGTTGCTTAGCTACGGTTTGAGCACTACGCAATTGCAATAGGGCATCAAAAGTTGCTTTTACAACATTATGCGGGTTTGAAGATCCTTGGTTTTTTGAAAGTACATCATGTACACCAACAGCCTCCAATACGGCACGAATTGCACCACCAGCTATTACTCCGGTACCAGTTGCAGCAGGAATCAATAAAACCCTTGCTCCACCATATTTACCTTTTTGCTCATGAGGAATAGATCCTTTGTAAATAGGAATTCTTACCAAATTCTTTTTGGCATCCTCAATAGATTTTGCGATTGCACTAGCAACGTCTTTAGATTTTCCTAATCCTTGACCTACTACTCCATCCTCATTACCTACTACTACAATAGCAGAAAAACCAAATGCTCTACCACCTTTTGTAACTTTTGTAACACGTTGCACACCAACCAAACGGTCTTTTAATTCAAGACCTGCTGGTTTTACAAGTTCTACATTTTTATAATCTTGATACATATCTTATTAGAATTTTAGTCCTCCTTCACGAGCACCTTCTGCCAATGATTTAACTCTTCCGTGATATAAATAACCACCTCTATCAAAAGAGATCGTATCTATTCCGGCCTTTAACGCTTTTTCTGCTAAAGCTTTACCAACCAAGGCAGCTTTATCTAATTTATTACTATCAGAAGCAGTTACGTCTTTATCTCTAGAAGAAGCGGCAACCAAAGTTTTACCTTGAACATCGTCTACTATTTGAGCATAAATTTCTTTATTGCTTCTAAATACAGCCAATCTTGGGCGACTTTGGGTTCCCGTAATATCTTTACGGATCCTCTTCTTAATCTTTGTTCTTCTTGCTTGTTTTGAAAATGCCATATCTACACTTTATTAAGCTGATTTACCAGCTTTTCTTCTTAATTGTTCTCCTACAAACTTAATTCCTTTTCCTTTGTACGGCTCTGGAGCACGGAAAGAACGAATTTTAGCTGCTATTTGACCAACCAATTGTTTATCATGAGAAGTCAATTTCACGATTGGGTTTTTCCCTTTATCTGAAACTGTCTCTACCTTCACCTCTGGTGCTAGTTCAAAAACAATATTATGAGAGAATCCTACGGCTAGTTCTAATTTTTGTCCTTGGTTGGAAGCACGATAACCTACTCCTACCAATTCTAATTCCTTAGTATATCCTTTAGATACTCCTTCAATCATATTATTTACCAAAGAACGGTATAACCCGTGCTTTGCTTTTTGGTCCTTCTTATCTGAAGAGCGCTCAAAAGTAATCAAATCATCTTCAATTTTCACATCGATGTCTTTAATTTCTTGAGTTAATTCTCCTAATTTTCCTTTTACCGTCACAACCTTGTCTTTCAGGCTAACTGTAACGCCTTCTGGGATAGTGATTGGGTTTTTACCTATTCTTGACATTTCTTAAGTCTTTAAGTATTAGTAAACGTAGCATAAAACTTCACCACCAACTTTTTCAGCTTGAGCTTGTCTACCTGTCATTACTCCGTGAGAAGTAGAAACGATAGCAATTCCAAGTCCGTTTAATATACGTGGCAATTCATTTGCTCCAGCGTATTTACGTAAACCGGGTTTACTTATTCGTTGAATTTTCTTAATTACCGGATCTTTAGTAAGCTTGTCGTACTTAAGAGCTATCTTGATAGAACCTTGAGCGGTAGTATCCTCAAACTTGTAACTAAGAATATATCCTTGATCGAACAATATTTTAGTGATCTCCTTTTTAAGATTAGAAGCAGGAATCTCAACCACTCTGTGGTTAGCTGCTACTGCATTTCTAATTCTTGTTAAATAATCTGCAACTGGATCTGTAGTCATTTTTTCAATTTGCGATAACGGTTTTCAGTCCACGAAATTTATCGGGATGAACCTTTCATCAATTTATAATATTACCAACTAGCTTTTCTTACCCCTGGAATTAATCCCTTATTAGCCATTTCTCTAAACATAACTCGAGAAAGACCAAATTGTCTCATGTATCCTTTAGGTCTTCCTGTTAATTTACAACGGTTGTGTAAACGAACTGGAGAGGCATTCTTTGGAAGTCTTTGTAATCCTTCAAAATCACCAGCTTCTTTCAAAGCTTTGCGTTTTTCAGCATATTTCTTCACAACTTCTTGTCTCTTCACCTCACGGGCTTTCATTGATTCTTTAGCCATATCTTAATTCTTTTTAAAAGGTAAACCTAGTTCTGTTAGCAATGATTTTGCTTCCTTATCTGTTGGCGCGGAAGTTACAAAAGTGATATCCATTCCTGAAATTTTATTCACTTTATCTATATCAATCTCCGGGAAGATAATTTGCTCAGTAATTCCTAAGTTGTAATTACCTCTTCCATCAAAACCGGTAGCTTTAATACCGTTAAAATCACGAACCCTTGGAAGGGAAGATGTGATAAAACGATCTAGAAACTCGTACATTTTCTCACCACGCAAAGTTACTTTTGCCCCAATTGGCATTCCCTTACGTAATTTAAAAGAAGCAACATCCTTTTTAGAAATAGTTGATATCGCTTTTTGACCAGTGATCATAGTTAATTCATCTACTGCATGGTCAATAAGTTTCTTATCTGCTACAGCTGCTCCAACTCCACGGCTTAAAACTATCTTTTGTAGTTTTGGAACCTGCATGATGTTTGAGTAACTGAATTCTTCTGTAAGAGCAGACACTACTCTGTCTTTATACTCTTGTTTAAGTCTTGGTACGTATGCCATAACTAAATTACTTCATTTGATTTTTTAGAAAATCTCACTTTCTTTCCATCTTCCATTCTATAACCAACACGGGTAGAATCTCCCTTTTTGTCGATTAAAGATAAGTTAGATAAATGGATAGGTGCTTCCTTCTTAACTATACCTCCTTGTGGGTTAGATGCACTTGGCTTCTCATGTTTAGAAACCATGTTTACTCCTTCCACAATTGCTTTATTTTTATCTCGAAGAATTCTTTGAACTTTTCCTTCTTGACCTTTATGGTCTCCGGCAATAAGTCTAACTGTATCTCCAGATTTTATTTTCAGCTTTGTCATTATATAAATGTATTAAAGCACCTCTGGTGCTAATGATACAATCTTCATGAATTGTTTATCACGAAGTTCACGTGCTACTGGACCAAATACACGAGTACCGCGCATTTCGCCAGTTGGGTTTAGAAGAACACATGCGTTATCATCAAAACGGATATATGATCCATCTGGTCTACGCACTTCTTTCTTGGTACGAACAACAACTGCCGTTGAAACTGCACCCTTCTTAATGTTTCCATTAGGTGTAGCCTCTTTAACGCTGACAACAATTTTGTCTCCAACAGAAGCGTATCTTCTTTTTGTACCTCCTAATACTCGAATAGTCAAAACTTCTTTTGCCCCGGTATTATCTGCTACTCTTAATCTAGACTCTTGTTGTACCATTTTACTTAGCTCTTTCTATAATTTCTATTAATCTCCAACATTTAGATTTACTCAATGGACGTGTCTCCATTATTTTTACTGTATCTCCAATGTTGCAGTCATTTGTTTCGTCGTGAGCCACGTATTTTTTCGTTTTTAAAACGAATTTACCATACATGGGATGTTTTACCTTTTTAACTTCAGCAACCACAATGGATTTCTGCATTTTATTACTGGTAACTACACCTATACGCTCTTTTCTTAAATTTCTTTTTTCCATCTTTCAGCAGAATAACACTTATTGTTGTTGCTCTCTTTTAGTTAACTCTGTAGCAATTCTCGCTATAGATCTTCTTACAACTCTTAGTTGTATTGGGTTCTCTAATGGCGAAACTGCGTGAGCCATTTTTAAATCTGAATATGCTTTTCTGGACTTACTAAGTTCTTCTTGTAAATCCGCTACAGATGATTCTCTTACTTCTGATTGTTTCATAACTTCTCTTAATTAAGCTTGATAATCTCTAGCTACGATAAACTTAGTTTTCACAGGCAATTTCTGTGCTGCAAGACGCAATGCTTCTTTAGCAACATCAAAAGGAACTCCTCCTATTTCAAATAAGATTCTTCCCGGTTTTACAACTGCTGCCCAATATTCTACAGAACCTTTACCTTTACCCATACGTACTTCAAGAGGTTTCTTTGTAATAGGCTTGTCTGGAAATATTTTAATCCATAACGAACCTTCTCTTTTCATAAAACGAGTAGCGGCAATACGAGCTGCTTCTATTTGACGTGCAGTAAGGAAACTTGAGTCCAATGATTTGATCCCGAATGTTCCGTTTGAAAGTCTATGCCCTCTTTGAGAGTTTCCTTTCATACGGCCCTTTTGCATCTTACGATATTTTGTTCTTTTAGGCTGTAACATTTTTGTTTCTTTAAAAAATTACTTTCTACGACGTGGCTTGTTGTTACCTCCTCGTGCTGGTCCGGATTTTCCTCCTGACTTCTTGGTAGTCATACCAACAAGTGGAGAAAGCTCTCTTTTTCCGTAAACCTCACCTTTCATGATCCATACTTTAACACCAAGCCTACCATAAGTAGTATGTGCCTCAACTAAAGCATAATCAATATCGGCTCTAAAAGTCGACAAAGGAATTCTTCCTTCTTTGTAATGTTCTGAACGTGCCATCTCTGCACCATTCAAACGACCTGAAATTTCTACTTTAATACCCTCTGCATTCATTCTAATAGCGGCTGCAATAGCCATTTTGATAGCACGACGGTAAGAAATACGATTCTCAATTTGTCTAGCAATACTAGAACCAACTAAATGAGCATCTAATTCTGGTCTCTTAATTTCAAAGATGTTTATTTGAACTTCTTTGTCTGTAATTTTCTTAAGCTCTTCTTTTAACTTGTCTACCTCTTGTCCACCTTTCCCGATAATAATACCAGGTCTAGCAGTAGTGATAGTAACGGTTACAAGTTTAAGTGTGCGCTCGATAATTACTCTAGATACACTCGCTTTGGATAAACGAGCATGGATATACTTTCTAATCTTATCGTCCTCGCTAATTTATCGCCGTAGTCATTTCCTCCGTACCAGTTGGATTCCCATCCTCTAATGATACCAAGGCGATTCCCGATTGGATTTGTTTTCTGTCCCATACTCTTAGCTTTGTGTATTTTTGTTGTCTCCGATCACGATTGTAACGTGGTTGGAACGTTTTCTAATTCTATGTGCGCGACCTTGTGGAGCAGGACGAAGTCTCTTCAACATACTTCCACTGTCTACGCGTATCTCTTTTACAAATAAATCTGCTTCCTCGATGTTAGCATCTTCATTTTTTGCTTGCCAGTTAGCAATGGCAGAAAGAAGTAATTTCTCCAATCTACGTGATGCTTCCTTAGAGCTAAATTTCAACACATGAAGCGCTCTTTCTACTTTTTCACCTCGAACTAAATCTGCAACTAATCGCATTTTTCTTGGCGAAGTAGGGCAGTTATTCAGTTTTGCAAAAGCCACTAGCTTTTTAGCCTCTTTTGTCTGATCTGCTTTTTCTCTTTTACGAACTCCCATAGCTTCAGTTATCTTTTACCTTTATTTTTCGCACCTACGTGACCTCTAAAAGATCTTGTTGGTGAAAATTCTCCTAATTTGTGTCCTACCATATTCTCTGTTACATACACAGGAACAAATTGTTTCCCGTTATGTACAGCGATAGTTTGCCCAACGAAATCTGGAGTTATCATAGAGGCTCTAGACCAAGTCTTGATTACCGTCTTTTTTCCAGCTTCTACGTTTGTAGCAACTTTCTTTTCTAACTTATAGTGAACGTAAGGTCCTTTTTTTTAATGAACGTGCCATATCTTATTATTTCTTTCTACGTTCTACAATATATTTATTACTCGCTTTTGTCTTAGATCGGGTTCTATAACCTTTAGCAGGTATACCTTTTCTAGAACGTGGGTGACCTCCAGAAGACTTACCTTCACCACCACCCATTGGGTGATCTACAGGGTTCATCACTACTGGTCTTGTTCTTGGTCTTCTACCCAACCATCTACTTCTACCTGCTTTACCAGATACAATTAACTGATGATCACTGTTGGAGATAGCTCCAATAGTAGCCATACAAGTTACTAACACCCTTCTGATTTCTCCTGAAGGAAGTTTGATAGTTGCATATTTACCCTCTTTCGCCACTAATTGAGCAAAAGCACCAGCACTACGAGCCATAACAGCTCCTTGTCCAGGACGTAATTCTATACAAGAAATAATAGTACCTAATGGAACTGCAGAAAGCGGCATTGCATTTCCAATTTCTGGAGCAGCACTCTCAGCATCAGAAACAATGTTCTGATCTACCTGAAGACCGTTTTGAGCAATTACATATCTTTTCTCACCATCTTGATAATTCAAAAGTGCGATAAAAGCCGTTCTGTTAGGATCATATTCTATAGACGCAACGGTAGCAGGAACTCCATGCTTGTCACGTTTAAAATCGATAATTCTGTAACGTCTTTTGTGACCACCACCTTTATAGCGCATGGTCATTTTTCCTTGACTGTTTCTACCACCTGACTTTTTAATCGGAGCTATTAAACTCTTCTCCGGCTTATCAGTAGTAATGGCGTCAAAACCATTAACTACTCTAAAACGCTGACCAGGGGTGATTGGTTTTAATTTTCTAACTGACATTCTTTAATCTTAAAGATTACTGTATAAATCAATAGTTTCACCTTCCGCCACCTGTACTAATGCTTTCTTATAAGCACTTGTTTTACCAGTGATCACTCCCGTTTTTGTAAAACGAGATTTACGATCTGGACGGACATTAATTGTGCGAACTTTAGTAACTGAAACTCCATAAGCAGACTCTATCGCGCCTTTAATTTCAATCTTGTTCGCCTTATTATTAACAACAAACGAATAACGGTTATTCAACTCGCTATCTGCTGTCGCTTTTTCTGTAATAATAGGTTTTATTAAGATACTCATATCGTTTATTTACTTAAATTCGACTCAATTCCTTCTAAAGACCCCTCAACAAACACAAGATTATTTGCGTTTAATATTTTATAAGTGCTTAATTCTGAGCTACTTACAACTTCGGTACCTTTTAAATTGCGTGACGACAAATATACATTTTTATTCGAGTCACCCAACACTATAAGAGATTTTTTCTTATCTACACCCAATCCCTTCAAAACATCTATGAAGTTTTTAGTTTTTGGAGTGTCGAATTGAAAATCTTCTACTATGATAATTGCTTTATCATTTGCCTTAATAGAAAGAGCAGATTTTCTTGCTAATCTCTTTAAGTTCTTGTTCAATTTAAAACCATAGTTTCTTGGACGTGGTCCGAACATACGTCCACCACCTCTAAAAACACCAGATTTTATACTACCAGCACGAGCTGTACCAGTTCCTTTTTGTTTCTTAATCTTACGTGTACTTCCTGTAATTTCCGCACGCTCTTTAGCTTTGTGCGTTCCTTGACGTTGATTAGCCAAGTATTGTTTTACATCAAGATATACAGCATGATTGTTAGGCTCTATTCCGAAAACAGCATCTGAAAGGCTTACCTTTCTTCCTGTTTCTTTTCCTTTAATATCTACAACTGCTATTTCCATTACTTCTGAATGATTACGTATGAGTTATTATGACCAGGAACACATCCTTTTACAACAAGTAGATTTTTATCTGCAACTACTTTTAAAACTCTTAAGTTTTCTAATTTAACTGTATCACCACCCATACGGCCAGCCATACGCATTCCCTTAAATACTCTTGCAGGATATGACGCAGCACCAATCGATCCAGGGGCTCTTAAACGGTTATGTTGACCGTGAGTAGCTTGTCCTACTCCGCCAAAGCCGTGTCTCTTTACTACACCCTGAAAACCTTTACCTTTGCTTGTTCCTGAAATATCCACGAACTCACCTTCAGCAAAATGTTCTACAGTGATGCTATCACCTAATTTGTGATCCCCATCAAAACCTTTGAATTCAACGACTTTACGCATTGCTGCTACACCGGCTTTTTTAGCGTGCCCTGTGACAGCTTTGTTAGCGGTCTTTTTGTCATCGAAACCTAATTGAAGAGCTTCATACCCGTCAATCTCTTTGGTTCTGACTTGGGTAATTACGCAAGGACCAGCTTGTATAACAGTACAAGGGATGTTTTTCCCGTTCTCGTCAAAGATGCTAGTCATGCCTATTTTTTTTCCTATTAACCCAGACATAATTAATTATTGATTAAATTAAAATTATTTATTTAAAAATATTCAGGACTGAAAATACTTCCAATCCTGAATGTATTTTTCCGTTTTTCCCTCGACAACCGCTCGGGACATGTAATTAATTTTGAATTCAGCTTTTTTGAATTCGAAATTAACTTATACTTTAATCTCTACTTCTACTCCACTTGGCAATTCCAATTTCATCAAAGCATCGATAGTTTTAGATGAAGAACTATAAATGTCCAACAATCTTTTGTAAGAGCTTAATTGAAATTGTTCACGCGCTTTCTTATTAACGTGCGGAGAACGTAATACTGTAAAGATTTTTTTATGTGTTGGTAATGGGATTGGTCCCGTTACTACAGCACCCGTAGTTTTTACGGTCTTTACGATCTTTTCTGCAGACTTATCTACTAAATTATGATCGTAAGATTTAAGTTTTATTCTGATTTTTTGACTCATATCCCTATTATTAATCGTTTGTACCTTTAGCTGCTTTTATAACTGTTTCCGAAACATTCGACGGAGTTTCAGCATAATGAGCAAATTCCATTGTAGATGTAGCTCTACCAGAAGACAAGGTTCTTAATGTTGTTACATAACCAAACATTTCTGAAAGTGGCACTTCAGCTTTAATAACTTTTGCACCAGATCTATCTGACATATCGTTTACTTGACCTCTTCTTCTGTTAAGATCGCCTACAATATCTCCCATGTTTTCTTCCGGAGTAACAACTTCTACCTTCATAATTGGCTCAAGAATTACAGCACCAGCTTTCTTAGCAGCTACTTTATAACCCATTCTTGCAGCTAATTCGAAAGAAAGTTGATCGGAATCCACAGGGTGAAAAGATCCATCTTTCAATTCTACTTTAAGAGTATCCATTTTGAATCCTGCTAAAGGACCGGTTTTCATCGCTTCCTTAAATCCTTTTTCCACAGATGGAATAAATTCCTTAGGAATACGTCCACCTTTTACAGAGTCGATAAATTGTAGACCTGGACCTTTAAAGTCCTCATCTGCCGGAGACATCTCAAATACGATATCACCAAATTTACCACGTCCACCAGATTGTTTCTTATAAGTTTCTCTATGATCTGCACTTCTAGTAATGGTTTCTTTATACTCAACCTGTGGCTGACCTTCATTAACCTCTACTTTGAATTCTCTTTTCAAACGATCTACTAAGATCTCCAAGTGCAATTCTCCCATTCCAGAGATAATTGTTTGTCCTGAAGCCTCATCTGTCTTAACCTGGAACGTTGGGTCTTCTTCAGCTAATTTAGCTAAAGCCATACCCATCTTATCCACATCTGCCTTTGTTTTAGGCTCCACTGCAATACCAATTACCGGCGCAGGGAAAGACATAGATTCTAATGTAATAGGATGTTTTTCATCTGTAAGCGTATCTCCAGTTTTAATGTCTTTAAAACCAACAGCAGCTCCAATATCTCCAGCTTCAATTCTATCGATAGGCTCTTGCTTGTTAGCGTGCATTTGGTAAATACGAGAAATACGTTCTTTTTTACCTGAACGGTTATTCAATACGTAAGAACCAGCATCTAAAGCACCAGAATACACTCTAAAGAAAGCTAGACGCCCTACGAAAGGATCGGTAGCAATTTTAAAGGCTAAAGCAGAAAATGTTGAATCAACATTTGGCTTACGACTTTCTTCTTCACCAGTATCAGGATTTACTCCTACAATAGCATCAATATCTACAGGAGAAGGCAAATAACGCATTACCGCATCCAACATCATTTGAACACCTTTATTTTTAAAGGCAGAACCACACATCATAGGTATGATAGACATATCTATAGTAGCAGCTCTTAATGCAGCAATAATTTCGTCTTCAGTAATAGAATTTTCATCTTCGAAGAATTTCTCCATCAAAGCCTCATCGTAGTCAGCAACTGCTTCTACCAACAAAGTTCTATACTTATTAACATCATCCATCAATTCCTCTGGAATATCGATAGTCTCATAGGTCATCCCATAATCCTCTTCGTTCCAAACGATAGCTGTTTTAGATATTAAGTCTACAACACCTTTAAAATCGTTTTCCTCACCAATTGGTATTTGTAAAGGCACCGGGTTTCCACCTAGCATCTCTCTTACCTGGTTGCAAACATTAAAGAAGTCAGATCCCTGACGGTCCATTTTGTTTACAAATCCTAAACGAGGAACTTTATATTTATCTGCTTGTCTCCATACAGTTTCAGACTGAGGTTCAACACCATCAACCGCACTGAATAAAGCAACCATACCATCCAATACACGCAAAGAACGCTCTACCTCTACGGTAAAATCTACGTGACCTGGGGTATCAATAATATTTACCGTGAATTCTTGATCTCTGTAATTCCACTTACAGTGCGTAGCTGCAGAAGTAATTGTAATACCTCTTTCCTGCTCTTGCTCCATCCAGTCCATAGTAGCAGCACCGTCATGAACTTCTCCAATCTTGTGACTTACACCCGTATAAAAAAGAACACGTTCTGTAGTCGTAGTTTTACCAGCATCAATATGCGCAGCAATACCTATATTTCTTGTGAATTTTAAATCTCTTTGTGCCATTTTTTTAGAATCTAAAGTGAGAGAATGCTTTGTTAGCTTCAGCCATCTTATGGGTATCTACTCTTTTCTTAACAGCAGCACCTTCTTCTTTAGCAGCAGCAATTACTTCTGCAGCTAATCTCTGAGCCATAGATTTCTCATTACGTTTTCTTGAATAAGAGATCAACCATTTCATTGCAGTTGAAACTTTACGATCTGGTCTAATTTGCATAGGGATCTGAAAAGTTGCACCTCCAACACGTCTACTTCTTACCTCTACGTGTGGCATTACATTAGAAAGAGCGTCTTTCCAAACCTCAAGGCCTGTTTTCTCTTCGTCTTGTTTTTTCTCCTCTACGATTGCAATAGCATCATAGAATACTTTGAAAGAAACTGATTTCTTACCATCCCACATCATCATGTTAACAAAACGAGTTACTAACTGATCATTAAATTTTGGATCCGGTAAAAGAGGCCTCTTCTTTGCCTGTCTTTTTCTCATGTCTTTACATTAAAAGTTTTTAATTACTTCTTAGGGCGTTTTGCACCATACTTAGATCTTCTTTGCGTTCTACCCTCAACACCTGCGGTATCTAAGGCACCACGAACAATGTGATATCTAACTCCTGGCAAATCTTTTACCCTTCCACCTCTAACCAATACTATCGAGTGCTCTTGTAGATTGTGTCCTTCTCCAGGGATGTATGCGTTCACTTCTTTTCCGTTAGTTAACCTTACCCTTGCAACTTTACGCATTGCAGAGTTAGGTTTCTTAGGAGTAGTTGTGTAAACACGCGTACACACACCTCGTCTTTGAGGGCACGAATCTAAAGCAGCCGATTTACTCTTCTTGGTTATTTTGGCTCTTCCTTTTCGTACTAATTGTGAAATTGTTGGCATAATTTCTTTTACACTTATTATTGTTATAAAAATACCTTCCCTATTTTTTAGGGTTTGCAAAGATAGATATTAAAATGAATTATTCAAATCTTAACTCATTAATTTTCAACCAGAACTCATTTAATTAATAATTATGGAACAGATGAGGGATTTAAAAGAATTTGGGACAATGATATAATGATAATTCCCAGAAAATGTATTGACATAAAAAATCAAATACTCGAATTTAAATAAAAGACAGATTGATTAAACTCATACCCAAAAGAGTTATACCTATAATTATTGACAACCCCTCAGTAAAGTAGAATTTAAATAACATAAACTTCTTAAAAACTAAATCCAGCATTGTTAAAGGATCGCCTTATTATATGCCGATTTAAACAATTAAATGAAAAAAAACCTCATTCGCCATCAAAAAATAGCAATAACAAGTTTTTTTTGCAATAAAAATGATAACAATGCAAAATCTAAAGTTGAATTTTTATGATTTTCGCAATAAATTAAAGAATATTTAATCAATAAATATTGAATATCAATTGATTAGCTAAATCCAGTAAGAATAATTTAAATTTAATACCATAATTTAAGACCAAATATTTGGTGAATTAGTCATTTCTCATCACATTCGCAGCCGGCTAATTCAAAATTAATTAAAAAAATGAAAGCAAAATTCAGTAAATTTTTAATGCTTTTACTAGCATTTACTGTGCAAATGACCTTTGCGCAGCAACAATCCGTGACAGGAAATGTCACCGATGAAGATGGGTTACCTCTACCCGGGGTAAACATAATTATTAAGGGCACAACAACAGGTGTTCAAACAGATTTCGATGGAAACTATGCAATTGAAGCCTCTCAAGGTGATGTGTTGACTTTCTCATTTATTGGTCTTGTAAAAACTGAAAAAACAGTTGGTGCAGCTAATACCATAAATGTAGTTATGAAGGCAGATGCAGCACAACTTGATGAAGTAGTAGTTACTGCATTAGGAATTACAAGAGAGAAAAAATCTCTTGGATATTCTACTACTGAAGTTGGTGGTGCTGAACTAACAGAGTCTCGTAATGCGAATGCTGCTAGCGCATTATCTGGTAGAGTAGCAGGGATTCAAGTATCCGCACCTTCTGGAAATTTAGGTGGTTCTACAAGAATTTTACTTCGTGGAGCAGGGTCTATTACACAAGATAACAAACCATTATTCGTTGTAGATGGTATTCCGTTGGATAACTCAAACTACAACTCAACATCTACTCAACAAGGTACAGGTGGTAGAGATTATGGAGATGCTTCTTTTGACATTAACCCAGACGACATCGAAAGTATGTCTGTTCTTAAGGGTGGTGCTGCAGCAGCTTTATATGGCTCTAGAGCTAATAATGGTGTAATTATCATTACTACTAAATCTGGAAAATCTGGAAAAGGAGAAATTACAGTTAATACTGGGATTTCATTTGACAAAGCTTACATTTTTCCTAAAGTACAAAAACTATATGGTGGTGGTGCTGGAGATGCAAGTACGATCGGCCAAACGGATTTCGCTCAAGCGACAATCAATGGAACTACATTCGACATAGTTGACTATGCAACAGATGAGTCTTGGGGACCACGTTTTGATCCTAATAGAAATGTATTACATTGGGACGCTTTTGATCCTGAATTCGCAGATGACTTCTTGAACCCTAGAGCTTGGATTTATCCTGAAGGAGACGATGCAGAGAGCTTCTACCAAACAGGAGTTAGCACTAATAATAGTGTTGCATTCTCTAATGGTAATGACAAGTCTACATATAGAGTATCCTTGGCGAATGTTAAAAGTCAAGGAATTATTCCTAATGCTGACTTAAACAAAACGACAATTAACTTCAATGGATCTTCTAAAATTAATGATCAATTAGAAGTAAATGCAGGTATTAACTTTACTGTTACAGATGGTTTTAATCGTCCGGCATTTGGTTATACAGGTGAAGGTGTAATTCAGCAATTTTACCAATTTGGACAAACTCAATTGTCACATTCTAGATTGAAGAATTATAGATTACCAAACGGTACGCAGCGTACATGGAACAGAACAGCATTCGATGATCCAAGTATTCGTTACTCAGATAACCCATATTGGATTATCAATGAAAACACATCTGCAGATAAAAGGATTCGTTACTATGGTAACTTTGGATTAAAGTATAATCTTACTGATGATTTATATGCAACAGCAAATTTCTACGGTGATACTTATAATTTTGAAATTCAAGAAAGAACTGCTATAGGATCATCTGCTCAGTCTGGGTATGTTGAAAATGACTATAATGCAGAAGAATATAACTACGAAGCGAGATTACACTTCGATAAGTCCTTTTTAGACAATAAATTTAATTTAAACTCTTTTATAGGTACAAACAGAAGAGATTCTTATTTCGCTTCTCTAGAAGGTAACACAAGAGGTGGTTTAGCTGTAGCAGGTATTTATAACCTTAATAATTCAACAGATGATCCAAACATCCAAGATTTTGATTCTAGAAAAAGAATTAATAGTGTATTTGGATCTGTATCTTTAGGTTACGATAACTTCGCTTACGTAACAGTAACTGGAAGAAATGATTGGTCTTCTACACTACCAGCAGACAACAATTCATATTTCTACCCATCTGTGAGTGGAAGTTTGGTGTTCTCTCAGTTTGTAAATGCGGATTGGGTTTCTTTTGGTAAATTAAGAGCTGGTTGGGCAAGAGTTGGTAATGACACTGACCCATATAGACTAAACAACACTTATGGTAATAGATCTGCATTTTTTGGAAATATTAGATACTCACAACCAGGTTCAAACTTGAATCCTAACCTAGGACCAGAGAACAAAGATACTTTTGAAGTTGGGTTAGAAATGTCTTTCCTGAATAGAAGAGTGAGTTTTGATGTTACTTATTATGATGAAACTACTACAGATTTAATTACTCCAGTACAAGTAGATCCTGCAACAGGTTACACTTCTACTTTCGTTAACGCGGGAACTTTATCTAATAAAGGTATTGAAGCTTTAGTAAATATTACTCCGGTAACCAATGATGATTTCACATGGGATCTAAGCTGGAATTTTGCTAAAAACACAAATGAACTTGAGGAATTAATTCCTGGTGTAAATACATTACAATTAGCTAGGTTCCCATTTAATGGAGTAACTCTTAACGCTGTTGTAGGTGAAGAGTATGGTCAAATTAGAGGAACTAACTATGTGTTTGACGATAACGGAAATAAGGTAGTTGATGCTAATGGTAGATACCTTGAAACTCGTAATGTTGAAAACCTAGGAAGTGTACTTCCAGATTTTAAAATGGGATTAAGAAACGCTTTCGATTATAAGGGTGTTAAACTTGGATTCTTGTTAGATTGGCAAAAAGGTGGTAAATATCGTTCATTAACTAATATTTGGGGTCATTATAGCGGTATCCTTGAAGATACAGCTGAAAACAACATTAGGGAAGAAGGTATTGTACTAGATGGTGTTACAGGAACTGTAACTTATGATGAAAATGGAGACTATACAGTAACAGATACTGCAGAAAACACAACTGTATTAACTGCTCAACAATGGGGTCAAGATTACTTCTTTAGAAGTGATGCACAAAACGTTTTTGACGCAGATTACATAAAGTTAAGAGAGGTTACCTTAGGATATTCTCTTCCTAAAAAATGGACAGGTCCTCTTAACGATGTAACAATTACTGCATTCGGAAGAAACCTTTTTGCTTGGGGATTAGATAACGACAATTTTGATCCAGAGCAGGCTACTTCAGGTAGTGGAAACATACAAGGATCAGAAGGTGGGTCATTACCTTCTACAAGAAATTACGGATTAAACTTGCAATTAAAATTTTAAAAAATCATGAAAAACAAACATATAGCATTAACTGTGCTTCTTGGTACTGCTATTTTCACTTCATGTAGTGATGATATTGAAAAGTACAATGAAAATCCAAATAGCCCAGAAGTTGTACCTACAAGTACAATTTTCAACAGCGCAACAAAGGAATATACAGATTTCATGCGCAATGGCTTTAACGAAGGTAGATTAACTTTACCTTGGCTACAATACTGGGGACAAACCAGTTACGCAGATGAAGATCGATACGATTATCGTGAAACAACCGCAGAAAGTATTTATCAAAACACGTTTTTAGTTGCTACAGATCTTAAAAAGATACTAGATCTAAATACAAATGAAGCTACGAGAGATCAGCAAGCTGCAAATGGTAATAACGATAACCAAATAGCTGCTTCTAGAATTATGCTTTCTTACATGTTTCATAAGCTAACAGATACTTTTGGAGATGTTCCTTACTACTCTTACGGATCTGATGATGCAGATTTTCAAGCTTTACGCGTAGATAATGTTTTATCTCCTGCTTTTGCTCCACAAGAGAAAATTTATGCTGATATTCTTTCTGAATTAAGAGCAGCTTCGGATATGATAAACACTTCTGAACCTGTATTTACTAGTGGAGATAATATCTTTAATGGAGATGCAGTTAAATGGAAGAAATTTGCAAACTCACTTATATTAAGAGTAGCAAACAGACTTCGTGAAGTAGATCCTGGAACTGCCAACGCAGCCATAGATCAAGCTTTAGCTGCTGGAGTTATGACATCTAACGCTGATAATGCTGTTCAAGCATATGAGGCTGCTGATGCGACGGCTTCACCATTTTGGGTAGCATTTATAACTAGAACAGATTTCGCTGTAACAAATACTTTTGTACGCGCTCTTAAAGGAGAAACAGGGAATTTTGGATTAGATCCAAGACTTTTTGAATATGCAGCTCCTAGTACTGTTTCAATTGGTGATGTAAAAGGAAATTCTTACGAAAGAAGTGAAGATCCTGCAGATTATCAAGGTGTGCCTTATGCATTTGCACAAACTCAAAGATTACCATTTTCTACTTATACATTTCCAAGTAGTAATGTAATTAAGCCAGATTATGGTGAAGTGTTAATGGAGTATGCAGAAGTTCAATTTATTATCTCTGAGCATAATGGATTTAGCCAAGCAGAATATGAAGAAGGTGTGAGAGCTTCCATGGACAAATGGGGCGTAGCTTCAGATGATATTGATGCTTTTGTTGCAACTCTTCCTGCTGCTAATGAGGAGAATGTTTTGAATCAAAAATGGGTTGCTCTTTATATGCAAGCACATGAAGCATGGGCTGAGTACAGAAGAACTGGCTTCCCAAGTTTGTTGAAACTTCCAGGAGACACAATAGAGTTAGATGCTAACCAAGTTGCTGGACTACCTGAAGAATCTAGAATCTCATCTTATATTTTTGAGCCAAGAATTGATATTGATGATCTTCCAAAAAGATTAAGATATCCACAAATTCTTCAAACACTTAACGGTGAAAACAGAGCGGCTGCAGTTTCTGGTCTTTCAGATGGAGACACTGTAAACAGTAGTTTATTTTGGGATGTTGACTAGTTAATAATCTCAATTAGTTTATAAGATTAAGGCTGCCCGTTGGGCAGCCTTTTTTCGTTAAAGTTTTTAAAAGTCATTTGGACTCTAAAATATAATAACCAACATGATTTTTATAATAAATATTTTAACCATTAATTAGGGAAAAATTTAACAAAATTAGTGCTTCCCTACAAATTATAGACTGTGTAAACATCAACAAAATTGTTTGCTTATTTAGCAACTTTGATGACTCCCGTCTCCCTAATTCTCATTGATTTTGTCATTTTTTTTGAAAACAAGCTGAAATATCTATAGAGATTACTTGCATAATTAACATTGTTTTAGCACTTTTGGCCCGGCTAATTCAAATAAACTAGAATATGAAATCAAATTTTACGCGATTTTTGACGCTTTTACTAGCGTTAATTGTGCAAATTTCATTTGCACAAGAACAACCGGTGACCGGTACGGTTACCGATGAAAGTGGTTTACCCCTACCCGGAGTAAACATTATTATTAAAGGCTCCACAACTGGAGTCCAATCAGATTTTGATGGTAATTATTCCATTAATGCACAACAAGGGGATGTTCTGGTATTTTCATTTATCGGGCTTGTAAGAACTGAACAAACAGTTGGCACTTCTAAAAGCATGAATGTTGTAATGAAAGCTGATGCTGCTCAATTAGATGAAGTAGTAGTTACAGCCCTTGGAGTTAAAAGCACACCTAGATCTGTAAGTTATGCAGTAGAAAATGTAAGTGCAGAAGATATTGAAAACACTGGAGAAACTAACTTGGTTAATTCTTTGGCTTCTAAAGCTGCTGGAGTTAGTGTTGTAAGTGCATCTGGTTCTGTTGGTGCATCTTCTAATATTCGTATTAGAGGTAACACATCTATTGGTAGATCCAATAGTCCTTTATTTATAGTAGATGGAGTTCCTATTGACAACTCAGCTACAGGTAATGCAACCGGTGGAACTGATAATTCTAACAGAGCGATTGATATAAATCAAAATGATATTGCTTCAATCGATGTTTTAAAAGGTACTGCAGCACAAACTTTATATGGGTTACGAGCTGCAAACGGAGTAATAATCATCACAACCAAAAAAGGTTTAACTGGCGCACCGTCAGTTTCAGTTTCTTCTTCCTTACAATTTAGTGAAGTAAGTCAATTACCAGATTTACAAAGAGAGTTTGCTCAAGGTAGACCAGTTGGAGGTGAACCTACCTACAGAGGTCCTGAAACTCGTGAAGGTTTCAGCTGGGGTCCTCGTATCTCTGCATTAGAATATGATGGCGACACAAGTTATCCATATAGTCGTTTTGGTAGATTAGTACCAGAAGGTGAAGGAAATGGAACACCTGCAAACTCATACAACCATTCTGACTTTTTTTGTGACTGGTGTATTAAATGAACAAAATATTTCCGTTCGCGGAGGTTCAGAAAAAATTAAGTACTTTCTTTCTGGTGGTAAATTACACCAAACCGGGGTTGCCCCAACTGAAGAGTTTAACAGACGTTCTTTTAGGGCAGATATCAGCTCTCAGCTAAGGGAAGATTTTGAAATTTCCGCTAGTGGTACTTATGTTACTTCAGGTGGGCGCAGAGTTCAAAGGGGTTCTAATGTATCAGGTATTATGCTTGGATTGTTAAGAACTACACCATCATTTGATAATGGAAATGGATTAACTGGTCGTGAGGCTGCAGATACTCCTAGCACTTATGAGTTACCAGATGGAACCCAAAGAAGTTATCGAGCAGGGGTGTATGACAACCCTTATTGGACCGTTGCAAAAAACCCATCTACAGATGACGTGAAACGATTTATAGGTCGATTATCTTTTGATTATAAACCATTAGATTGGGCGACTGTTAGAGGAACTCTGGCTTACGATGAATATTCTGATGTTAGAAAAGCTGGAGTAGATATTAATTCTGCAGGTAACCCTCAAGGGCAAGTGTCAGATCTTTCTATTTTTAGCGAGGACATTAATACACAACTTTTATTCCTAGTAGATAGAGATATTTCCGAAAATATTACTTTCAGCAGTGTATTAGGTTACGATGGATTTACAACAAAAAGTTTAACTCGTCAGGCAATTGGTAATAATCTTACGATTCCTGGATTTTTCCATGTATCAAATACCGCAAGTCAATCAGTTTTTGAAAATGTAGGTAGAAAACAGTTGGATGCAATTTTAGCGGATGTTAAATTTGGATTTAATGACACTTTCTTTTTAAATGGAGCTGTAAGAAATGACTGGTCTTCAACTTTACCAGAAAATGACAATGACTTCCTTTCCTATAGTGCCGGTGGTGCAGTAGTTTTTTCAGAGTTTTTTGATAATTCTGGCTTCTTTAATTATGGTAAATTACGTGGTTCTTACGGTAAAACTGGTAATGATGCTCCTATTTTTGCAACAACAACGTATTACAATGCGGCAGTTGCTGGAGGAGATGGTTTTATAGATGGTAATCAATTTCCAATTTTTTCTACTGTAGCCTTCGAAAGGTCTGCACAATTAGGAAATGCCGAAATTCGTCCAGAAGTTACTAAAGAATTTGAAGTAGGTGCAGAACTTAAATTTTGGAATTCACGCTTACGATTAGATGTTACTTATTATGATAAAGAAACAACTGATCAAATTATTTCCGTAGATCAACCAGCAGTAACCGGATTTACTTCTCGTATAGTAAATGCAGGGGTTATCTCTAATAAAGGTTGGGAAGTTTTAGGATTTCTGAATCCTGTTAAGACAGAAAACTTTAATTGGAATATTGATGTAAACTGGACGACTTATGAAAACACTGTTGAAGAATTAACAGATAATGTTGAATCTATATTCTTAAGTGGATTTACATCAACATCTTCTAGAGTAATTGCAGGTGAGCCTTATGGAGCAATTTTCGGTTCTAGATTTGATAGAAATGAAAATGGAGATGTTCTTATCGGAGATAATGGATTCCCATTAGTAGATCCCGAAGATGGCGTAGTAGGAGATCCAACACCAGACTGGACAATGGGAGTAAGAAATACTTTCACTTATAAAAATTTCTCAGTATCTGCGTTATTGGATGTGAGACAAGGTGGTGATGTATGGTGTGGAACATGTGGTATCATAGATTACTTCGGTACTTCACAAAAAACTGCAGAACAAAGAGAAATTACAGATTTTGTATTTGAGGGAGTAAATGCGAATACAGGTGCTGTAAACACTACAGAGGTAGCTTTAGCTGATCCTGCAAATGGTTTAGGATCTTACAGATGGGTGAGATATGGATTTGGTGGAGTATCAGAAGATTATATTTTCGATTCTTCTTGGGTAAGACTAAGAGAAGCTGCTATTTCCTATCAATTACCACAGTCATTATTAGATGTTACATTTTTCAATTCAGGATCTATAACAGCTTCTGGAAGAAATTTATTTTTAATAACTGATTATCCTGGTATAGACCCTGAGACAAATCTTACAGGTTCAAGTAATGGAATTGGATTGGATTATTTTAATCAACCCAATACCAAAAGTTATGCTTTAACAGTGAAACTTAATTTTTAAAAAAAAACGAAAATGAAAAGCAAAAATATATTTAAGATTTTACTTACAGCAATTTTCAGTTTTGCTATGTTGATCTCCTGTGACTATGATGATGTCAATCAGGATCCTACCAGACCAGGTGGGGAAAGTGTAGAGTTGGTAGCGATCGTGCCAGCTATGCAAACCCAAACGCACAGAAATATAGATGCAGTACTTGGTAGATATGCCGGTATAATTATGCAGCAATGGCAAGGGTTTGATGCTCAGCAGTTACAATATACTTCGTATGTAATAGGAGAAAACGATACTGATAATCCTTGGGATTTTGGTTTGTACACAGGTTCTATGAGAGACGCTGCCGATATTATTGAGAGAGCGACTAATTCTGGAGCTTTAAATACCAGAGGTGTAGCTAAAATATATATGGCTATTAACCTAGGTATTGCAACAAACGTTTGGGGAGATGTTCCTTATTCTGAAGCTTTCTTGGGTAAAGAAAACCTTTCGCCAAAATACGACGATCAAGAAGAAATCTATGGTGTGTTACAGACATTGTTATCTGGAGCAATCGAAGATTTAAACGCAGAAGATCCAGCAGGTATTCAAGGAGATCTTATAGGTGGATCTAATGACCAATGGATTGCTGCAGCACATTCTTTAAAAGCAAGATTTTACATGCAACAAACGAGTGTAAACTCGAATGCGCCACAGCTAGCTTTAGATGAATTAGACATGGCTGTTTCTAGCAATTCTGCTCAATTAAATTTTCAATTTGAAAACACTCAAAATGGTGGGCATCCTTTAGCTTTATTTGGTTTTCAAAGACCAAACACTATGATTATTGATGGTTTCTTTTCTGATTTGATGATGGATGATCCTAGAATGGATAAATACATGTTTGAAGAAGAAGGTAACTTTTTCTTCTTTGATTCCAGTAATCCAAATCTTTTCTGGGCACAGTTAGATAGCCCAAATCCTGTAATAAGTTATTCAGAAACTAAGTTTTTAGAAGCAGAAGCTTTAGAAAGAACTGGCGGAGACGGTACGGAAGCTTTACAGGCAGCAGTACGAGCAAATATGGCTTATTTAGGGGTATCATCTGCGGCAATAGACACTTATATAGCAGGTTTGGGTGAAGCAAATATTGAGACCATTATTCTAGAGAAATATAAAGCAATGTATGGTCAATCACCTATGCAAGTTTGGAATGACTACAGAAGAACAGGTTTCCCTAATATTACGCCAAACGAGAATGGTGTAAATGGGAACAATCCATCTGGTATAGTGCCAAGAAGATTACTTTATCCAATTTCTGAACGTTTATCAAATCCTGATGAATATCAAGCGGCAATTGACGCTCAAGGAGGACATTTGTTAGATGATGATATTTGGGTGTTCCCATCAAATTAATTTCAGTTATTAAATAATAAATTTATTTAAAAAAAGCCCGTGAAATTTCACGGGCTTTTCGCATTTAAAATAAATAAGTTTTAGCACATCTATCTTAAGACAATATCCAAGAAAAATAAATTTAAAAATTTTAGATACTTACAAATGCGTAGATTTCAGTAATTTGAGATAAACATTAAAAAATGAGATTAAACCAAATCCTATCAAAAGACTAAAAAAAATTATTCACAATTAGGAAAAAAACATTACGAGATACTCAATAGACATCCTGCATTTTGTAAGTTGATATACAAAGCTTTCGAAGGAGGTTATTTCCAAGTTTTAATTATTTTACTCAAGTGCCATTTTATTTAAACAAAGTCTATCTTTGCGGCTATGGAAGATACTACTACAATTTTTGGGATTAGAACGGTAATGGAAGCAATCCAAAGCGAAAAGAATATCGATAAAATTTATATTCAAAAAGGTTTGAATAATCCGCTATTCCAAGAACTACTATCATTGATAGGTAAAAGAGGCTTTAATATTTCTTACGTACCTGTAGAAAAACTACAAAAACTCACTCAAGGAAATCACCAAGGAGTTGTAGCTAAGATCTCTCCCATAGAATTTCCGGAAATGGAAGAAGTGGTGCAAAGAGTTATAGAAGACACCTCTTCTACTCCACTATTTTTACTTTTAGACCAAATTACCGATGCTCGAAATTTTGGAGCTATCATTAGAACAGCCGAATGTTGCGGAGTTCATGCTATTATTGTTCAAGATAAAGGTGGCGCACCCGTGAATGCCGATACGGTGAAAACTTCTGCTGGGGCTGTTTTTAATATTCCTATCTGTAAAGTAAGCCATATTAAAGATGCCATTTATTACCTTCAGGGTTCAGGCATTAACGTAGTGGCCGCTACAGAAAAAAGCGATCAATCTATATACGAAACAGCACTAAACCAGCCTACGGCCTTAGTAATGGGTAGTGAAGGCAGAGGAATTAATCCTTCAGTATTAAAAATTGTGAATGATAAGGCGAAATTACCAATGTTTGGAAGTATTGGCTCCTTAAATGTTTCGGTAGCTTGTGGTGCTTTTTTATATGAGATTGTAAGGCAACGGTCTTAAACTAGTCTTCCTTATTCTCTTTAAAAATATAATTATAGATGGAATCTTGGTTATCTATTTCATCTTCTGTTTTTTTCTCTATGAAATTGCCGTTTTCATCAAAATGGCTCATAAATAAATCGTTCTTTGCGTTATAATCTTCTTTTTCCCATTCGTATTTTGGCTGTTTTATTATTTTCTGACGGAAAATCAGTGCTAAAAGCAATCCAACTGCCAAGCCGGATAAATGTCCTTCCCACGAAATTTCTGGATCTCTATTCAATAAAAACCACATCTTTTCATGTACTAAAATCTAAATGGAAACGCGCGTAACGATTCTTAAGTTCCCATTATATGTCGTTTATATTTTTATACTAAAAAGTTATTTCAAAATTCCTAAGAAGATAAAATAAATTTCACAAATAACTCATTTTTAGTGGCTTATTGTTTATTATTCAATTTTATTGTACATTTATTTATTAGTTCTTTTTCAATCAAGCCCCTTTTATCTCCCCAAGTAACACACCCTATTTAATTCTTTAAATCCCTACCGTTAGCGCTTTTTTTAATCACAAAATCGCTTAGCGTTAACGCTATTTAATTTTTTTTAAACTTTAAATACATGTAAAATGGGAAAAAAATTACAATGCATTATCATAGTATTGTTTCTACTAGTTGGCTTTACTTCATTTGGTCAAGATCAAACAATTAATGGTACTGTAACAAGCGAGGAAGGGTTACCGCTTCCTGGAGTGAATGTTTTTATCAAGGGTTCTACTACCGGTACACAAACAGACTTTGATGGTCTATATACGATCAACGCAAACCAAGATGACATATTGGTCTTTTCATTTGTAGGAAAGGAAACGCAAGAAGTTATAGTTAGCAACCAATCTACTATTGATGTAACATTAGCCGATGAATCAGCTGCATTAGAGGAGGTAGTTATTACTGCTCAAGGAATTAGAGCAAAACCACGTTCTTTAAGTTATGCCTTAGAAACAGTTGAAGCAGATGACGTTCAGAAATCTAGGGAGACCAACTTAGTTTCCGCCCTAAGCTCAAAAGCATCAGGTGTACAGGTTACCACATCTTCAGGTTCTGTAGGGGCTTCAGCAAATATTAGAGTGCGTGGAAATACTTCGATTACAAGATCGAATTCTCCGCTGTTCGTCGTAGACGGAGTACCAATCGATAACTCTTCATTCTCAGAAGATCCAACGCAAACCAATAATAATTCAAGTTTAGGAGGAAGTGATTTTTCGAATAGAGCTATTGATATTAATTCCAATGATATTGCCTCCGTTTCCATTCTTAAAGGTATTGCGGCCCAAACACTTTATGGGTTGCGTGCATCCAACGGTGTTGTATTAATCACAACAAAAAAAAGGTCAGGAAGGTAAAACTAAACTAACCATTAACTCTACCGTTTCTTTTGCAGAGCACAGCCAAGTTCCAGATTTACAGAAAGAATACGCTCAAGGGCGTCATTTTGAAGGAGCTTTGCAATATAGAGGCCCAGAAACCTTTGAAGGTGATTCTTGGGGACCTCTAATCTCTGACTTAGAGTTTGATGGAGCTACAGACTATCCTTTCGATCGTAATGGGCGACTAGTTCCTGCAGGAACTGGAAACGGCATGCCAGCTGTGGCTTATGATAATTACGACTTCTTTAGAACTGGACTCACTACTGATACTAGTGTAGGGATTAGTGGTGGTTCAGAAAAAGTAAACTATAGGGCTTCCATTGGAAAATTAGATCAAGAAGGAATTTCTCCAAATGAAGAATTTGAGAGAAAAACCTTTAGAGTTGATCTAAGAGCAAACTTAACAGAGAATCTAATCCTTGATGCTTCAGGGCAATACACCAATTCTGGAGGGAACAGAGTGCAAAGAGGATCCAATATATCTGGAGTAATGCTCGGATTACTTAGAAACACTCCTACTTTCGATATGGGAAATGGAAAAGAAGGCCAGGCCGCAGCAGACGATCCAGCCACTTATTTTTATGATATACCCGGTTCAGAATTACCTGGTCAAAGAAGCTACAGGGACGGAATTTATAACAGCCCGTATTTTGCTGTTGCTCGAAACATTAACCTGGACGATGTAAATAGAACCATAGGAAGGATGGCTTTGACATACGATATTACAGATTGGTTGAGCTTTAAAACCTCAGGTTCTATTGATAGATATACAGATACTAGAAAAATTGGTTTTGATATCATTGATGCATCCTTCGGAAATGGTCGGGTTATTAACGATGTTATTGCCAATCAAGATGTAAACTGGAGTGGGATATTTAATATTCTATATAATGTTAATGATAAATTTGGGATTGATACCAATATAGGATATGACGGTTATTATAATAAGACCAACCGTCAAACTGTACTAGGTGATGGAATGACAATTCCAGGGTTTTTCAATCTTTCAAATGTAAGTACTACTCAAGCACAGGAGCTTTCTTCCAGAAGAGAACTTATTGGGGTCTTCGCTACTGCAACCCTGAGCTATGATAACTTACTCTTTATTACTCCTTCTTTTAGAAATGACTGGTCTTCTACTTTACCCGTTGGTGACAATACTTTCCAGTCTTATTCCATTGGAGGTAGCTTTGTATTTTCCGAACTTATGGATAGTGAATTTATAAATTACGGAAAATTGCGAGGCGCTTGGGGAACTGCTGGTAATGATGCTCCCGTATATGCAACTATTACAAATTTTGGTGGTACCTCTGTAAGTGGAGATGGGTTTATCCAAAGTGTTACTTTCCCGGCTTATGATGCCACTTCTTTTGAAAGATCGTCAAGAGCAGGAAATCCAACCTTAACTCCGGAGAAAACCACTGAATTTGAAGTCGGAATTGAAGTAGCTATGTTCGACAGTAGATTGAAGTTTGATTTCGCTTACTACGATAAAGAAACTGAAGATCAAATTATATTTGTAGACGCAGCTCCTTCTTCTGGATTTGTGGATAGGTTTGAAAATGTTGGAATTGTATCTAACAAAGGATATGAGGTTACATTAAGCGGAACACCTATTAGAACTGAAGATTTTGAATGGAATATAAATACTAATTGGACTACTTATGAAAATGTTGTAGAAGAATTAGTAGAAGGTGTAGAATCTGTTACACTTAATGGTTTTTCCGGTACCAGTTCACGTGCAGTTGCAGGTGAATCCTATGGAGCAATTTTTGGATCTCGTTTCGCTAGAAATGATGCCGGGGAGGTTTTAATAGATGATGATGGTTATCCGCTACAAGCTACAACAGATGGTGTTATTGGGGATCCAATACCAAATTGGTTAGCCGGTATAAATAACCAGTTTCAATATAAAAATATTGGCTTATCCTTTTTAATCGATATCCGCCAAGGGGGAGATGTATGGTGTGGTACCTGTGGAATCCTTGATTACTTTGGTGTATCTGACGCTACGTTAGTGAGAGATCAAACTACAGTTTTTGAAGGAGTTGTAGAATCTACAGGGCAACCTAATTCACAGGTAGTTCCTTATTCTGATCCTACTATAAGTGAAAATAATAACTTTTGGAGACGATATGGATTTGGAGGACTTTCAGAAACCGCAATATATGATGGATCATGGGTGCGCTTAAGAGAGGTCACATTAACCTATTCCCTTCCTGAAAAATGGTTAGATAATACATTTATCAAAGACTTAAGCCTATCGGCTTTTGGAAGAAACCTTTGGGTAGAAACCGATTACCCAGGTGTAGACCCTGAAACTAATCTAACAGGAGATAGTAACGGTATGGGATTAGACTATTTTAATCAACCAAACACAAAAAGTTACGGATTAAACGTTCAATTTAATTTTTAGGAAATATGAAAACTTCAAAAATATTAATCTGCATACTATTACTAGGTATTTCTTTTTCTTGTGAAATCACAGATGCTAATTTAGACCCAGATAACCCATCTTCAGATTTGGTAAATGCCGGTGCTATTTACCCTGGAATGATTGCTCAAACCCATAGAAATTCTGTAGCCCTAGGTGGAAGAATTGCCGGTATATTAGTGCAACATTTCGATGGCTTAGATGCCCAACAGATTGCTTATGATCAATATAACATTGGAGAAAGTGATATTGATGACCTATGGGATTTTGGCTTATATGGGGCAGGCTCTATGAAAGATGCTTTTGTGATTATCCAAAACAATGAAGGAGAAATTAGTGCATTAGCAAAATTATATATGGCAGCTAACTTAGGAGTTGCAACCAGTTCATGGGGTGACATACCTTATACCGAAGCTTTTGTTGGGGATCAAGGTAATCTCAACCCAACCTATGATTCTCAGGAATCTATTTACATGACAATTCAAACGCTGCTAACAGAATCTATAGATGAAGGCGTTGCAGCCGGAATTGGAGCTTTTGCTGGAGCAGGTAGCGCAGACAATGTAGATTGGGAAGGAGTAGCACATGCTTTAAAAGCTAGATATTACCTTCACTTAACGTCTGTAAATGGTGCGTCCGCAGCTCAAAATGCGCTTATCGAAATTCAACAGGCATTTTCCAGCACAGCCGAGCAACCAGATTTTATTTACAGCACTCCTGCACAAAATGCAAATCCCTGGTTTTTATTCGATAATGATAGACCTAGTACATTGGGGATATCTGAGGTGCTATTTGATGAAATGACTGCAAATAATGATCCCAGACTACCATTTTATACGACAGACGGTGTAGACTTTGCAGGTGTTGACGGTCTATTTTGGGGTCAAGCAGATTCTCCAACCCCTTTAATCTCTTATTGGGAAGTTAAGTTTATTGAAGCTGAAGCAATAGTAAGAACAGGAGGGTCTGATGCAGATGCACTGGATGCCTTAAAAGAAGCAGTCTCCTCCAATATGCTTTATATAGGAGTCGACCAAGGAAATGTAGATTCTTACGTAAATGGATTATCGCTATCTGGATCTGAGGATGATAAAATTGAGGCAATCATTAATGAAAAATGGGTTGCACTTTATGGAAATGCGCCTATCGAATCTTGGGTGGACTACAGAAGGACAGGGTATCCAGACTTAACACCAAGTCCCGATGCTGTTCCAGGTGTAAATCCTTCGGGAGTAATCCCAAGAAGGTTTTTATACCCGCTTTCTGAACGCCAAGCCAATTTAGAAAATTATGAAGCTGCAATTCAAGCTCAAGGAGGTCATCTATTAGATGATGATATTTGGGCATTCCCAAGTAATTAGAATTAGCTCAAAAATAAGAAAACCACTTTCGGGTGGTTTTTTTTATTTTATAAGCTCTGCTAATTGATAAAATTTATTGAAGGGACATTAAACTCATTCTTCCTTATTCTCTTTAAAAATATAATTATAGGTTGAATTTTGGATATCTAATTCATCCTCTGTTTTCTTCTCTATGAAATTGCCGTTTTCATCAAAATGACTCATGAATAAATCGCTCTCTGCGTTATAATCATCTTTTTCCCATTCGTATTTTGGCTGTGTTATTATTTTCTGACGGAAAATGAGTGCTAAAAGCAATCCAACTGCTAAGCCGGATAAATGTCCTTCCCACGAAATTTTTGGATCTACAGGTACTACAAACCAAAGTAAGCCGCCATAAAGGAAAACTACAATAAAGGATAGTGCTATTAATCTATAATGCTTCGAAAAAATGCCTTTGAAAAACAGAAATGAAGCCAATAAATAAATAATACCACTTGCTCCAATATGGTTAGCTGGTCTTCCTATCACCCATGTAAAAAATCCGGTTAAGAGCAGCCCCACAAATAATACTTTCCAACTAATTGTTCTATAAAAAAAAGAAAAGTGCCATTGTTAAAATAAACAGCGGAATGGTATTATGAAAAAGGTGTTTAATATCTGAATGAATGAAGGGTGATAAGAAAATCCCTCTTAATCCTTTTATACTTCTTGGCTGAATCCCCAAATAATTAAAATCGAACCCAAACCGAATCTCAAACCAAAATACCAACCATACTATTAGAACGAATAATAGCGGATATCCTATTACTCCTGTTGAAAAAATAAATGGTTCTCGCTGCTTCAACATAAATCTAATTTATAATATAATCTCCAATAAGATGAGATTTGGCGACTTAATCAATAGCAAAAGTTATGCGCATTAATTAGTAGTGTCATTTTGTCAACAGTATCTTAATTATGAGAATCAGTCATTTTCGATTTCCTACCTTTGCAATATGAATGAACCTCTTGCAGAACGGCTAAGACCCAAAAAATTAAGCGATTATTTAAGTCAACAACATTTAATTGGGAAAAATGGCGCCCTTACACAGCAACTTAAACAAGGAATGATCCCTTCTCTTATTTTATGGGGTCCTCCGGGAGTTGGTAAAACCACTCTAGCTAATATCATAGCAACAGAGAGCAATAGGCCGTTTTACACATTAAGTGCCATAAATAGTGGAGTAAAAGATATTCGAGACGTAATAGACCGAGCTAAAAAAGGGGAAGGCCTTTTTACCACCAAAAATCCAATCTTATTTATAGATGAGATCCATAGGTTTAGCAAATCCCAACAAGACTCGTTACTGGGTGCTGTTGAAAAAGGCTGGGTTACGTTAATTGGAGCCACTACAGAAAATCCTAGTTTCGAGGTGATCTCTGCCTTGCTTTCCAGATGTCAGGTGTATGTCTTAAAGCCTTTTGAAAAAGAGGATCTCATTGCCTTGCTACAACGAGCGATCAAAGAAGACCCTGAGATAAAAAAGAAAAATATAAAACTTACCGAAACGGAAGCATTATTGCGCTTAAGCGGTGGTGACGCAAGAAAATTATTGAACATTTTTGAACTGCTGGTAAATTCTGTAGAAGAGCCAATCGAAATCACAAATGAGCTAGTTCTTGAAAAAGTTCAGCAAAATACAGTGCTTTATGACAAAACGGGGGAACAGCATTACGATATAGTTTCGGCATTTATAAAATCTATTAGAGGGAGCGATCCAAATGGCGCGGTTTATTGGCTAGCAGAATGATTGAAGGTGGAGAAGACGTAAAATTTATTGCCAGAAGAATGCTTATCGCCGCAAGTGAAGATATCGGCAACGCAAATCCAACTGCCTTAATCATGGCAAATAATACTTTTCAGGCGGTTACAACTATCGGGTTTCCGGAATCTCGTATCATATTAAGCCAGTGTGCTATCTATCTTGCAACTTCTCCAAAAAGCAACGCTTCCTATGCCGCAATTAATGCAGCACAAAGTCTTGTGAAAGAAACAGGAAACTTGTCGGTGCCTTTACCTATAAGAAATGCTCCAACTAAATTGATGAAAGACTTGGGATATGGGGATAATTATAAATATGCGCATAATTATGAAAATAATTTTGCTGAAGCAGAATTTCTCCCGGAGGAGATTAAAAATACCATGTTTTATACTCCCGGCAATAATCAACGCGAACAAGTGCAAAGAGAATTTTTGAAGAAACGTTGGAAGAATAAATACGATTATTAGAGATCCCTATCTCATTCGATGATGATAAAAAAAGGGTTGTCATTCTGAAAGCAGTGAAACGGTTTGAAGAATCTCTAAGGAACAGAATTATTCTTTTTAGAGATCCCTCCTGTCGTCGGGATGGCAATTCAGCTTATTCTAATTTTTCAGTTTATAAGTTTTAATGGAAGTATTATTCCCATTTTCTGCGAGAATTTCAACAATTAAATTTCCAGTGGCATCAAAAAATGCCATTCCGGTATTCTGTAAAGTTGAATAAATAAAATGGGTAGCACTGCTTGTTTTTATGAGTTTCGCAAATGGCTCCTCCATTTCTTTCTGAAAGATCTGAAAACCATATTCAGATTCTAATAGATACACCTCTAGATTATCCGAAACAAACAGTCTTTTATTTTTCAATTTACCTGAAGGCTTAGGATTTTTTTGGATTTCTCCGGGAATGGCAGACACTATCACTTCTTCAACTTTATTCTCCTTTACTTCCTTTACCGACTCTGATTTTACTTCAACTGGAGCTTCAGAAATTTCTTTTTTCGGCAATACAGATTTTTCATCATATTTATAATTGATGGCAGCAACATATTTAAATGCATCCCTAAGTGCACTCTGATAGGCCATTTTAAAATCCTTTTCTCTACTACTTCCTTCTTCTGAAGTGAAAACAACTTGATTATTGCAGTTTTTCAAACTGATCTGCAGATTCGTTTTAAGAAACCCACTATTTTCAATTACATCTGCATATAAAGTATTGCAAGGCTCTAAGGAAAGATCTGCCGGTTTTAATTCACTTTCCATAAATACAGTAAAACCATATTTCTCGAACAAAAACTTAGTGAGCGCATTCATTTGATATTCATTCGGTTCTTTTAAAAATTCGAATTTTTCCGGAACAACTACATATTTATAAGAGTTCAAATCCTGTCCGATACTTGTAAAACAAACACCAAGTAGTAACGCAAAAATTAAATAGATCTTTTTCATTATTTTTTAAATATAAACTGCATTCCGAATTGAATAGAGGCACTTTGTGATTTTGCAAGATTCAAATATCCTGCTAAATTATCTGCTGCAAGATAAAAATTAAACTTCTTTATTTTTTTTGAAACCAATAAACCCACATTATAATATGAAAAATCATCGACGGTATAAGAGATTTTCGCTCTAAAGGTGTTCGAAAATTTCCGATCGTAATAAGCAGTTAAAGCATAATTCATAGTTCGAGGCCTCTTAACACCAAAAAGATGAACTCCAATAAGATTATAATTTCTTCGCTTGTAAGTTCTCCTATAATCACAAATCTCAAACATTTCTTCAAAACCAAATTCAATAGCGGCATTAAATTTTACAGGCCTCCAGGTTGTATAATTTTCGTTTAAGGTTTCATCTTTTAAATTTCTGTCTACTTCATCTTCAAAAAGATCCCAATATGGGATTGTATTATCTGTAGGCGCCACATCTGGAAATAAAGGCTCAATTCCATCTGTTTCATAATCTCCATAATACAAGTAATTCTCCACGTCGTGCTGCTGATACATAATCCCAATATCCAGTATAGAAGCAGTAATCCTAAAGTTATCTTCCAAATTATAAGTAGCCCCAATATCAGCACCAACACCAACATTACCACCAAAAAAAGATCGTTTCAATAAATCTCTGGTAGATTCTTGTACTGTCCTTCCGGTGTTATTCAAAGAAGCATAGCCGGAAGTATTTACCCTAACGTCGATATTTTCTGCAAAATGCCTGTAAAAGTTAGGAGTGTTAGGATCATCTCGGGTTATAAATTTTCCTGAATTATTTGTACTGGCAACATTAAATATTCCGGAATACAGCTTACCGCGTGCTCCAATAGTCAATTTATTATTAATCTTTTTATTGATACCTAGATGATAAACCGTCATGATCTCTCCTGTAAAAGAAACATCAGAAAAATCGAAGGGCTCATTTAAATAAGCGTTATTTCCTTCGTTCACTAATAAGGCAGGATCTTTAGGAAAATAAGCAAACATGTCCATTTCTTGATACACTCCTGCAGAAAGGTATTGCCCATTTTTTAATCTCCACCCAAAAGAAAGAACTTCTAATTGCTGATGGAGGGTAAAATAATCGTTTCTAGTAAGTCTTCTAATTGCCGAGCTAACCTTTCTATTTACATCCGGCTTAGACTCATCAAAAATATCAAATAAATTTACTCCTGAAGAACCCGCTGAAATATGGAATTTTGAGAATAAGGGCACGCCTATATGTCCATCGAAATTGACATTCGCCCCTGGATTGTTTAGCAAAGATTGCGGCAACCCTCTCACATTATATAACAACTGTTTATTTTGACCTTGGCAGAGAAAAATTCCTAGTATAATGGTAAGGCATGAAAGGTAGAATCTCATCTGCTAAAATTCAAATGAAAAAAGTCCCTTTGATTCAAACTTCAATTCCCCATCGAATGGATTCTGATTAGGCAATACCTCGATCTCCACCACCATTTTAATAGATTTCTTGATAACATCTATTCGCTCGTTTTCAATAAATTCTATCCAATCGGTAATGGCAGGGTTATCTTTGTTTCCTTCAGCAATATCAAAGCTCACAGAGCGCTGTACCCTATCATTTTCAGAAAGAAATGAGATTTTATTCCTAAAAGGTTGTGGAAAAGAGTTGGTATATTTAAAGCTGAACTCTACAGTTACCAGGTCATCCTGAATATAGCTGTCATCTAAAAATTCTAAGCGAACCGTATCTCGAATGATTGGTGTAAAAGCACCCGACTCTTGATCCTTGAAATCGACATTTGTTACATCAAAAACTAATAAGCTTACTTGAAGGTCTGGTGTTAACGCAATTTCTTCTGTTTGATCTAGATCTACCCCTTTTACACACGAATGCAATACCACGCTAAAAAGCAGCAGTAAAATGGGGGTTTTAAGGAGTTTTACAAAAGACATCAGGGGACTATTCTTTTAGTGAAACGAAGATATAAATTCTTTATTGCTATAAATACATTCGCAAGTCTTTTAACTTTTGAACTTGAGGCACTTGCAAAGTTTCCAGCTTACCATAATAATCAAAATAAAGCGCATGTAATCCTGCATTTTTAGCACCTTCAATATCAGCTTCATAACTATCCCCAATCATGATGGAATTTTCCGGAGCTGCATTAGATTTTTGAAGCGCTTTTTCAAAAATTTCTAAATGTGGCTTTTTCACGCCAGCTTCCTCAGAAGTTGTAATGGTGTCAAAATAGTCTGCGATTTGGGAATTTTGCATTTTATTATGCTGAATTTCCTCAAAACCATTTGTAATAATATGAAGCTTATATTTAGGTTTTAAATATTCCAAAATTTCAATTGTATCTTGAAGCAAGTGATTAAAATCTGGTAGAACACTAATATATCTGTTGGACAGATTATCTATAGCCTCATCTGAAATCTGAATTCCCAATGCATCAAAACTATCCCGAAGCCGTCCAATACGCAGCATCTCTTTGGAAACCAAGTTATTTCGGTACCGAGCCCAATAATTGATATTTATAGGAATATAGGTGTTTAAAAAATCCTGAATTTCAATCTCAATATTTTCTTCCTTAAAAATCACATCGAACGTTAATGATGAATTTTTATCAAAATCCCATAAAGTGTGATCTAGATCGAAATAAACATGCTTTATATTATTAAATTTCATGGATTTGCTTAAGTAATGAATAATGATAATGTGAATTAGCGTATTCTGAAAAATCTCTATTTTTAAAGATTGTTAGCATATTTCCCTTCACACTTTTAAGATCTTTTCTAATTTTGAGCACTACTTCCTGTAGTTCTTTGGCATCATAAATACGTGTTGCCTGAGAATGAAAAACATAAGGATGCACTTTTAATGGGGTTGTTATTTCTAAATTGATGTCGTAGAACAAAAAAGGAATACTCGTTCCTGCTCTAAAGCCAACAGTTTCAGGATAACCCATAGAATAATCATTAGGGATTTCTAGTTCATTTAAAAAACCATAGTGTTCGGGTAATAATAAATTATATTTTGGATTTATCACATTTTGTAAAGGTCCGTGAATTATATTTTCGAAACGCTTTTTTTCAACTTTTAATACTTCAATATCAGAGATAGCGAAATATCCAAGTCGCAATCCCACTTTGGAATAATCTGCAACATATTTAATGATCTCCCGGTAATTGAGGCGGTTATGATTAATATTTCTGTCGTAAGCATTAAAATTGCTTAGCTGAAACATAAAATTCAAATTGATCTTATGTTTTTTCACCAATAATATTAGATCATCAAACACATTATAGGGATCTTTTTTGAGCCTTAGTTGAACTTTCAATCTATCGGAAACCCTGGAAAATTTCAACTTCCCAAGATCTAAAAGAATGCCCGTAACACTTCTTAAAAAGCCTTTATTTTTGAAATTAAAAACATGGCTTACAGAAATTACCGATGTTATTTTGTATTTCCTTTTTTTAAAGGATATTTCAGAAAATCTGGAAACCAATAATTTTTTGAATTTTTGGATCCAAATATCCACTACAGGAGAATCTAAGAATGCTTCTTTAAAGGCCAAACTTTCTAAGGCTGGAAACCTTCCAAATTCATCTTTTACGTGAGGTAGATATTCCTCGTATCTGGAAAGTAAATAAAAGGAAGCAGCAAAAATATCGAAAGGTAGATCACTGTTCTCCGAAACCGAAAAAAAGCACTTAGTTTCTTCCCAATCCAATACTTTTATTTCTACATCGCTAAAACCTTGTTCTAAGAGTAGTTCTACGTTTTGGAAAAACAATTCATTTCCCAATCTCTTTTTCCCATAGGAGAATTTCATGCCTTCATAAGCAACAAACTCTTCTATTTTCGAAGTGAATTTAATATCTACCCCTAGCACGCGCGTACAAATATGCTTAAAAGAGTAGGTTATTCTTGGAGTTACTTTCGGTGTATAGATTAAAAGCATTGTAAAGTGGAGTTACATCAATCCTTCGTCGGCAAAGCTAAAATAGGACTTTTCAGTAACAATAAGGTGATCTAGAATTTTAATATCCATACTTTCCGCAGCCGTTTTTTAATTTTATGGTTAGTTGTTTATCTGACTCGCTAGGGTTTAAATTTCCAGAAGGGTGATTGTGAGCAAGAATTAGTGAAACTGCGCCTAACTCTAAGGCTTTTCGCAATGTGATTCGAACATCCACTAGTGTGCCTGTAATACCACCTTTACTTATCTGAAATTTTTCGATGATTTTATTTGCATTATTTAAATACAAGATCCAAAACTCTTCGTGAGGCAAGTCCCCGAGAATAGGTTGTAACACTTCAAAAACAGAGTTACTGGAAGTAATCTTTATGTTTTCCAGGCTTCTTCAGATCGCCTTCTTCTTCCCAATTCCATTGCAGCAATAATAGAAATGGCTTTTGCTTCTCCAATACCTTTAAACTGCGTGAGTTGAGAAACTGATTGCTTTCCCAGTAAATTAAGGTTATTTAAGTTTTTAGAAAGGATTTTCTTTGCTAATTCTACAGCGCTTTCGTCCCTATTTCCAGATCCAATTAAAATTGCAATTAATTCTGCATCGGTTAAAGAAAGTTTTCCTTTCTGAAGTAATTTTTCCCGAGGCCTATCGTCTACTGCCCATTCTTTTATTGTGAAAGGAATTTTAGTGCTACTCATACTGTTCGTTTATATAAATATAAACAAATCAAGCATTTATGAACCTAACTCTATAAAATCAGAAATGATAAATTAATTGGAAACCCAGTTTTTGATTTCATTAAAATCTAATCCGCCATAATTCCCACTACTCATAAGCAATAATACTTTATTTGAGTAATCCATCTTTTGTAAATGAAGTTGAAATTCTTCGGAATTAGTGTAAACCGCCAATTCTGATTTTTCAAAAGCTTCATGTATTTGTGTTTCAGTAATTGGAGGCATTTTTTTTATTTGAAGGGCTTCAGGAGAGAAAAAAACTATGGCTTCATCGGCACTGTATAGACTTGATTTATACTGTTTTAAAAACTCAGGAGTCAGACTACTATAGGTATGCAACTCTAAACATGCCACTACTGTTTTATTCGGATATTGATCCTTTACTGCAGAAGTTGTGGCAGAAACCTTGGATGGGCTATGGGCAAAATCTTTATAAACCAATGTACTATTAGTATCTACTATTTTCTCCAATCTTTTAGAGGCGCCTTTAAAAGTAGCTATTGCCTCATAAAAATCATCCTCGTCTACACCCATATGCTGACAAATCCATTTTGCTCCAGCTAAATTATTAAGGTTGTGCGCTCCAAAAAGTTCTATAGGCAAATCGCCTTCGGGAGTATTTAAAACTGTTACTCCATCCTCTATAGAATATTCCGGAGTATGATACCCATGTTTCCGAATTTCATTTGTTGTATTTTCAGCAATTCTAATAAGCTCTGGATCTTCTTCATTGTAAACTAGAATTCCACCACTCACTATAGAATCTACAAAAAACTCAAATTGCTCAACATAATTCTCGTAAGTAGGAAATACGTTGATGTGATCCCAAGCCACGCCACTTAATAGCGCAATATTAGGTTTATAAAGATGAAATTTTGGTCTTCTATCTATTGGGGAAGATAGATATTCGTCGCCCTCTAAAAGAATAAAATCATTTTCTTTGGTTAAATGAACCATAGTCTCAAAACCTTCCAATTGAGCTCCAACCATAAAGTCAATTTCCTTTCCATTATAATGCAAAGCATGCAAAATCATAGAGGTTATCGTGGTTTTTCCGTGGGAACCCCCTATTACAACTCGTGTTTTATGTTTTGATTGTTCAAATAAAAACTCCGGATAAGAATATATTTTAATGCCCAACTCACTAGCTCGAAGCAGTTCCGGGTTATCTTTTTTTGCATGCATTCCAAGAATTACAGCATCTAAATTATTTGTAATTTTTTCAGGAAACCAACCGGTTTCATAGGGCAATAAACCTGCATTCTTAAGTTTGGATTTTGAAGGCTCAAAAATAGCATCATCACTACCTGTTATTTTATATCCTTTTTGATGTAAGGCCAGCGCCAAATTGTGCATTGCGCTTCCGCCAATAGCAATAAAATGAAGATCCATGAAATAAAATTTGAAGCAAATATAAGTATTAAAGCCTACCTTAAAGAAGATAAAAATCTATTTATAAATCTTGAATTCGATCCTTTTCATTCAACGCTTCTTTAAAATCAGCCTTAAGCGTTAGTGCTTTGTTGACATATTGCAAAGCTTCCCGTTTATTTTTTAGATTGGCCATAATCTGTGCCTTTCTCAGGTATACCCACTCCATGGAATAGATGTCCTTATAACTGTAGTTTTTGGTATACTTATCCAGTAATTGTAATCCGTAAGCCGATTCCAGATCAAGCTCCGCAGCAACTTTCCCTAACTCATAGTTAAGAGAATTAGTAGCTGCGGCCTCACCGGTAGCCTTGTATTTTTTGAAAGCATATTTATAATAAACCATCGCATCTTCAAGGTCCTCATTCTCTTTTATGATGAAGCCTTTTGCCAAATATGCATTTACAGGGCTTAGATTTTTTAGTTGATTGGCATACATCAGTGCTTTTTCATCACTACCTCCTAAAAACCCAGGCAACTTGATATATAATTCTACAAGGGCTCTCCTAGATTCAATTTGCGAGCGATCTTGTTCGGCAGCCAAGGCTAAGTACTTTTTGATATCCGGTATATAAACTACCGCTTGCAACCTTGAAACACTTAAAGCTTTCATTCCTAAAGCTCCGCCGTATTTTAGATTAAAGTCTGCCTTTCCCGGATTAGCAACCACCAACTTTTTATAATAAGATATGGCAGTATCCCAGTTTTTTTCGAAACTTGCAATATCCCCTAATAGCTCTAGAATCTTAAGGCCTGTATTATTTTTATTAACTTGTTCGATCAGAAGGGACTTCGCTTCGTCTATTTTCCCTTCCTCTAAATAAGAAATGGCTTTGTCTGAGACTGACTGAGAGTAAATCACAGAAGTAAAAAACATAAGAGATAAAAAGAGAGTTTTTTTCATAAAATCGAATGTAAGAAATTATTGTCAAACATGATCCTTAACACACATTAATCTGAGTGTCAGATTAACAAAACATTAACATCATTGTTTGTCGATGTTAAATTAATGCCTAAAAAGAACAGTATTGTAGAAAAATATTACAATATTTGTGTCGCCTTTAATGGTCATTTATTAACTAAAATATTTAATGTTAAACTTAACACCTAGCCTATGCAAAATTTTACATTAGGGAAGAAGGGATATGCTATGCTCCTTTTCGCCCTTATTTTATTAATTGGAAGTTCGCCCACTTATGGGCAGTGCCCCGTTCCGGCAGATGATAATGCTGCCACTGCTGGAAATCAACAATCCTTCTGTGCTTTGGCAACCGTGTCGGAGCTTGAAATTGATGACTTCGATGGAGTTGATCCAGATAATGTTAGATGGTATAGAAATGCCACATCAAATACTGCAATTCCTGACAATGAAATATTAAGAACCCAAAGATACTTTGCAGGAAACGGATCTAATACTTGTACCGCCAGACAATTTGTAGATGTTACCGTGGATGATATTGGTCCTCCAACCGCAGATTTCGGAAATACTTTTGCTCCGTGTGAATATAGTACTAGCGACAACAGTACTGTCCAAGACTTAATAGAAAGTGTAGTTGGTGAAGATATAAGAATCTACGAAGAAGAATTTACTGGAGATGCCCTTAATCCTAACGAACTTTTGGTTGAAGGAAGAAGTTATTTCGCCGATCAAAAAAACCCAGATACAGATTGTAGATCTAGTCGTTTAGCATTAAGATATGAGCCAGTTTTGGCTGAAGCTCCAACTGCAGAACCTGTGCAAACATTTTGCCCTGGTGCAACGGTAGCAGATCTTGAAGCTGAAGCAACTAGTGCTAATACCACCGCATTTAGATGGTATAGCACTGCAACTTCTAATCCACAATTACCTAGTTCTACTCCCCTTATAAATGGAGAAACCTATTATGCTAGTCAAATTGTGAATAGAGAGAATTCTCCTCTTCCTCCTTGTGAGAGTATAGATAGAGCTGAAGTAACAGTAGTATTTCAGGCTGTTACTCCATTGGAAAGCACTCAAGTTTTTTGTGTAGACCCAGATGATGCTTCTACGAATCCTAGAGTTGAAGATTTAGTATCACCTTATGGAACTCGTTTCTTTGCTGATGCTAATTTCACACAACTTCTTGCTCCACAAGTTTTATTGGTAGATAATGAAGATTATTTTACTGCAAACGGAGACCCGGACACATGTGAAGCTACCAGAGTTGTAGTAGATCTTGTAGAGATTCCAAATGCTGGTGATGATGTAAATGAAACTGTTTGTGAAACTGAACTAAATAACCCAGCAGATCTTATTGCGCAATTCAATGCTTTATTAGTTGGAAGAGATTTAGGTGGAACATTTTCAGATGACACAATTGCTGAACTTACCGCACAATTTACTAGCAACCCAATAGGAGTTTTCACAACTACTTATACTGTTGATAACGGCAGCTGTACAGATTCTGCTCAAATAACTGTAACTGTAATCGAGGCAACTCCTGCAGAGGCGGGAGACGATCAAGAATTAGCGTTTTGCTCTACAGATGGGATACAAAACCTTTTTGATTTTTTAAGTGCAGATGCTAATCCTAACGGAACATTTACTTTCGATTCAAATGGAAATGAAGTTCCTAGTGGAAACTTTGATCCTGCATCCTTTGGGGGGCAAACTGTGGAAATCACTTATACAGTAGATGGCGATACTCCACCTTGTACTGTTGGATCTGATACGGCTGGTTTTGAAATCGAAGTTACTCAAGCGGAACCTGCAAACGCAGGTGGTCCAGTTACTGCTACCTATTGTGAAAATGAAGATGAAGATGTTACATTAGTTTCTCTTTTAGATAGCGACGCAAACACAACGGGATCATTTAGCGCTCCTTTTGAAAGTGGCATATTTAATCCTGCAGATCAAGGTACTGGAACTTACACAATCACTTATAGTTTAGACGAGTCTGAAGACTGTGTGACTGGCATAGATGAAACCACTATAACTATTACAGTTAGAGAAATCGAAGAAGCTGATGCTGGCGAACCTGTAGTTGCATCTTTCTGTGTTACTGAAACGCAAGATGTTCAATTAACTTCACTTTTAGCTGATGGAGTAAATACATTAGGAGCTTTTGATGCTCCATTTGAGGATGGAATTTTCAATCCGGCATCTGCTGGAGTTGGAGTCT
>NZ_AJLT01000028.1 GCF_000258765.1 Gillisia marina
TCGCTGGGTCGCTGACAGGTTTCAATAATATAGCTCTTACTTTAAAAATAATAATTCAAACCTAAGGTAGCTATCGGGAGAGAAGTCTTTTTCACCATTGAAAATTCTCCAAAACTTTCCGTAATTTCACTGCTAAATTCAGCACATGAACTTATCCTACTGGGAATACCAATCCTGGCTTACTAATGTAGATTACACTATAATCGGTAGCGGAATTGTTGGTCTTAATACGGCTCTCCGTCTCAGAGACAAATTTCCAAAAGCAAACATTCTTATCTTGGAACGCGGCTTCTTGCCAAATGGAGCGAGCACTAAAAATGCCGGATTCGCATGTTTTGGAAGCCTATCAGAGATCCTGGACGATCTTAATTCGCATTCAGAAGAAGAAGTGGTGCAATTGGTTCAAAAAAGGGTAGATGGATTGGCGTTGTTGCGGAAAACCTTGAGGGATGACACCATAGACTTCAATCTTTGGGGGAGTTATGAGCTTTTTATTCCGGCAGACAAATCTCTTTTAGAGGAATGTAAATCTAAAATGGATTATGTAAATACACTTTTACACCCTGTTTTTAAGGAGAATGTGTTTAGTTTTGGCCCGGATAAATTCGGTTTTAACCAAATCGAAGAGACACTGATCTTCAACAAATTTGAAGGGCAGATCAATACCGGGAAAATGATGGAAGCCTTGCTTCAAAAGGCATTAAATGCAGGAATCAAAATCCTGAACAACATCACTGTGGAAGAGTTTTCAGAAGGAAATTCTACAGTAAATATTAAGACCGATCAATTTGAGTTTTCCACAAATAAACTCTTGATCGCAACCAACGGTTTTGCTGCTCAGCTAGGATTAGGATCGGTTAAACCCGCGAGAGCTCAGGTCCTTATTACCAAACCTATAGAAAACCTTCAGATACAAGGAACTTTTCACTTAGATAAAGGCTATTATTATTTCAGAAATATCGATAATCGTATCCTATTGGGAGGTGGTAGAAATCTGGACCTTAAAACAGAGGAAACAACCCAGCTGGGAGAGACCGAGCTTATTCAGAATAAATTAGATGCACTTTTGAGAGAGACTATTTTGCCTAACACAGAGTTTGAAATAGATAGACGCTGGAGCGGGATTATGGGAGTTGGAGTCCAAAAAAAACCTATCGTAAAACAGCTTTCAGAAAATGTTTATTGCGGAGTTAGATTGGGCGGAATGGGTGTTGCCATTGGTAGTTTAGTAGGTAGAGAATTAGCAGATTTGATCTCGTAGTGAGATATTAATAATAAACGATATATGAAGAAATTTTTCAGGTTCCTTTTAAAGCTTATCCTAGGTTTAATTGCTTTTAGCATTTTTATGGTGCTACTTTATAAATGGGTGCCGGTTCCTGCTACGCCACTTATGGCAATTCGCTATTTTGAAAATCCGGAAGAGCCTATTAAACACGATTGGGTTTCTTATAATGAGATCTCAAGATATTTACCCTTGGCAGTACTTTCCAGTGAAGATCAGAACTTTTTGAATCATTCCGGATTCGATATGAAAGCCATCGAAAAAGCGATAGAAAACAACAAGAATGGCAAGCGAATTCGTGGTGCAAGTACAATCTCTCAACAAACAGCAAAAAATGTGTTTTTATGGCCCAATAGAGATTGGTTTAGAAAAGGAATGGAAGCTTATTTCACGTTGCTAATAGAAACTATGTGGAGCAAGGAGCGAATCATGGAAGTGTATCTAAATAGCATAGAGATGGGGCAGGGAATATATGGAGCCGAAGCTGCAACTCAGCACTGGTTTAAAAAACCTGCTTCCAAATTAACGGCTTATGAAGCTGCCGCAATTGCTGCAGTACTTCCAAATCCGCGGGTTTATAGAGCCAATCCTGCAAGTAGTTATATCTCTCAAAGAAAAAGCTGGATCGTACGACAAATGCAGAATTATGGGCCTTTTAGCATTAAAAATTAATATGAAAGAGGAGCTATATAAAAAATGTGCAAGCTATCTGGAAGAAAAGATAGGTAGGATCTCTCATTCTATACAAGATCTGGAAGCAGCTTTAACCAATGAGTCCAAAAGCAGCGCTGGAGATAAGTATGAAACCAGCCGGGAAATGATAAATATCGAAATCCAGAAGCTCTCCACTCAGTTGCAGCAATTTCAACAACTACAGGTAACCTTAGAAGTGGCAAAACGCAATGGATCTTCTAAAACAGTTAAATTGGGAAGCTTGGTAAAAGCTACTAATGCGACTTATTTTATCTGCATTCCTATTGGTGAAGTGGAACTCGATGCTAAAAAGATATATGTGATTGGCGCTGGTTCTCCAATTGCTCAAGCTTAATTGGCAAATCTGTTGGAGATAATTTTAGCTTTAATGCGGTATCCGGTAAAATCGTTTCTATCGATTAATTTCGGGTTCTGGAGGTTATCAGGTTTTTATCTATTTTAATAGTAACAGTTTCTCCAGCTACAATTTCTTCAGTATTTTCAAAATAGATGATTTGGTTTTTCAGCATTGCTTTTATTAGAAAATTTCCTCCTTTAAAATAAGAGTCCAGCACTTCAACTTGAACATCTGAAGATTTGCCCAGCTTAATTTCATGAGGATATAATAAGATCATTTTTCGATTTGTCTCTTCGGGAGAGATCGATCTTAACATCACTTCATTAATATCTCCAAAGAGCGACGCGATATATTTATTAGGCGGGTTGTTATACAATTCCTGAGGACTAGCATTCGCATAAATTTTACCATTTTTAAGCACCATAGTTCTATCTGCAAATGAAAGTGCATCGGTGCTGTCATGGGTGGCTATAATGCAGGTGATCTTATTTTCTTTTAAGTAAGCAAATAGCTTTCGCCTAAGATTATTCTTTCTAAAATGGTCTATATGGCTAAATGGTTCATCCAGTAACAATAATTCCGGCTTGTTCGCTAAAGCTCTTGCCAAAGCAACCCTTTGTTGCTGCCCGCCGCTTAGGTCTCCTCCTTTGGTATTGGCAAGCTCCGTCATTTCTACCACTTCTAATAGCTCTAGTATTCGCTTTTTCTTCTTTCTTGGATAAGCATTGCTAAGATGTTTTCCAACATTTTCAGCAACCGTTAACGGTGGCATGAGGTCGAAATCTTGTGCTAAATATTTAATAAATGGCTCTCCGGGAACTAGGTTATGATTTGGACCTTGTAATTCTGTTCCGTTCCAGGAAACAAAGCCATCGGTGTGATGAAGTCCGTAGATTAACTGTAGTAAAGTGCTTTTTCCACAACCGCTTTCCCCAATTAGAGAAACATGATCTCCTTCGGCTATCTGTACATTGATCTTCTTTAATACCGGTTTTTCATTGTAACCAAAAGAGACTTTTTTTTAATTTCAGCATATTTCTCTATTGAATTCGTATAAATAACAAGGTCGGAAATAGTTTATTCCCGACCTCATTGCATTAGTATATTTTGAATGACTATCCCTTCACTTTGTCGTTCACTTTTTCAGGCAAAACTTCAAATCCCATATTGTAAAGGGTAAAAGCAAAGATATCTGCGTATTCGTCAATAATCATCGCAGTTGGTTTCCCGGCCCCGTGACCAGCTTTAGTTTCAATTCTAATTAAAACAGGATTGTTACCCGCTTGCTTTTCTTGTAATTCTGCTGCGAATTTAAAGGAGTGTGCTGGCACAACTCGATCGTCGTGATCTCCGGTTGTAACCATTGTTGCAGGATACTCAACTCCTTCCTTCACATTTTGAACAGGAGAATATCCGTATAAATATTCAAACATTTCTTTATTATCTTCAGCAGTACCATAATCGTAGGCCCATCCTGCTCCGGCAGTAAAGGTATGGTAACGCAACATGTCCATTACCCCAACTGCAGGCAATGCAACCTTCATTAGTTCCGGACGCTGTGTCATGGTTGCACCTACTAACAAACCTCCGTTGGAACCACCGCGAATTGCTAAATAGTCACTAGATGTATATTTCTCTTTAATTAAGTATTCTGCTGCAGCGATAAAATCGTCAAAAACATTTTGTTTTTTCATCTTAATCCCTGCGTCATGCCACTCTTTTCCATATTCTCCACCTCCACGTAAACTTGGCACAGCGTAAATACCACCTTGCTCCATCCAAACTGCGTTTGCAATGCTAAAAGAGGGTGTTAAACTAATATTGAAGCCTCCATATCCATAAAGGATGGTTGGGTTCTTTCCATTAAGCTCAATTCCTTTTTTATGAGTGATGATCATAGGAACTTTAGTTCCATCTTTAGAAGTAAAGAAAATCTGCTTGCTTTCGTAATCTTCAGGATTAAAATCTATAGTTGGTTTATTATATAATTCTGAACTACCAGATTTAATATCATATTTATAGATGCTTCCCGGAGTTACGTAGTTGGTAAAAGAATAGTATAAGTATTCCTTATCCTTTTTAGTGCTGAAACCACCAACAGAACCTACACCGGGCAATTCCACATCTCTCACTAATTTTCCGTTATAATCGTATTGTTTTACTTTAGAAACCGCATCTACCATATACTCGGTAAAGAAATAGCCACCACCCGTAGATGGGGATAACACATTTTTAGTTTCAGGTATAAAATCTTTCCAATTCTCTGAACTTGGATTTACAGCATCTACCGTAACGATCTTTTTATTTGGCGCATTAAGATTGGTCACAATAAAAAGTTTGCTGCCATCATTTTCTATCACATAACTATCTGTATCTTCATTGCCAATCAAGGTTACCAATTCTGGATTTGGCTTGGTAAGATCCATCATGAATAATTTCCCGCCGGAAGTAGAATTTCTAGCTGAGATAAATAAGTAATTGTTGTCTTCTGTTACATAGCCACCCACATATCGGTGTTTTTGAGCTGCTGTTCCTCCAAAAACCAATTTATCTTCACTTTGTTTAGTTCCAAGTTTGTGGTAGAAAAGTCGGTGCTGATCTGTTTTTGCTGAAAGCTCACTTCCTTTTGGTTTTTTATAACTGGAATAATAAAAACCTTCGTTTCCTTTCCAAGAAATCCCACTAAATTTTATATCTATCAAGGTATCTTCAATAGCTTTTTTAGAATCGGTATCCAAAAGGATTACTTTCCTCCAATCGCTTCCACCTTCAGAAATACTATAAGCAGCTAGTTTTCCATCTTCAGAAAAACTTAATCCGCCTAAAGAAGTAGTTCCATCCTTGCTAAATTTATTCGGATCTAAAAATAATTCGGCTTCACCATCACCAGCTTTTTTTTCTGTAAACAACATATTGGTTTTGAAGTCCGTCATTCTTATAAAAATAATCGTAATCCCCTTCAGTAAAAGGAGCACCTAATTTCTCATAGTTCCAAAGTTGGGTGAGTCTATTATTAAGATCTTTTCTGTAAGGAATTTTTGCCAGGTAATCAAAAGTAACCTCATTCTCTGCTTTTACCCATTCTTCGGTCTCTTTGCTTCTATCGTCTTCTAACCAGCGATACGGATCTTTAACTTCGGTTCCAAAATAATTGGTAACAGTATCTACTTTTTTGGTCTCTGGATATTTCAATACTTCTGCTTGCTCTTTTTTGGAATCTTCTTTACAAGCAAAAAGGGTTCCTGCTGCAATAATTCCGATTAATAGTTTTCTCATAATGGTTTTAGAATGTTTTATGCGCTATAAGTAGCGCAATAAGAGCTCTAAGTTACATTTTTCCAGATACTTAGTCAATAGTGTTGTTTAAATATCCTTTTTCTAAAAGATATTCGGCTATTTGAACCGCATTTGTAGCCGCACCTTTTCTTAGATTATCGGCAACTACCCACATATTTAAAGTGTTTGGCTGAGAATAATCTCTTCTAATTCTACCAACAAACACATCGTCTTTTCCTTCGGCATAAATTGGCATAGGATAGGTGTTTACTGAAGTATTATCTTGAACTGTAACTCCCGGAAATTCACTTAATAATTTTCTCACCTCATTTTCATCAAAGTCGTTTTCAAATTCAATATTCACCGATTCACTATGCCCGCCAACAACAGGGATTCTAATTGCAGTAGCAGATACCTGAACAGATTCGTCTCCTAAGATTTTTTTTGGTTTCATTGGAAAGTTTCATCTCTTCCTTAGTATATCCATTATCTGTAAACACATCGCAATGTGGAATCGCATTTTTATGAATTGGATAAGGATATGCCATTTCTCCTTTAGTATCCTGATATTCATTTTCTAACTGCTGCACCGCCTTTACACCCGTTCCCGTGATGGATTGATAGGTTGAAACCACCACTCGCTTCACTTTATAAATATCGTGCAATGGTTTTAAGGCCATTAACATCTGAATTGTGGAACAGTTTGGATTTGCAATAATTAGATCTTCAGAAGAAAGTTCTGATGCATTAATTTCCGGGATCACTAATTTTTTTGATGGATCCATTCTCCAAGCAGAAGAATTATCGATCACTTTAGTTCCAACTGCAGCAAATTTTGGGGCCCATTGTAGAGAAGTATCTCCACCAGCAGAAAAGAGTGCAAGGTCTGGTTTTAGCGCAACCGCTTCTTCCAGGCCAATTACTTTAAAGGATTTATTATTAAATTCTATGCTATTTCCAATAGATTTTTGGGATGCTACCGGGTATAATTCGGAAATGGGAAAATTTCTTTCTGCTAACACCTTTAATATTACTTGCCCAACCATTCCGGTGGCGCCAACTACTGCTACTCTCATGCTATCTTATCTATAATTGAATTAGAGAACTGTTTGAATTCTCTAATTATTGTTTTTAATTTTCTTTGCAAATGTATTGTACTAAAAAATAACTGAATAGTTTGCAGACATTAATTTAAGCGGATTCTACAGAATTATACACATTTTTAAAATTAGTTAAAAAAAGAACCCTCCACATAGTGAAGGGTTTAGGTTTAGAATATATAATGTAGCGGTGATCGCGCTATACTTTTATTTAAAATATAATTCTTTAAAATATTGAAATCTACTACCGTTGTAAGCGATCTTCCAGATTTCAGATTTTTTAATGATTCCTTTGCTCACAAGTCTTAGACCGTCGATATAAGTTCTATACACCACCGTATAAAAAATAATTAATCCAAAGAAAACCCAAGAGTTTATATATTTATTATTCATTAATAAAATTAGAATTGCAAATGGCAATATTAATGCGCAATAATAGAAATATATATTTTTCATTTTAAGAATTCTGCTTTTTCAGCTCATCCCTAATTTCCATAAGTAATTCTTCCTGAGTAGGACCTTTAGGTGCCGGTGCAGCTTCCTCTTCTTTCTTTTTAGTTTTCTCGTAAGCTTTCAAAAACAAAAACACAAAGAGCCCAACCAATATAAAATAGATGATTGCTTGAATTAAATTTCCGTAAGTAAGTACCGCGGCCTCCGCTTCTTGTGCAGCTTCTAAAGTGGCATATTTTTGGCCATCCAGCGAGATGAACTTTTGAGAGAAATCTGTTCCTCCCGTTAAAACACCAATAACAGGCATAAATATATCTGCAACCACAGAGGAGATTACTTTATTAAATGCTGCTCCAATTACTACAGCTGTAGCTAAAGCAACAATATCCTTTTTCATTAAAAAGGATTTAAAATCTGAAAGAAAAGACATATTTATTAGGGTTTATAGTTAGTTAGCACAATTTAAAGAAAATTATTAGTTGTAAAAATTATTCCTCAACAATAACACGTTTTACGCGTTGGGAGATTCCAGTAATTAATTCATAGGAAATAGTATTCCCTTTTGCAGCAAATACCGTTGGATGCTGAGGTCCACCAAAAAGGATTACCTCATCACCTTCCTTACAATCTATGCCAGTAATGTCTATCATAAGCATATCCATACACACATTCCCAATTATTGGCGCATATTGATCTTTTATAAAAACACCTGCGCGACCATTCCCGTATTGCCTATTAACCCCATCTGCATGCCCAATTGGTAATGTTGCGGTCATAGTTTTTTCTGAAGCAGTAAAAGCTCGATTATAGCCCACACTTTCTCCAGGTGCGAGTTCATGGATCTGTGAAATAATCGTTTTTAGAGTGCCAATAGGTTTTAGATTTTCATCTATCTTTTCGTCATTCCCAAAACCATAAAGACCAATTCCACTTCTCACCATATCAAAAGCCGCTTCCGGATAATTGATGATTCCCGAAGTATTAGCGATATGTAGCAAGGGTTTGTATTGAAGATTTTGAAAGATGCTAAATGCCATTTTTCTGAATTTTCCCAGTTGCTGTAAAGTGAATTCGCGTTCCTTCCAATCTTCACTTGCCGCAAGATGAGAAAAAATAGATTTTACCTTTACCGCATCAGATTTTTTTAGATATTCAAAAACTTTATTTAATTCAGGAGCAATAAAACCAAGTCTATTTAAACCGGTATTTAGTTTTAAATGAATAGGATATTCTTTTTGTCCGAGCTTTTCTGCAGTCTTGATAAAAGCATTCAGCACAAATTCACTGTAAATACTAGGCTCAAGACACCTTTCAATTATTTCTTCGAAATTGGCAGATTGTGGATGTAGAACCAGAATTGGCTCAGTAATACCTGCATCTCTAAGCGCAATCCCTTCCTGAGTGTAGGCAACGGCAAAATAACCAACACCTAAAGCACTTAGCTTTTTAGCTATTTCAGCAGATTCACTACCATATCCAAAAGCCTTCACGACGCCCATTAATTTGACATCTTTGGCGATTTTTGATTTTAAATAATTGTAATTATGTTCCAGAGATTTTAAATTGATCTCCAGCGTAGTTTCGTGAACAGTAGACATTAGGTAGGTGTTTTTCCCGGATCTACAGTTTCTGCATCTTTTACAGAATACTGTTTCACCCGTTCCTTAAGCATCGCTTTAAAATAGGCAGCCCTACTTAAAGGTTCGTATTCTTCATTTTCTCCTAAAAAAACCAAATCATCATTAACTGCTTTTCTATAGCTAAACTGAGCAAGGTTACCGGTTCTTGTGCATACTGCATGTACCTTGGTAACATACTCTGCAGTTGCCATTAGATTTGGCATTGGTCCAAAAGGATTTCCTTTAAAATCCATATCCAGTCCGGCAACAATTACGCGAATTCCACTATTTGCGAGATCGTTGCAAACAGTTACTATTTCATCATCGAAAAACTGAGCTTCATCTATGCCTACAACATCGCAGCCATCGGCTAGTATGCGAATATTTGCCGCAGATGGAACCGGCGTAGATCTAATTTCATTAGCATCGTGAGACACCACCATCTCTTCATGATAGCGTTTATCTATGGCAGGTTTAAAAATTTCTACCTTTTGTTTTGCAAAAGTGGCTCGTTTGAGTCGGCGGATCAATTCTTCGGTTTTTCCGGAAAACATCGATCCACAAATTACTTCTATCCAGCCAAATTGCTCCTTATGATTTACTGTATTTTCGAGAAACATTTTGTAATTTTCAGTGCAGTTTAGGATTTATACCTAAGCGGCATAAAGTTGAAACAAATTTATTAAAAATACAACCGAGGTGGCTGTTGGTTAAAGTAAATTTGTAAACCAATTAAAACTTATGGAAGCTAAGATAAATGAAACTTGGTAGCATTATTGCACATTATTGTATCTATCTTCTAAATAAAAATAATATTTGTGATGAAAAAGAAATTGGAATCTGAATTAAAAAATCTTGCAACTAATATACTAGACACTTCTTCCGGAGCTTCTACTGCTAATCTAAAAAAGATGGCGAAAGAGCTTTATGAAAAGTTGACTATTCTGGCTTTTACTGAAGAAAACTTATCTAAAATGGAAGAATTTTCTTCTGAAAGCATTCAAAGAAGTGAGCCGAAGAAGGAGAAGGAATCCACTAAAGATGATTACCTACCAGATGGTACGGAGTATAATGACACTGAGGCAATCACGGAGCTTAACACCGAAATGATAAAGGATATTGTTGCGCAAATGCCTCCGGAAACAGAGCATGTAGATAGTATGGTAGAGAATATCATTTCTAAAAGCAGCAATGGGAAGTTACCAGAAAACACTTCAGAATTTAAAAAGAACGATTTTAGAGATATCGGGGTAGATTACGATAATCTTCCAAGTTTTGAGCCTGTAAAAAAACAGGAAAAAGAAAAGCCTAGATCTCTAAACGACCGACTAAAAAAAGGAATTAATATCGGGCTTAATGAGCGCTTATCCTTTATTAAGCACCTATTCGATGGACATACAAACGATTATAACCGAGTAATCTCTCAATTGAACACGTTTGATAATCTTGACGATGCTCATAGGTTTATTCAGCAAGTGGTAAAACCAGATTATAAAAACTGGGAAGGAAAAGAAGAATACGAAGAGCGGTTTATGACTTTAGTAGAAAATAAATTCAATCACTAAATCTTTTCTGGATTCAAAAATCTCAGAGAAAACCAAGGAGTTATCTCCCGATAATTTTTAGGTTGAAAATTAAATCCTCAATGAGGGATTAAGTTTACTTTTTTATGGCAAAATTATATTTAGTCCCAACACCTATTGGTAATTTAGAAGATATTACCCTTAGAGCGATCCGAGTTTTAAAAGAAGTAGACTTTATTCTTGCCGAAGATACCCGCACCAGTGGGAAATTATTGAAACACTTCGAAATTAATACCCCAATGCAAAGCCACCATATGCATAATGAGCATAGAACGGTGGAAAATATAGTTAGAAGAATTAAAAATGGAGAAACCTTTGCTTTAATTAGCGATGCAGGAACTCCTGCTATTAGCGATCCGGGTTTTTTATTAACACGGGAGTGTGTAAATGAAGGAATAGAGGTAGATTGTTTACCCGGTGCAACGGCATTTGTTCCAGCTCTGGTGAATAGTGGTTTCCCTAACGATAAATTTGTGTTTGAGGGCTTTTTACCTCCAAAAAAGGGTCGCCAAACTCGTTTTAAGATTTTAGCCGAAGAAACCAGAACCATTATATTTTATGAGTCTCCGCATAAATTAAAAAAAACGCTTACCAGTTTTATGGAATATTTTGGAGAGGATAGATTGGTTTCCGTATCTCGAGAAATCACGAAACTTCATGAAGAAACTATAAGAGGTACCGCTAAGGAAGTCTTGGAATACTACACAAACAAACCCCCAAAAGGTGAAATTGTGATCGTGGTTAATGGGAAGGCATAAATGCAACAACTATTAGATACTATAAGGCAATGTGAAGTTTGCATAAAGCATTTACCTAATGGTGCTCGCCCAATTATAGAGGCGACTGAAGATTCCAAAATTTTATTAATTAGTCAGGCTCCGGGTAGGGTAGTGCATGAATCGGGGATTGCCTGGAAAGATCAAAGTGGTAAGAAATTAAGAGAATGGCTGGGCGTGGATGAAGACACTTTTTATAACACCTCAAATTTCGCAATTCTCCCGATGGGATTTTGTTATCCCGGAAAAGCAAAAACCGGTGATCTACCTCCTAGAAAAGAATGCGCTCCTCTTTGGCATAATCAGGTTTTTTCAGAATTAAATAAAATCGAGCTAATCATACTTATTGGTTCCTATGCTTCCAACTATTATTTGGCTGAAGAAAAAACGAAGCTCACCGAAAAAGTCGCGGAATATGAGAAATACCTTCCCAAATACTGGACAATTCCACATCCCTCACCTGTAAATAGATTTTGGAGAATGAAAAATCCTTGGTTTGAAGAAAAGGTGGTTCCAAAACTTCAACGTAAGATTGCTTCAATAGTATCCTGATTTTTTAACATCAAAAAGAAAGTCTCTACTCCCTAATTAGGCTATATTTAAATTGAATCACAATACCTTTGTAATCACTTTTCAATCTTAAAATTATATGCGCTGGACGCTTAAGCCAAAACCTAACCGTGAAACTGTGAGCATGCTTGCTTCCAAACTGGGAGTTGAGACACCTATAGCATCATTGTTAGTGCAACGAGGAATAGAAACTTTTGAGGAAGCTAAAAAATTCTTTAGACCTTCTATAGAGGATTTGCACGATCCTTTTTTAATGAAGGACATGGAGAAGGCTATCGAGCGAATTGAGCTAGCCATAGAGCAAGAGGAGAATATCATGGTTTTTGGGGATTACGATGTGGATGGCACAACAAGTGTCGCTTTGGTTTCTTCTTATCTAAAGACTTTTTACCCCAATGTGGTTTCTTATATCCCGGATAGGTATGAGGAAGGCTATGGCATTTCCTATATCGGAATCGATTTTGCGGCAGATAATGATATCTCACTCATTATTGCTTTAGACTGCGGAATCAAGGCGATCGAAAAAGTAGCTTATGCTGCTGAAAAAAATATAGATTTCATTATTTGCGATCATCACCGGCCGGGAGCAGAAATTCCAAAAGCAGTTGCTGTTCTGGATCCAAAAAGGGAAGATTGCGAATATCCTTATAAAGAACTTTGCGGTTGTGGCGTTGGCTTTAAATTGTTGCAAGCTTGGAACGTCAAAAATGATATCACTTTAGATACACTTTTGCCATATTTAGATCTGGTAGCAACGGCAATTGGAGCAGACATTGTTCCAATCACGGGAGAGAACAGAATTTTGGCTTATCATGGTCTTCATGTTATAAATGTGGCTCCAAGACCTGGTTTCAAAGCAATTATTGACCAAATTAAAAAAGAAACCCTCACGATTACCGATGTGGTATTTATTCTTGCACCAAGAATCAACGCTGCGGGAAGAATGAAACATGGCTTACATGCTGTGAATTTGCTAGTGGAACATGATATGGAAGTTGCCAGGCAATTTGCTTCAGAAATTGAAGCTTATAATTCAGAAAGGCGTGATGCCGATAAAAGTATTACTGTTGAAGCTTTGCAGCAAGTGGAAGATTTAGACGAAAAAGAGCGATTTACCACGGTGGTGTATCAGGAAGACTGGCACAAAGGAGTGATTGGAATTGTTGCGAGTAGATTGATAGAAACCTATTACCGTCCCACTTTAGTGTTCACAAAAAGTGGTGATAAGTTAGCTGCTTCTGCGAGATCAGTAAAAGGATTTGATGTGTACAATGCGTTGGAGGCTTGTACAGAACATATCGAGCAATTTGGTGGGCACATGTATGCCGCAGGATTGACCTTAGCTGAATCTCAGTATGATGATTTCAAGAAAAAGTTTGAAGAAGTTGTTTCCGGGAGTATCGAAAATTATATGCTAACCCCAGAAATCGGTATTGATGCCGAAATAAAATTAGCAGATATCACTCCGAAATTTCATAGAATATTGAAGCAATTTGCACCACATGGCCCGGGGAATATGTCGCCTGTTTTTTTGAGTACTAATCTAAAAGATACAGGTTACGGAAAATGTGTGGGAGGAGACGATCTTCACTTAAAATGTGCTGTGAAACAAGGCAATAATAACAGCCAGATTGGCGCAATTGGTTTTAATTTGGGACCGAAAAAAGATCTTATTACCAATTCTCAATCTTTTGATGCGGTGTATTCTATAGATGAAAATGAGTGGAATGGAAATGTGAGTTTGCAGTTAAAACTAAAGGATATTAAGGCTTAAATGACTTCTCTCCCGATAGCTATCGGGACGCTCGAAGTGACAAGGTTAGTATGTCATTCTGAAAGTAGTGAAACGAATTGAAGAATCTCTATGGAAGAGATTTATCTTTACTAGAGATCCCTCCTCCCGTCGGGATGACAAAACTAAGCAAATGACATTCTGAACGAAGAGCAGCGAAGTGAAGAATCTCAAAAGGATCACTTTATTACATCAAAGACTTCTCCACCGATGGCTATCGGGACTCTCGAAGTGACATTAAATATTTGTCACATTTCCCGAAGCATCGGGATGTCGCATTGTGAATCTACTAATGAAGAAACTTTGACAAGCTCAGTTTGACATTATTCTTCTAGATGGAGTTTTTCTAATTTCATAGTATCCCCATCAAAAACCCCAAAAGTATAATGAGAGATCCAGTCTCCGAGGTTGATGTATTTTGAAGTTGCGTTGAGGTCTATTTGCATTGGGAGATGCCTATGCCCAAACACGAAATAATCGTAATGTTTGGTCTCCAGTTTTTTTCTGGAATACTGAATTAGCCATTCCTTTTCTTCGCCTAAGAATTTTTGATCTTCTACTCCGGAGATTATCTTGTTTTTTACCGATAAATGTTGCGCTAAAGGCACACCAATATCCGGGTGTAACCATCTATACAACCATTTGGAGAGCGGATTGGTAAACACTTTTTTCATACGCTTGTATCCCGTATCGCCCGGGCCTAATCCGTCACCATGACCAATTAGGAATAATTTGGAATTGAATTCGAATTCTTTTGGCTGATGAAAAACGGGGATATTGAGTTCTTTTTCGAAATAATCGTTCATCCAAAGATCATGATTCCCAACAAAGAAATAGATTGGGATTCCGCTATCACGTATCTCGGCTAGTTTACCTAAGGTGCGCACAAAGCCTTTTGGCACTACATGTTTATATTCGAACCAGAAATCGAAAAGATCTCCCAACAAAAATATGGCAGCGGCATCTTCCTTTATCTCGTCCAGCCATTTTACAAACTTTGCTTCTCTAGGTTTGCTTTCCTCTTGAGTAGGCGCTCCTAGATGATTGTCGCTTGAAAAGTATATTTTTTTGCCTTCCGGAATATTCATGTTTCGAGTTTGGACGTGTAAATATAACTATTTTAGGAAAGGAGCAGATCTATGAAATTTTCGGCACTAAAATTAGAATTGAAAATTTGCGCAAGGGATGGCAGCGGCATCCCCCGATCTTTATCGGGGATATAGCGAACAGCCCGACCTTGCTTTTTGGCAAGGTTGCGCCCTAAGGATTATCAGTAGCATACCACTCTGCAAAAGAGGTATCTGTTTCCTGTAGTTTTAAAGAAAATAACTGGATTTGAGATGGTAATTGATTTTTAATCTTTTCGGCAAAATCTATCACCATGTTCTCACTGGTTGGCTGGTAATCTACCAAGATTACACTATGGTCTCTGTTTTCCAACTCTTTGGCAAGCTCGATGTGTGGGGTGTTCTTGTTAAAAACGGTAGCATGATCGAATTTATCTACAATCTCCGATTTCACGATCTTTTTAAGGTCACTAAAATCTATCACCATCCCATATTTTACGTTGTTGGTATCTGTAATTGGCGTTCCAATTACCGTTACGCTTAATTTGTAACTATGGCCGTGTACATTTTTGCATTTCCCGTCGTAGCCGTAAAGGGCGTGTCCGGTTTCAAAAGAAAATTGTTTGGTGATCCTAATCTTACTCATAACTACAATTTGATGCAAAGATACTAGATTTTCCTTCTAAAAGTTTTAGATACAATTAAAGCTTTCTTGACTTACATTTGTGTGCTTTTATATTGGTAACTTCACGAGTAAACGCGACAATTTTTCTTAAAAAGTAAGATGATGACGGAAATAGCAGAGTTGTACGAGCAGTTAGAGTTTCAAGAGAATCCGCTCTACGAACGTATTATCACAGATTTGGTTGAAAATCAATACAGCATTGTAGATGATTTTTTTAGCTTGGAAGAAGTGGAAAAGCTGCGTGCCACCCTATTGCGAAAGTACGAAGAGGATAATTTTAAAAAGGCGGCAATTGGGAATCGCGTTAATGAAGTGATTGAAAAATCTGTTCGTGGAGATTTTATTCTTTGGTTGAATGAAGCTGACGCAGGAGAAAATGAAAAGATCTTTTTCAACAAGATAAATCCATTTATCGCCTACTTAAATAAAACCTGTTTTTTAGGGATTCTCTTTAAGGAATTCCATTATGCTTTATATCCAACAGGCACTTTTTATAAAAGACATTTGGACACTTTTCAGAATGATGACAGGCGCAAATTATCTTTAGTTTGCTATTTAAATGATGAAGATTGGAAACCGGAAAATGGCGGGGAATTAGTGATCTATAAAAATGATAATGGTGTAGAAAACCCAATAACTATTTATCCTTTTCCAGGGAGAGTAGTGGTTTTTGAAAGTCAGATCCTAGAGCACGAAGTAAAACCTGTTAACACCATGCGATTGAGCATTACCGGGTGGCTGAAAACGCGTTAATTATTTTTTAAATTTCTTGTAAAGGAATACTCCAATAAGTGCAAGGGCAAGAAGTATCCAAAACCCCATTCCGCTTAGAAACGAGAAAATATCGTAAGTGGTTTCACTTACGGGGACATCATTTTGAGTCATTAGGCTAGTGTTTTTTGATGTAATTTCTGGAATACAGAAAGATGGCAACAATTAAGAAGATGGCAAAGAAATACCATTTATTTTCCAAAAAGAATTCCCAAATAGTAAATCCCCATTCCTGTTCCGGTCTTGGTTGCTTGTCTTTTGGAATCTCTATTTGAAATGGCATAGCTATAATTTTATAGAAATATACTCATTATTTCCATTGATCTAGCTATTTTTTAAATTTTGCCAAGGCATTTTTAGTGAATTCTGAAAGCACTAACTCTCCCGAAACTGCAGCGCGATCTATTAATAAGTTATCCCAATGAGAAGTATTCTCCCAAAGGATATTTTTCATCTCTTGTAGGGCTTGCGGATTGTATGAGGCTAATTTTTCTGATAACAGCGCTACTTCTTTATCAAGATCTGAAATTGAATCGAAGACCTTTGCAAAAAGTCCTTTTTCTTGTGCCCAATACGCATTTTTCCATTCGTGAGCAGCAAGGCTCAACTCCGATAACGCAGCCAATCCCATTTTCCGCTCTACTGCAGGAGCAATAACAAATGGACCTATTCCTATGGTAAGTTCAGAAAGTTTAATTGCAGCAGCTTCTGTGGCCATAGCATAATCGCAAGCAGCCGCTAAGCCAACACCACCTCCAACGGTTTTTCCATGGATTCTCCCAATGATCAATTTCTTACAAGCTCTCATCGCATTTATCACATTAGCGAAGCCTGAGAAAAACTTTTTGCCTTGTTCTAAATTTTCAATCGCCACTAACTCATCAAAAGAAGCTCCTGCACAAAAGGCTTTTTCAACTTCAGATTTAAGGATGATCACATTTACCTCTTCGTTATCTGATAATTTCTGAAACTCCTTTCGTAGCCTTTCCAACAATTCTGAAGGAAAAGAATTACTGGCAGGATGCCCAAATTCTATAGTGGCAATTTTATTTTGAATGCTGGTATATAAACTTCCGTTCTCGCGGGTAGTGCTCATAAGAAATAGATTTTTTCAAATGTAAAGATAAAGAGAATGCTTTGAAAGCTTTTAATAATTCAAGAAGATTAAGGCAGCCTAAATATTTTTTTTGAGATTCCTCCTTCGTCGGAATGACAAAACGCTTCTTGATGTCATTCTGAAAGGAGTAAAACATATTGAAAAATCTCTAGCCTTTAAATCTCCTTCTTTAAATATTTTCTTCGGAATTGAAACACCAAGGCGCTACTTCTAATGAGCATCCATCCAAAAAATGCAATCCAAATGGCATATAATTTTAGGCCGAAATAATCGCAAATAAGGAGAATAGGGGTAAAGACTAAAAAAGTGGCTACCAACAAAAGGTTTCTCAAATATTTGGCTTCTCCCAATCCTTTAAAGATCCCATCGAACATAAAGGCTATGGCGTTGATGGGCTGCATTAACAACACCAGCCAAAATACAGAAGAGAATAAAACAAGTACGCTAGCCTCTTTGTTAAAGATGAGTCCGATCTCATTATAAAATAAGGCACAAATACCCATTAAAATCAGCGCGATTAACACCGAGTATTTGCTGATCTTTTTACTGAGCTCCCAAAGATTTACATAATCTTTAGCTCCCAATAGTCTCCCTCCAATGGCATTTCCCGCATTTGCATACCCATCTATAAAAAACGCGAAGAATAGCCAAATGTTCATGAGAATACTTTGCGCGGCGATATAATTCTTCCCATAATCTGTGGCATAAGCATTGGCAAGATAGATCGCAAAATTAAGCGCAGCGGTTCTAATAAATAAGTTCCCGGCCATTAGCAATAAGCCTTTTAATTGCGGATTGATATTAAAACTTAATTTTAAATGAAAAGGCGTCTTTTTAAAGAAGAACCATAAAGCCATTATTAGCATCACAGCTTGAGCAACTAAACTGGCGATGGCAGCTCCTTTTAAATGCATAGCAGGGATATAATCCTCTACTCCGTACACCAATAAATAGTCTAAACCAACATTTACAATTGCTCCTGTAAGACTACATTTCATTGCCCAAAGTGTGTTTTGTAGCCCTCTAAACACTCCAAAGATGGCAAATGTCACCAAGGTAAGCGGATACCCAATTGCTCGTATTTGATAATATTCTTCAGCGTAATTCAAAATCAAGCCTTCTGCATTATAAGCGCTAAAAATGCTATTTGCAAAAAAACCGGTAACCGCATAAATAATCAAACTAAATAAAAAGTTGAAAGCAATAGCCTGTGGAATCAAGGTTTTTACTGCATGAAGCCTATTTGATCCCAGATGCCGAGAAACAATAGAGGAAATTGCAGTTTTTGTTTGTGCTACGATCCAGATAATGGCAGAAAGGAAAGAACCTACAATTCCTGCGGCTGCCAGAGCTTCAATAGGATTTGTATCTACATTCCCAATAATTGCAATATCTGTTAATGATATAAGCGGTTCTGCAATCCCGGCGATAATGGCTGGAATAGCAATTTTATTGATGTTTTTAAAACTTATTGTAGAAGACAAGTAGTTAGAAATAAATTAGAGCGGGTTCTTTTTTAATACCAGCTCATAACAATGAAATGGCGCAGCGCTTTGCTTTGGAAAGTAAATATCTTGTAATTTTTGATAACCTCTGGCTTCATAGAATTTCTGATTCCTCTTATTTAGGCTAAATGTGTCTAATCTAATAGATATAAAATCTAGTTTTTGGGCAAATTCTTCAGCGAAATCCATCAATTTTTGTCCATAACCTTTTCCCCAACTCTCGGGATGTGTTGCTAATCTGTGGATGTAAAGATTTTTTTCAGAAGGAGAAAGCCATGAGACCGGAATATATTCTTCATCCATATTTTCAGATAAAACGATAATCCCTAGAATCTGATCGCTTTCTTCCAATACATATAATTCTTTGTGATCTATATCTTGCTGAAGTTTTTCGAGTGAGGGATAATGCTCATTCCATTGAAAGATGCCTAATTGCTGCATGCCAACCGCGCAGGCTTCTGTGAGCTTTTTT
>NZ_AJLT01000029.1 GCF_000258765.1 Gillisia marina
ATTTCATGAAATTCTTTTTGAATGAGTTAGCAAGTTCCATTGCTTTTGCATCGTAAGACTCTTTATCGCTCCAAGTTTGCTTAGGGTTCAAAACCTCACTAGGAACATTCTCACACTCTACCGGCATATTAAGACCAAATATAGGATGCTGAGTATATTCTACTTTTTCTAATTTACCATCCAATGCAGCTTCAATCATTGCTCTGGTATATTTCAACTTCATTCTGCTACCAGTACCATAAGCTCCACCGGTCCAACCAGTGTTTACTAACCATACATTCACGTTAGCATCTTTCATCTTCTTGCTTAACATTTCAGCATATTCTGCAGGATGTAAGGGCATAAAAGGCGCTCCAAAACACGCAGAAAAGTTTGGTTGTGGTTCATCTACTCCGGCCTCAGTTCCTGCTACTTTCGCAGTATATCCACTCATAAAGTGATATGCAGCTTGGGCAGGAGTAAGTTTGCTAATTGGAGGTAATACACCAAAAGCATCGGCAGTTAAGAAAAATATGTTTTTAGGATTTTCACCTATAGAAGGTTGTGCAATATTGTTAATATGGTGTATAGGATAACTTACACGTGTATTAGGCGTAATAGATGTATTGTCAAATTCCACATGTCCATCCGCATCCAAAATCACATTTTCCAAGATTGCTCCCGGCTTAATTGCTTTAAATATATCTGGTTCGTTTTCTTCTGAAAGATTGATAACTTTTGCGTAGCATCCACCTTCAAAATTGAAAATAGTGTTTTCCTTAGTCCATCCGTGCTCGTCGTCTCCAATAAGTTTACGTTTTGGATCTGCAGATAAGGTTGTTTTTCCCGTTCCCGAAAGTCCAAAAAAGATAGCAGTATCTCCATCTTTCCCTATGTTTGCTGAACAATGCATAGGAAGCGTGTTCTTATGTACTGGAAGAATAAAATTCAATGCTGAAAAAATTCCTTTTTTGATCTCTCCAGTATATCCACTACCACCAATTAAAGCGATCTTTTTTGAGAAATTCAAAATAGAAAAGTTTGCTTGTCGAGTTCCATCTACTGAAGGATCTGCTTTAAAACCTGGTGCATTAATTACAATCCAATCTTCTTTAAAGTTTTCAAGCTCAGATTCCTCTGGTCTCAAAAACATATTATAAGCAAATAAATTAGACCATGGATATTCGTTAATCACACGAATATTTAAACGATAATTATCATCTGCACATGCATAAGAATCACGAACGTAAATTTCCTTTTCAGAAAGATAGTCTACAACCTTGTCATAAAGCGCATCAAATTTATCAGATTCAAAAGGAATATTAATATCTCCCCACCAAACTTTATCTTTGGTCTCTTCATCTTTTACCAAAAAGCGATCTTTTGGTGATCTTCCGGTAAATTCACCTGTATTAACAGCTAAAGCACCAGTCGCAGACTCAACTCCTTGGTTGTTATCCAAAGTTATTTGATGTAATTCTTCTGGAGATAGTTGATAGTGAGCAGTAGCGTTGTTAATTCCGTATTTTTCTAACGATAACGATTTCGTAGTTTGCTTATTTGCCAACATAAAAGTTTAAGTTGTGTGTTTGTTTAGGCATACAAAAGTAAAGAAACTAAAATTGATTGTTAGGAAAAACGTGCTAATTTATTTCTTTTTTAACTTTATAAAATGAACCAATAGCCACGCCCAAGCTATAATCAATAAACTGCCACCCAAAGGTGTAGCCAATGCAATTACCTTAAAATCGAACGATGTTAAGGCATTTGTTGCCAACAAATAAATAGATCCGCTAAACAAAACAATCCCTATAACCAGTAAATAAAAAATCCCTTTAGAAAATTTTTGCCCAGTGGTTATAGTTAATCCTAATATCAGCAACAATAGAGAATGATAAATTTGATACTTTATTCCTATTTCCAATGAAATAAAGGAATCTGGAGATAATACAGGTTTTAATCCGTGAGTTCCAAAGGCGCCAATTACTATTCCTAAAAGCCCAAAAAGAAAGCCCGCGATATAATATTTTCTCTCCATTCTATAATTTTATTAGTCTAAACATTTAAGTACATTCGTCCTTTAACTTTACAAAACTAATTAAGAAAACTTAATATGCGACAAATATTAATAATTGGTGCCGGGAAGTCTACTTCGGTATTAATTTCCTACTTACTTAATAAATCTGAAACAGAAAATTTATTCCTTACCATTGGAGATCTAGATATAGAACACGCAAAAAAAATTAAGCCAGAATCACAAAAGATGTAAGGCTATAGAATTGGATGTTTTTAATAAAGAAAGTCGGGAATCTGCAATAAAAGATGCCGATATCGTGATTTCTATGTTGCCTGCAAGATTTCATATAGAAGCAGCTAAAGATTGTATTAAATACAAGAAATCCCTAGTCACTGCTTCTTATGTAAGCAAGGAGATGAAAGCATTAGATCAAGAAGTAAAAGAAAACGGTTTGGTCTTTATGAATGAGATTGGCGTAGATCCAGGAATTGATCACATGAGCGCCATGAAAGTGATAGACAGTATTCGTGATAAAGGTGGAAAAATGATCCTTTTTGAATCTTTTACCGGTGGATTGGTAGCTCCGGAAAGCGACACCAATCTATGGAACTATAAATTTACCTGGAATCCAAGAAATGTGGTGGTAGCAGGACAAGGTGGCGTAGCTGAATTTATTCAGGAAGGAAAATATAAGTATATCCCTTATCACCGTTTATTCCGAAGAACAGAATTTTTACAAGTAGAAGGCCATGGTAAATTTGAAGGATATGCCAATAGAAACTCCTTAGACTACCGAAGCATTTACGGTTTGGAAGACATTCTTACCTTATATAGAGGAACTATAAGGAGAGTTGGGTTTAGTAAAGCCTGGAATATGTTTGTTCAGCTAGGCTTAACAGATGACACTTATACTATGCAGGACACCATGAATATGAGTTATAGAGATTTTATTAATTCTTTTCTTCCCTATTCTCCAACAGACAGTGTTGAGCTTAAGCTTCGACATAATTTAAAAATAGATCAGGATGATATTATGTGGGAGAAGTTGGTAGAGCTAGATCTTTTTAATAAGGATAAAAAAATAGGTCTAGATAATGCAACACCGGCCCAAGCACTTCAAAAAATATTATCAGACAAATGGACGCTTGCAGAAGATGATAAAGATATGATCGTGATGTATCATAAATTTGGATACGAACTTAATGGCGAGAAAAAGCAGATAGATTCTACTATGGTATTAATTGGTGAAGATCAAACTACTACCGCTATGGCAAAAACAGTAGGTTTACCGGTTGCAATTGCAACGCTAGCTATTTTGAATGAAAAAATAACAACTCCAGGAGTTCAAATTCCAATTTCAAAAGAAGTTTACACCCCAATATTAGAGGAGTTAGAATCTCACGGAATTGTATTTAAGGAAAAGGAAACAGAATATTTAGGTTATAATCCGTTTGGAGGAGTTGGGAATTGATTAAAATAACAGTAAATTTTAAGCCCCAAACTTAACAACCTAACCAAATGAAATATGTAGATGACCAAGTTACTATAGATGGTATAGACAAGACCATCCTTAACTATCTTATGGAAGATGCGCGAAAACCTATTCTGGAAATTGCTAGAAGTATTGGAATAAGTGGCGCTGCCATACATCAAAGATTAAGAAAGTTAGAAAAAGCCGGATTAATAGAAGGCTCCAAACTCATGATCAACCCAAGAGTTTTAGGTTACAAAACCTTGGCATTTGTGGGTGTTTTTTTAGATAAGGCCGTAAGTAATCCCCAAGCTGTAAAAAGGCTACGTGAAATTCCTGAAGTTTTGGAATGCCACTATACCACAGGAAATTGGTCTATCTTTTTAAAGATTCTTTGTAGAGATAATGAACATCTAATGGGCGTTCTCAACAAAGACATTCAAGCTATAGATGGTGTCTCTAGAACAGAAACATTTATATCGTTGGATCAGCAAATTAAAAGGCAGATTAAAGTGTAGTTCCTTTAAAATGTTGAATATCCGTTTCTTGTTCTAATAGTAATTTCGTCACCCTAAATTTATTTCAGGGTCTTAATACTTTATTGATTTACATTGTAATCAGATTCTGAAACTCCCGAAGTATCGGGACAGAGTTACGGCCATTTTCAGTTTAGTATACTTTATGGACAAAAAAATTAAACTAAAAGAGGCGTTGTAGTTTACAACGCCTCTTTTAGTTTAATTTTAAATCCTGAAATATCTCCGAAAACTTTCGGGACAGGATAGCTATTTTTTTAATCCCTTCCTAAGTAAATACTCACAAAGTAAAGCAAGGTTGCTAGCGATCCAATAGCTGCTACCACATAAGTTCTAGCGGCCCATTTTAAGGAATCTTCTGCTGCATCGTGTTCCGCTGCGGTTAACATGTTTTCATTTTCCAACCACACTAAAGCTCTTTTACTAGCATCATATTCCACCGGTAAGGTTACAAAACTAAATAATGTTCCCATTCCAAAAAGAATGATTCCCACCAATAAAACAGTGCTTCCCAAAGCAGTAGTTGCCATTAAAACCAAACCTCCCATAATTACCCAAGTAGAAAGCTTAGATGCTACACTCACAACCGGAACGAGCTGACTACGCATTCCCAACCAGCTATATGCCTGCGCATGTTGCACGGCATGACCACATTCGTGAGCTGCTACAGCTGCTGCAGCGGCATTTCGTTGCGTATAAACACCTTCACTTAAATTCACGGTTTTCTTTTGTGGGTTGTAATGATCTGATAACATTCCGGGAGTGGAAATTACTTTCACATCTGAGATCCCATTATCATAAAGCATTTTTTCAGCAATCTCCTTTCCGCTCATTCCATTTTGAAGATGGACTTTCGAGTATTTTTTGAACTTGCTCTTTAACTTGTTGCTTACATATAAACTCACTATAAATATGAGTCCGGCAATTATATAATATCCAATCATTTCTTTTTTATTTGATGTGTTTTACATTTCAAATATAACAAAAACCCAGCCATTTTCGTGTGTGTCATTTTTACAACTAAATCAGTCAAAAACCTCTTGAAATAGGCTTCAGCAAGACCACAAACCTAAAATTATCTTAAAAATTAAAGCTTAAATATAATAGGACGTTAGAGATTCCTTTCAATTTAAGATATTGTCTATATTTGCAGCATTCAACTACAAAAAGGATATGCACTACAAAAGAATTCTTCTTAAATTATCAGGCGAAGCATTAATGGGCGACAGACAGTACGGGATAGATCCTGACCGTTTGGCAGAATATGCAAAGGAAATAAAAACTGTGGTAGCCAAAGGTGTGGAGGTAGCAATTGTTATTGGAGGAGGAAATATCTTTAGAGGTGTGGCCGGAGCAAGCAAAGGAATGGACAGAGTTCAAGGAGACCATATGGGAATGCTTGCAACTGTTATTAATGGACTCGCACTTCAAGGATCTCTAGAAGATGCAGGAATACAAACAAGATTACAATCGGCTATCCAAATAAATGAAGTTGCAGAGCCTTTTATTAGAAGAAGAGCAATTCGTCACTTGGAAAAAGGGCGTGTTGTAATTTTTGGTGGAGGTACAGGAAATCCATATTTTACAACAGATTCTGCTGCCGTGCTTAGGGCGATCGAGATCCATGCAGATGTGATCTTGAAAGGAACCCGAGTAGATGGTATTTACACCGCAGACCCTGAAAAAGATAAAGAAGCGACAAAATTCGATTTTATCACCTTCGATGATGTAATTAGCAAAGGCTTAAAGGTGATGGATACAACGGCATTTACCCTTAGCCAGGAAAATGAATTACCAATTATTGTATTTGATATGAACAATAAAGGGAATTTACTAAAGGTGGTTACCGGTGAGAATATTGGAACTAAAGTAAATTTATAAGTTTAAAATTGAGACATCCTGATATTTATTTGGAAGGAACGGAAAAACTAAACACATTGAGGCATTAAAGTTTTAATAATATGAACGAAGATTTAAAATTTATTCTAGAGAGTACAGAAGAGAATATGCACAACGCCATTAAGCATTTGGAAAAACAATTGCTTAATATTCGCGCCGGGAAAGCATCCCCTGGAATGCTTGGAAGCGTTATGGTAGATTATTATGGTAGCATGACGCCATTGGCGCAAGTTGCGAACATCAATACGCCAGATGCTAGAACTCTTACAATACAACCATACGAGAAAAGCATGATCCCGAACATTGAAAAAGGAATTATGTATGCCAATCTTGGTTTTAACCCTATGAATAATGGTGAAAGTGTTATTATAAGCGTTCCGCCTTTAACTGAAGAGCGACGTAAAGAATTAGCAAAGCAAGCAAAGGCTGAAGCTGAAGATGCTAAGATTGGAATTAGAAACGACAGAAAAGTTGCTAATAACGACATCAAAAAATTAGAGATCTCTGAAGACGAAACTAAAATTGCTGAAGAAAACATTCAGACCCTTACAGATACGTACATTAAAAAAGTAGATGCGATTTTTGAGTTTAAAGAAAAAGAGATTATGACCATCTAAACCTAAGATCGTCTTAAAATATATTCAAATCGGCTTTAGAATATTATATTTGGCTTCACCTAGCTATTATAACTATTTTTAAAGCCGATTTTTTTGTCAGCAATCCAGAGGAATCAATAGATTTATGCGAATACTTTTCACCCTAGCTTTATTTATTATTTCATGTGCAAACCTTATTGGTCAAAACACTTTAAATGGGAAGGTAATAAGTGCAGAAAATGCCACCCCTTTAGCATATGCAAGTGTAAAGGTTTCAGAGAAAAAACAAATTCTTACAAATATAGATGGAAGCTTCAGCTTACAACTGAAGCCACAAGATTCTATAATTTCCGTTTCTTATATCGGCTTTACCGAAAAAAAAATAACAGTTACCAATTTTTCAGATTTCTACCTTATAAGATTAGAGCCTTTTACAGAAGATCTTTCAGCTGTGATGCTTTATTCTGAAGAAAACCCTGCAGATAAAATTGTTCGGAAGGCTATTGAAAACAAAGATCGAAACGACCCGGAAAAAGCTTTGAATAGCTTCAACTACAAAAGCTATAATAAGTTCATAATAGATAATGAATCCTCTGGAATTCTATCTGAATCTGACACTTCTAATATTGAAATTAGAACGATCATCAATAAAGGTCGTGCTTATCTTTCAGAAAAAACTGCGATTCATTATTTTAACAAGCCAAACGAACGCAAAGAACTTGTAGCAGGAATTAAAACAGCAGGTTTTAACAAGCCTGTTTATGATGTGCTGGCATTAAAAGCAGAGCCTCTTTCCCTGTACAAAAAAGATTATCAACTTTTTGATACCGACTATGCAGGACCACTTGCAAAGGTACATTCAGGAATTATTCTTTTAAAATTTTAGACACTACAACAATTGAGGGCAGGCCTTCTTATATGATATATTTTAAACCCAAAAGGGAGAAAAAAGTTGCCGGACTAGAAGGTGTTTTATATCTGGACACAACAAGCTTTGCCATTCAAAAAGCAACTGCGCAACTGTTGGGAGCTGTAAAACTGACAGTGAACCACAACTATAAGTATTATAGCAATCAAGATTTATGGTTTCCAAGCGATCAAAATATCACCTTAAAACCCGGCACAGGAGGTAAAGATATTTCAGTTTTTGGAGGAAGTATTTCCCTTGGAACCGTGCAACGCAAAAAATCTGTAATGAATACCATAATTAAATCTGGGGAAGTAGCTCCCGATTTATTTTTGGAATCTACAAGCGTTAATTATGAGGTTCAGTTTAATAAAGATGAAGTCCCTCCCAAATATGCTGCAGCCATAAATGTTTTACAGGATGCTAGTGAAAAGTCAGTTAATTACTGGGAAGCCAATCGAAAAATTCCATTTACTATAAAAGATGAGCTTACTTCCAAAAAAGTAGACAGCCTAATTAGATCCGGAGATATCGAGCGAAAGATTCGAGTAAAAAAAGCCATTTCCAACGGGCGTATTCCTGCCGGTTTTTGGGATTTTGATATCAGCAAGTTTTTTAAATACAATAATTACGAAGGAATTCGTTTAGGAGCCGGAGGTAACACCAATGCCAGTTTTTCTGAAAAAATAAGACTGCACGGGTATCTTGTTTACGGTTTTAAAGATGCGAAATTCAAATACGGAATTGGCGCCGGAACTTTGTTAAGAAAGCGAACAGATACTTGGCTGGATATAAAATACAGCGATGACATTCGTGAAGTTGGAAGCTATAAATACTTAAAAGGCATCAATGATTTCTCGATTTTAGAACCCCGATTTGTAAATATTAGTTTCTACTATAAATATCAAGCGTTACAAGCTGGCTTGACTCATAGATTCACTCCAAAATTAGAAACAGAATGGGTGATTAATAGAAGTGATATTACTCAAATAGGCGACTACGGTTTTATAAATAATAATGAATTATTTACAGATTACACCATTTCTGAGGCAACCCTAGGTTTCCTATATCGCCCTTTTAGCACCTTTTTAAACACCCCGGAAAGCAACCAGATCATCAATAAAGGGTATCCGCAATTTACCGGGCAAGTATCAAAAAGTTTTTCGAATATTTTAGGTGGCGATTTCGATTTCACCAAAGTTGGATTAAAAGTAGAATATCAGGTAAACAGGTTGGATCTTTCGAACACCCAATTTACGCTAGAGGGAAATTATGCTTTTGGAGATGTGCCTTTAACTCACGCTTTTCATGCCTTCCCAAACAACCCCAATAAGGCTGAAATTTTTAATAGATTCTCCATCGCCGGAAAAATCAGTTTTGAAACGATGTATTTCAATGAATTTTTTAGCGATCGTCAAGCCGCATTGCATATAAGGCATCAGTTTAGTCCCATTCGAATAACAGACACCTACAAGCCCGAACTTGCGTTGCTCAATAGATTTGTAATTGGAAACTTTGACGATATTGAAGCACATCAGAATATAGAATTCAACTCCCTAAAACACGGGTTTTCTGAAGCTGGTTTAGAAATCAATAAATTGCTTGGTGGCTTCGGACTTAGTTTCGCGTACAGGTATGGAGCTTATCATTTGCCGACTTTTAAAGAGAATTTCTCATTTAAATTCACCTTGAAGCTTAAGATTTAGCAAGTAAATCGCCTTACTTAAAATTAAATCTAAAGCCTTAGAGAGAAGCAACAGGGAATTAAACATTCAATGAGGGATTAATACAGCGGCTTTTCTTAACTTTGCCCGCGCTTAAAAAACAGGCATGTCAAAAATTTTTAGTTTTGGATTTTGGAATTCTATCGCTCGAGTGATTCTTCGGAATCGAGTTGTTATTATTGCCATAATTATCGGTATTACCATATTTCTTGCTTCTCAATGGCAGAATATGCGATTTTCTTATACTGAGGCAAACCTATTACCAGACGATCATGAGATCAATATCACCTACAATAATTTCCTAGATAAATTTGGGGAGGAAGGGAATTTAATAGTTTTAGCGGTCAATGATTCCACACTTTTTACTCCTGAAAAATTTACTGCCTGGAATAAGCTTTCAGAAAAACTACAAACTTATCCCGAAATAGAGAATGTAATTTCGCTAGGCAATTTAAAGAAATTACAAAAATTTAACGATCCTAATAGGTTCGAGATGGTACCATTACTCCAAGAAGAGAAATGGGATAGCACACAAGTTGCAGGGTACAAAGATGAGATTTTTAATAAGCTGCCTTTCTATGACAATCTGGTATACAGCAATAATACCAATACCATACAGACGGCGCTTTATATTAAAGAAGAGATTGTAAACTCCCAAGAGAGAAAAATCTTTGTTATCGATGTATTAGGTCCGCTCATCAAAAAATTCGAGAAAGACAACAACATCAACGTGTATGTATCTGGGATGCCCTACATACGAACCTTGAACTCGCAAAACATTATCGATGAAATAGGCTTATTTATTGGGGGAGCATTATTGGTTACCTCATTGATATTTTTCTTTTTCTTTAGATCCATAAGAGCAACTGTAATCTCCATGATCACGGTGCTTATTGGTGTTATGTGGGCTTTTGGAGTCATTGGTTTATTACATTATGAAATTACCGTGCTTACGGCATTAATCCCTCCACTTATCATTGTAATTGGAGTCCCCAATTGTATTTTCTTGATAAATAAATATCAGCAGGAAATCAAAAACCACGGGAATCAGGCGAAATCCTTGCAGCGTGTTATTACCAAGGTCGGGAATGCAACTTTACTAACCAACCTTACAACAGCATCCGGATTTGCAACTTTCATCCTTACAGACAGTAAACTTTTAAAGGAATTTGGTATTGTGGCTTCCATTAATATCATCGCCATATTTATTTTAAGCTTAGTAATTATCCCGATTATCTATAGCTACATGGCGCTACCAAAAGATAAACACCTTAAACATCTTAACAAAAAATGGATCGGCGGATTTGTAGATTGGGTGGAACGTATGGTGCGCGATCATAGAATCGCTATCTATATTGGGTCTATTTCGTTATTAGTACTGAGTATTATAGGAATTTATACCATTAAAGTTTCCGGTAGTTTACTGGAGGATATGCCACAGGAAGCAGCTTTCTTTAAAGATATCGAGTTTTTTGAAGAGGAATTCAATGGTGTAATGCCTTTGGAAATTTTGATAGACACTAAAAAGCCTAAAGGCGCACTAAAACTTTCCACGCTAAAGAAAATGGAAAATTTGGAGAATACTATAAATGAGGTGCCGGAGTTATCTTCTCCACTTTCTGTAGTAAGGCTCGCCAAATATTCTAAGCAAGCTTATTATAATGGAAATCCGAAGTATTACCAATTACCCACTTCTCAGGAACAAAACTTTATTGCACCCTATTTAAAAGGAATCGCTTCTGAAGGAAACCTGCTAAATGCTTATGTGGATACCACAGGGCAGTATGCCAGGATGACCACCTTTATGAAGGATATTGGCACGGAAGAAATGGAACGAATTGAAGCAGGTTTATGGCCCCAGATCAATAAAATATTTCCTCCAGATAGATTCGATATTTCGTTAACAGGGAAAGCCTTGATATTTCAAAAAGGAACAACCTATTTGGTGAAAAACCTTGTTATTTCGCTTTCATTGGCAATCTTGCTAATCGCTTTGTTAATGGCTTGGATGTTTAGATCGTTTAGAATGATCCTCATCTCGCTAATACCAAACTTATTACCATTAATTGTAACCGCAGGAATGATGGGCTTTTTAGGAGTTCCAATTAAACCATCTACGATCTTAGTGTTTAGTATTGCCTTCGGAATTTCTGTAGACGACACTATACATTTTCTGGCAAAATACAGGCAGGAATTAAAAGCGAATAACTGGAAAATTAAACGCTCGGTATATGCAGCTTTACGGGAAACTACCGTAAGTATGTTCTATACGTCTATTGTCCTGTTTTTTGGGTTTTCAGTGTTTATGATTAGTAGTTTTGGCGGAACTGTGGCGCTAGGTGGTTTGGTTTCTGCAACCTTGCTTTTCGCAATGTCAGCGAACCTTTTACTACTTCCATCTTTATTGCTCTCTTTAGAGAAAAGCATTGCCAATAAAAAGGTTTTAAAGAAACCTGCTATGCAAATTATTGTAAATGAAGACGATGTTTTGCTAGATGAAGAAGAAAACAAAATTAAGAACAAAAAGTCACGCCGCGAGGTATAATTTAATTTGATAATTGAGACAATCCTCGGAGGAAATTGTTTTTTCAATGAGGAATTAAAATAAAATGGGGTTGTTGTTAAGCTAACAAGGAAAATTTATCTTTGAATCCCTATAAAATATAAGTAAAATGATAAAAGCAAAAATTGCTGATTTATTGAACAGCGATAAATTCTTACAGGAAGTTGAAGTTAAAGGATGGGTACGATCTTTTAGAAGTAATAGATTTATTGCTGTAAATGATGGTTCTACCATTAATAATTTACAATGTGTTATAGATTTTGAAAACACTTCAGAAGATATTCTAAAAAGAATTACTGTAGGGGCTGCAATAAAGGTTAAAGGAACTTTAAAGGAAAGTTTAGGAAGTCAGCAAAGTGTTGAAGTTGATGTAACTTCAATTGAAATACTTGGAGATGCCAATCCGGAAGAGGTGAAGCTAACCATCTTATCTCCTAAAAAACATAGCCTGGAAAAATTGCGGGAGCAAGCTCATCTAAGGATTCGTACCAATACATTTGGGGCCGTAATGCGTGTGCGTAGCAAGCTGTCTTTTGCTGTGCATAGTTATTTTCAGCAGAATAATTTCCATTATGTGAATACTCCAATAATTACCGGAAGTGATGCCGAAGGTGCCGGAGAGATGTTTAAGGTAACAGGAATGGATTTAAACAATCCTGAAAGAGACGAAAAAGGGAATATAAATTATAAGGAAGATTTCTTCGGAAAAGAGACCAATCTTACAGTTTCCGGACAGTTAGAAGCAGAAGCTTACGCTATGGGTCTTGGCCAAGTGTATACTTTTGGACCAACCTTTAGAGCCGAAAACTCTAATACTTCAAGACACTTGGCAGAATTCTGGATGATAGAGCCGGAAGTGGCTTTTTGTGACCTTGATGGAAACATGGATCTAGCAGAAGATTTTATAAAATATGTGGTTTCTTACGTGCTAGAGAATTGTAAGGATGATCTGGAATTTCTTGAAAACAGATTGAAGGACGACGAAAAAACCAAGCCAGCTGCAGAACGTAGTGAACTGGACTTACTCGAGAAATTAAAATTTGTAACCGAAAACAACTTTAAGAGAGTGAGTTATACGGAAGCGATCGATATTTTGAAGAATTCCAAGCCTAATAAAAAGAAAAAATTTCAATACCCAATCGAAGAATGGGGTGCAGATCTTCAAAGTGAACACGAACGCTTTTTAGTTGAAAAACACTTTAAATGTCCGGTAATTCTTTTTGATTATCCTGCTAATATCAAAGCTTTTTACATGCGTCTTAACGAAGATGGAAAAACTGTAAGAGCTATGGATATTCTATTTCCGGGAATTGGAGAAATTGTTGGAGGGTCTCAAAGAGAAGAACGCTTAGATGTTCTTAAAGAGAAGATGAAAGCATTAGATATCGACGAGAAAGAACTTTGGTGGTATTTAGATACTCGTAAATTTGGAACTTGTGTGCATAGTGGATTTGGATTAGGTTTCGAAAGACTGGTGCTGTTTGTAACCGGAATGACTAATATTAGAGATGTAATTCCTTTCCCAAGAACCCCTCAAAACGCAGAATTTTAAATTCAATTAATTGGAAATAATCGAATCGCATATTGTTCCTGCAATCGATACAAAAGTACGATTGCAGGAATACGCGGTTGGAATTTTTAAAATGCTTCCTTCCAAAAGCGGCTTAAAAAAGGCAATTAAAAAAGAGCAAATACGGCTAAACGGAAAAATTGCTGAAACTTCAGATTGGATAGAAGAACATCAGCGAATAGATTATATTCAAAAGGATGAAAAGCAATTAAAAGTATTTCAACTAAAACTGGAAGTAATTTTTGAAGATGACCACTTAGCCGTGATCAATAAACCCGCAGGGTATCCTACAAGCGGCAATTATTTTAAGACAATAGAACAGGCGCTCCCCTTCAATTTAGAGCCTTCAACGCTTCCTGATGCTCTGCCCTACCCTATTCCTGTTCACAGACTCGACAATCCTACAAGCGGTCTTTTAATCGTAGCAAAAACCAAGTCGGCGCAGTTAAAATTGCATCAAGATTTTGAAGATAAAAAGATTCAAAAAACATATTTGGCTTTGGTTACCGGTGAGACTCCCTTGGAAGATTCAATTCATACCAAAATCGAAGATAAAGAGGCCGCCACAACGTATAAAAAACTAAAGTCTTTTCAACATAAAGCATTCATATTCTCTTTAGTAGAAGTTGCTCCAAAAACGGGTAGAACCCATCAAATAAGGGTTCATCTAGCCTCTTCCGGTTTCCCAATTGTTGGAGATAAATTATATGGTTCTGGCGAGAATCCCTTCAGCAAAAAAGGACTTTATTTAGCCGCAATAGGTTTGGAGTTTTATCACCCAATACACAAAACGCTGCTTAAATTATATTTAGAATTTCCTTCAAAATTCAGGAAAGCAGTAAGTTAGCTTCCAAACAAGCATTCTTAACAAAAATTTACGAAACCAAAGTGGATGCCAAAGCGGCAATAGCATGCTTTTTGCTTATTTTTGTATTAAGCGCAATTTAATACCTATGCTAAAGCAGCAATTAAATTTTAAATTATCTCAAAAGCTCTCCCCTCAACAAATTCAGTTGATGAAGCTTATCCAATTGCCTACGCAGGCTTTCGAGCAGCGTATTAAACAGGAATTGGAAGAAAATCCTGCGCTGGAAGATGGAAAAGAAGACCTAGATGCGGAGTTTGACGATGAGTTTTCTAATGACGAATATGATAATGACGATAACGACACGATAGACGCCGACATTAATGTAGACGATTATCTAAGTGACGATGAAATCCCAAATTACAGACTTCAAGCAAATAACTATAGCGCAGACGATGAAGATAAGCATGTGCCTTATGCTTCCGGTACTTCTTTCGCACAACACCTAAAAACCCAATTAAGTACGTTTAGACTAACCGAATTGGAAAAAGAGATAGCAGAATTTCTAGTGGGAAGTGTAGATGAAAGTGGTTATATAAGAAGGACTTTACAAGATATTGTAGATGATCTTGCCTTTACACAGAACGTCTATACCGATGAAGAATCTGTTGAAAAGGTTTTGAAAAAAGTGCAGGAATTGGATCCTGCGGGAGTTGGAGCTAGATCGCTTCAGGAATGTTTATTGATTCAATTAAAACGTAAAGAATCTACTAAAGAAGTTTCTTTAGCAACAGACCTTCTCGATAAATCTTTTGATCACTTCAGCAAAAAGCATTACAACAAATTACTTGCAAAGCATGATATTTCTGAAGATGAATTAAGAAATGCTATTGATGTTATCGAGCATTTAAATCCGAAACCGGGTGGCTCTTTTGCAGGAAATTTAAGGATGGTAGAGCATGTAATTCCAGATTTTGCCATTAAAATTGTTGATGGAGAACTGGAACTAACCTTAAATGGTAGAAATGCTCCAGAAATGCACATTTCCAACGATTATAGCAATATGCTTAAGGGCTATAAGGAAGCTAAAGAAAAAACTAAATCGCAGAAAGATGCGGTTATGTTTATAAAACAGAAGTTGGACTCTGCAAAGTGGTTTATAGACGCAATTAAGCAGCGTCAACAGACTCTTATGGTTACCATGAATTCTATAATGAATTATCAAAAAGAATACTTCCTGAGTGGAGATGAGCGTAATTTACGCCCGATGATCTTAAAGGACATTGCCGATGAAATTGGAATGGATGTTTCTACCGTATCCCGTGTTGCAAACAGCAAATATGTGGATACTCCTTATGGTACTAAATTGATAAAGGAATTCTTTTCTGAATCTATGACGAACGATCAAGGAGAAGAAGTTTCTACAAGAGAGATTAAAAAGATCTTGGAAATATCTATTGATGAGGAAGATAAGCGCAAGCCTTTAACCGATGATAAACTTGCTAAGTTGTTGTTGGAGAAAGGATATCCTATTGCTAGAAGAACTGTAGCTAAATATAGAGAACAACTGGATATTCCAGTAGCTCGAATGAGAAAAGAGATTTAATGAAGTTCTTGATTAAAAGCGCTTCTTATATTTTTCATCCTTTGTGGATGCCTTTTGCCGGAAGTTTATTTTACTTCCTAGTCACTCCCAGATTCTTTCCCTTACCATTAATCCAGGCTAAATTATTGGCCATTGCAATTACCACCTTGTTTATACCGGTGGTATTTTATTTTCTACTAAAAAATTTAGGGAAGGCAGAATCTGTTTTTCTAAAAGATGTGAACCAGCGGCGTTGGCCTTTATTTTTTTTACAGCTTACTTATAGGTCTTAACCTCTACCAAATCTTAAACATCTATAATTATCCCGCGTTATATTACTTTTTTGTGGGGATACTATTTTCTATAATCACTGCATTCATTCTGGCTTGGCTAAAATTGAAAATAAGCCTGCACATGCTTGGTCTTTCAGGAATTTTAATGTTCGTATTAGCCTTAAGTATTTATTATAGGCTAAATTTAATTTATGTTATTGCCTTTCTAATTGTCGCCCTAGGATTAACCGCTACTTCAAGATTACACTATAAAGCGCATACTTGGCTAGAGTTATTTTTAGGTTTCTTTATTGGCTTTCTACCGCAATTAATAGTGCTTAATTACTGGCTATAGAATATAGAACATTAAGCCCAACTTAAAAGTAGATATTCCTACCGGAGTATTGTTAAGTTGAGCATCCTTAAAGAAAGGATTTAAGCTATAGTACACGTGAAAATTGAAGGTATTGTAACCAAAGGTAAAAGTAGTTCCCAAACGCAACCTTTCAAGTTCAGGAACATCGGTTTGAATAACTTGATTACTCCCCTGTCTAAAATTGGACTTGAAATAATAAACATACCCCAACTTAAGCCCAGTATATATTCTCCAGAACTTATACGTTTCGGGCGTGGAAGTTCGCCACCTGAATTCTAAAGGCAGCTCTACCAATTGAGTTGAAAATCTATTGGTATCATAATCTACCTCCGGATCATTTAAATTTCTGAAGATGGTGTTATTGTTTTCATCCTCCCCAATAAATAATTCCTGACCATAGGAATTGAGAGACCAACCTAGTCCGGCTCCAATAGCTATATTCCGGCGCTTATTAATTGGAAAATCACGAATAAAACCAAGATGAAGCCCGCCTGAAAATCCAGATTGAGCCACCGATTCCGGTAGGTCTGTTAACAAATGAAATGTTAGGCCAACATAAAACTGATCTTCCCTATAAAGACTATCAATCGGTTTTAGAAGCGTATCTATAGATGTTGTTTGCGAAAATGAAGACCAAAATGTAAAAAGGCCAAATGCAAAAATTAAAAGTTTTTTCATTTTCAAAACGTTAGTTTCCATAAATACTTAGAAAGTTAAATATATAAAAAAACATCCCATCCGGTAGATCCAGATGGGATGTTTTATATACAGTAATGTAACAGTCTTACTAATTCTTAGCTACTTCTCCTATTCGGGTAGTGTAGTTAATTTTAAGTGCTTCTGCTTTTCTTAATTCTTGTTTAATATCAGATACCAATCCCATATTTGTTTCAACATCTACTTTCAAAGCAGTGCTTAAATAAGGAATCAACTCTTCACGCTTAGTCTCTCTTTCTGCATAGATAAACTGCTGGATGTCTTTTACATCTGCAAACTTATCGTTTAACTGAATTCGAGCCTCACTACCAAATTTTTGTTGGTATCTAGGGCTTGGTTTACCTGCATAAATATACATTACCAATTCCTTTCTATCCAATTTTTCTACTTGGTCTGCAAAGGGTAACTTATTTTCAATCATCAAAGTATTTTGACGCATTACCGTAGCCACCATAAAAAAGAAAAGCAACATAAAAACGATATCTGGCAATGAAGCCGTGTTTACCGCCGGTAAGTCACCACTCTTTTTCTTTTTAAATTTAGACATATCTAGATTGAATTTAAAATGTTATTTAGTCTACTAGTTCTTCGGTTCTGCTTCAGATAACTTCTGAGGATACATGTTCTTCACTTGATCTATTTGCTCTTCTAACTTATCCTTATTACCTGTAAAATTAGGATCGTTATACTTAGCTTCCATTTCAGTATAATCCATACCGAATAATCGCTGTGCTTCCCTGTTTCTTAATTCGTTATATGCAGCAACCAACTCATTCTGAACAGAAATATATGTTCTGTATTCAGTTTGACGGTCATTAACTAACGAGATAATAGCTTTTGTAGGATTGTCTGAGGATGCAGGATCCTTAGCTCCCTTACAGTAACTACAAGCTTCCTCACCTTGTCCAGCTCCATTATCTAGAAAATCTTTAGCAGCCTGACGTAATTCGCTAAGTTGCATTACTTGATCTTCTACTAATAAATCGTTATTTCTGTTAACGATTACTGTAAAGATGTTTTTCTGCTTAATAACCGGCGGCTCTACGTTCTCATCTTGAATAGGGGGCAATTTACGGCTGATTCCCCTATCGGTCTCAATTGTTGTAGTAACCAAGAAGAAAATTAATAGCAAGAATGCTATATCGGCCATAGAGCCGGCATTTACTTCTGGTGCTGATCTTTTAGCCATAATTTATTTTATTAGTTTTCTTATTCCGGAAAGTATCATAGCTCCAGCTGCAATTGCTGCTAGAATATAAAATACAACAAGCCCGGCACCAACCCAATGGTCTGCACTAGCAGATAAAGTATCACCATCTTTAAGTTGAACTTCATTACCATCGGTTAAAACATAGGCAATAGCTATAACAAGTACAAATGCTCCTACTGAAATTAAGGTATTCTTCACGTTTCCGGAGAACAATCCTTTAATTACAAAGAGACCTACTATTAGTATACAAATAGCTAGTACAAGATAGCCAACCCACATCATAGGTTCTAGTAAGCTATTTTGATCTTCCGCTGAGGCGGAAATAGCATCATCACCAGCTATAATAATTCTACCCAAAAGGATAAGACCTATTACACCAATAACAAGTGCTAAATATTTTAAAACTTTGTGTACGGTCATGATTTACTATTTCTTAGATTCTTTTTTTTGTTTTTGTAATCAACTAACATGTCGATCAATAAGATAGAAGCATCTTCCATATCGTTTACAATACTATCAATCTTAGCGATGATATAATTATAAAAAATTTGAAGTATAATCGCTACGATCAAACCAAATACAGTTGTAAGAAGTGCTACTTTAATACCACCTGCTACCAATGAAGGTTGCATATCTCCTGCAGCTTCAATTTTATCGAAGGCTTGAATCATCCCAATTACCGTACCCATGAAACCTAACATCGGAGCCAAAGCGATAAATAAAGATACCCAAGATACATTCTTCTCAAGTTGTCCCATTTGCACACCACCGTAAGCAACAACCGCTTTCTCAGCAGCTTCAATACTTTCGTCAGCACGATCTAATCCTTGATAATAGATTGAGGCAACCGGTCCACTTGTATTTCTACAAACTTCTTTTGCAGCTTCAACACCACCATTATTTAATGCATCTTCAACATCCTGAGCTAATTTCTTAGTGTTTGTTGTAGATAAGTTTAAAAAGATAATTCTCTCGATGGCAATTGCCAAACCTAGAATTAAACATAAAAGAACGATCCCCATAAATCCGGCACCACCTTCTATAAAACGCTTTTTAAGTTCTTGGTGAAAACCTAATTCTTCCTCTTCTGTGTCGAGGCTTGCTTCGTCATCCTGAACGATCGTCTGGATATTATCAGGTAAGATGTTTACATTAATTGTCGCATTAGCTTGTGCAGCTCCAAATAACATAATCGAAGCGATTACCAAAGTTGAAAATAATCTTTTCATTACTGTTTGTCTTAAATTAATTAGTTAAAGGGTTAAAGATATAAAAATAAACTTTTAATAAAAATAAATTGCAGAGAGGAAGGGATTCGAACCCTCGATACGCTTTTGGCGTATACACGCTTTCCAGGCGTGCGCCTTCGACCACTCGGCCACCTCTCTAATTAGCTTATTTTAATTAGTGCGCCAAATAACAAAAAAAAATATTACCAACAAAATAAGAACCGTTAATATTTATAACATTTCGCCACGCAGGGAAGTCTCATAAATGGTTTTGAATACTTTAGGTGATAATTCTTTTCCTAAAAGGTACATTAATTTCGCAATTGCCGCTTCGGTAGTAATATCTTTTCCAGATACCACTCCTATTTTCTTAAGTTGGGTACTAGTCTCGTAATTGCCCATTGCCACACTGCCGGCAACACATTGGGTAACATTAATAACTACCAAACCTTTAGAAATATGCTTTTTTAATAAATTTATAAACCAGGCATCTGTTGGTGCATTTCCACTACCAAATGTTTCTAATATAACACCTCGAAGATTTTTCTTTGATAAAATATGCGATACCGTACTCTCCGTTATTCCGGGAAACATCTTCAGAATTAACACATCCGAGTTAAATTCTTTGTGCAATTTCACCCTCTTTCTTCTATTTGTAACCCAAAGCGCTGAATGATTTACTGATAAATACACACCAGATTCTGCTAAAGGAGGATAATTTGAAGAGGAAAAGGCCTGAAAATGCTCTGCATTTATCTTCGTAGTTCTATTGGCTCTATATAATTTATATTCAAAATAAAGGCCTACTTCAGAAATCACGGGTCGACCTTGCTTTTGCAATCCGGCAATCTGAATACTTGTAATTAGATTTTCTTTGGCATCTGTTCGTAAATCACCAATTGGTAATTGAGAACCCGTAAAAATGATAGGTTTTGTAAGATTCTCAAACATAAAACTCAGTGCCGAAGCAGTATAGGACATGGTATCGCTTCCATGAAGCACTACAAAGCCATCATACTCCTCATATCTTTCTTCGATGATATTTGCTATCTGAATCCAATTCACAGGATTCATATTAGAAGAATCTATTGGCTCTTTAAAACTTATGGTATCTATGGAATGTTCCAGCAGTTTAAGCTCTGGAATGTTTTGAAGTAACTCGCTAAAATTAAAGGCCTTAAGAGCCCCTGTTTCAAAATCCTTGATCATACCAATGGTTCCCCCGGTATAAATCAATAAAATATTAGATTTTGTTTTCATTCAGGGCTTCGTTATTTATTACCGGATTGGCATACATTAAAAGGTAACTATTAACTTCAAGGGCATTTTTAACATCTACCCGGCGTGTTAATCTTCTTTCGAACTGCCTTTTTTCCTTATCGGTATAACGACTTGCGTGTGCATTAGAATTGCTTAACAAATCGCAAGCAATATAATTTGCAGGCCAAAGTTTGTAATTTTTATAGATCTTGGAATCAATAGCGCCGGCAATCGCCTGCAACTGGTCGTTCACGGAATGTTCGCTTTTCTCCAATTCTGCAAACCAATTCTCTTCCAGAATATCCCCAGCAGTAATATGGATTCTACCCTTATTTCCTAGTGCTCCCTTTAAAATAGAGTTAAAATCTTCGTGCGCAGATTTTTTATACACCTCTTCATTTCTCTTAGCCATCAATTCCGGCATCTTAAGAACATCTGTAGGATCAAACTCGTAAGAAATAGAAACAGGAACAATTTTAATTTTTGAAAAATATTCAAAAATACTCATATCTCCTTTGGCCATGGCCAACATTTTGAGTACTCCTTGCTGCGTTACATCATTCCCATCTTTAGTTCGCCCTTCTCGCTGCGCCATCCAAACAGATCTATTATCTTCCAGCAATAGGTGCCTAATATATTCTGAAAGATTTTGGGAACTACGAAGCATTTCCCTAGGGGTAAGCCCACGCTGAACCAAAAAGTTTCTATTTAATCTAGAAAGAAGTAATAAAAAGGGTTTTTGAACCAGATTATCACCAATTGCTGAAGCCGTCATTATTAAATCCTGCTCATACAAAGCACAATTAATAAGACTGGTATCTAAAATGATATCTCTATGATTAGAAATAAACATGTAGGATTGGTCCTTTTCTAGCTTATCAAACCCACTATACGTAAGGCCCTCAGAACTTTTTTCTAAAACTTTTTTTACGGAGTGATAAATGACCTTACCTTGAAAATCGTAGATCGAATGGCAATCGCTTAGTATTTGCTTAATCTCTTCGAAAGATTTCTCAGGGAAAGTAAACTGTAACAATGCTTTGATCATTGGATGATTCGCGTACTTATACAAAGCCGCTTGCACCTCATTATCATTATAAAATCTTATTTCTTCGAACTTAGACACGTATATTTTTTGATTAGCTTCACAAATGAACAAAATAATATGTTAATTCCCCACATTACACCCCGAATATATCTTTGGAGCTTTTTGTGGTAATTGCTGCGACCTCTTCTAAACTTAGCTCATAGAGCGTAGCGATTTTTTCTGCTATTATCTGAATGTGAGCACTTTCATTTCTTTTTCCCCTATATGGAGCAGGAGCTAAATAAGGAGCATCGGTCTCTAAAACTATATCTTCAATAGGTATTTCAGCAAGAAATTTATCTAAACCACCATTTTTAAATGTCACAACCCCACCAATTCCCAGTTTCATATTATAAGAAAGCGCTTTTAAGGCTTGTTCTTTATTTCCCGTAAAACAATGAAAAATCCCATAGAGATCATCTCCCTTTTCAGACTCTAACACTTCAAAAACCTCATCGAAAGCATCTCTGCAATGAATAACTATTGGAAGATTCTTCGATTTCGCCAGTTGAATTTGCCGCTTAAAAGCAATTTGTTGCTCCTTTAATAGAGTCTTATCCCAATAAAGGTCTATCCCTATTTCGCCAACTGCATAAAAAATTCTCTGCTCAAATTGCTGCTCGATATGCTGCAATTCTTCTTCAAAGTTTTTATTGACAGAAGTTGGGTGCAAACCCATCATTAAATAAATATTCTCGGGAAATTGAGCTTCTAGCTCGTACATAGCTTTTGTATGTGAAGAATCTATCGCAGGAATAAAGAAGCGGGAAATTCCTTTTTCGATAGCTTTTTCAATAGCTTCTTTCCTATCGGCATCAAACTCTTTACTATATAAATGCGTGTGAGTATCTGTTAAAATCATAAAGGCAAAAATAATTTATTTTGAAGACCTATCTTTACCAAAACACAAAGAATGTCGTCCCTAAGAAAACTACTGGAAAGCCAAGGCTACCATAGAATTAAATTAAAATATACCGAAACCAATCATTTTGAGTTGGTAGCGAAAATAAACAACATTGAAGGAAATTTTATTCTCGACACCGGAGCATCTAGCACCTGTGTAGGCTTCGATGCTGTTTCGCATTTCAATCTTTTAGCTGAAGAAAGTAAAATTAGAGCAGCAGGTGCCGGAGCAACTAACATGCTCACTCAAATTGCCTCTAAAAACAGTATTGAAATTGAAGGTTGGAAAAAGAAAAAATTAGATTTGGTTTTATTTGACCTCACTCATGTAAATGAAGCATTGGTGAACCACAAAGCTGAAAAAGTACACGGAATACTAGGTGCAGATATCCTAAAAAAGGGAAAAGCAGTTATCGATTATAAAAACAAAGCCCTGTACTTAAAATAACTAAAAAAATGGGGAAAAACCCCCACTAACTTAAAGCTGATTTCCTTTTATATTTGAAATATAAGTTAAAGGTTATGAGAGTTTTATTCGATAAAAAATCGTTTTCAGATCTAGGAGTCATTATGTTAGCTATTGCAGTAATTGCGGTGCTACTTTTAAATATCCTAACATTGATCGCTTTATTTTAATTGAAATAAAACAAGAAAAAGGGTCACAATAAAAATTGTGACCCTTTTTTAATACTTATATGTTTGAATCTATAATTCCAAAGCTCTTTTCACATCGTTATCCATCAATAATTCTGTTGGATTTTCCAATGACTCTTTCACAGCAACCAAGAAACCAACAGATTCTCTTCCGTCAATCACTCTATGGTCATAAGAAAGAGCCACGTACATTATTGGTCTAATCTCAACATGCCCGTCTATGGCAACTGGTCTTTCTACAATATTATGCATTCCCAAAATTCCACTTTGAGGTGGGTTTAATATAGGAGTAGATAACATAGATCCAAAGACACCACCATTGGTAATTGTAAAAGTACCACCAGTCATTTCGTCTACAGTAATATTTCCATCTCTAGCTCTTAAGGCAAGACGCTTCACATCTTCTTCTACAGCCCTAAAGCCCATATTTTCTACATTTCTCATTACAGGAACCATCAAGCCTTTTGGCCCGGATACCGCGATGCTAATATCTTTATAATCGTGTTTTATTTGAAAATCTCCATCTATCATAGAGTTTACATCTGGATACAATTCTAAGGCACGAACAACTGCAAGGGTAAAGAAGGACATAAATCCTAATCCTACTCCATGCTTATCCTTAAATTCTTCTTTATACTGTTTGCGCAAAGAGAAAATCGCCGTCATATCTACTTCGTTAAAAGTAGTAAGCATTGCGGTTTCATTTTTAACACTTACTAAACGCTCTGCAACTTTTCTGCGAAGCATAGACATTTTCTTGCGCTCTTCACCTCTTTTTCCTGCACCCGGAGTTCCCATAGAAGCCTTAGCTTGTACAGCATCGTCCTTAGTGATTCTACCATCACGACCAGATCCAGAAACAGATTTAGAATCTATCCCTTTTTCATCCAAAATCTTCTTTGCTGAAGGAGATGGAGTTCCGGTGGCGTAACTTTTCTTGTCCTGTACTTGAGATTGCGTTGAAGGCTTAGAAGGCGTTTGAGTTAAAGCTTCAGCTTTATCGCTATTCGCTTTGGTTGAAGTTTCCTCTCTTTGCTCTTTTACTTCCTTCTCTGCAGATTTATCGTCAGATTTTGCTTCAGCTTTATCGTCTCCACCTGGTTTTGCAGCATCTGTATCTATAAGACATACAACTGCACCAACGGCAACAGCATCACCCTCTTCAGCTTTTAGTGTAATTATTCCGCTAGCTTCAGCAGGAAGTTCCAAGGTTGCCTTGTCGCTATCTACTTCAGCAATAGGCTGATCTTTTTCAACATAATCTCCATCTTCTACTAGCCATTGAGCTATTTCTACCTCTGTAATAGATTCTCCCGGAGAAGGAACTTTCATTTCTAAAGCCATGATCTTTTGTTTTATTGTTTTGAATCTTCCATATCACTATAGAAGGGTGTTATATTTATTAGTATTGGTAATCGATTAAACCATTGTTTTATCGAAAACACTTGCAATTACTTTTTCGTGTCGTTTTTTAAATCTTACTGAACTACCGGCTGCCGGTGATCCATAGAACTTTCTACTACACACTCTGAATTTTTTTCGCTTCATCATAATGCAATAATAAGTAACTATACGCCCCCATATTTCTTGGTTCTTCCTGAGCCCAAACAATATCATCGGCATTTTTATATTTTGCCATTACTTCTTTTATCTTCTTTTCTGGTAATGGAAATAACTGTTCTACTCTTACTAAAGCAATATCATCCCGCTTATTCTCTTCTTGAGCTTCTAAAAGATCGTAGTAGAATTTCCCGGTACAGAACACCAAAGACTTTACTTTCTCCACCTTCGCGGTTGCATCATCTATCACGGTCTGGAACGTTCCATTTGCGAATTCCTCTTTTGTAGACAACACCTTTGGATGCCTAAGCAAACTCTTTGGAGTAAATACAATTAGAGGTTTTCTATATTTCACCTTCATTTGTCTTCTCAACAGGTGATACATATTTGCAGGAGTTGTTACATCTGCAACAAACATATTATCTGTGGCACAAAGTTGAAGAAAACGCTCCATTCTTCCTGAAGAATGCTCTGCTCCCTGCCCTTCATATCCATGTGGCAATAGCATTACCAATCCATTCTGTAATTTCCACTTATCTTCTGCTGCAGAAATATACTGATCCATCATGATCTGTGCACCATTTACGAAATCTCCAAACTGAGCTTCCCAAATAGTTAAGGTATCCGGACTTGCCATGGCATATCCATAATCGAATCCAACCACACCATATTCTGACAATAAGGAATTGTATATACTGAATCTCCCTTTTCTATCCGGAATATTATTGTGAAGTATGATTTCTTCTTCGCTTTCTTCTACTTTTACAACGGCATGTCTATGAGAAAAAGTTCCTCTCTCTACATCCTGCCCACTCATTCTTACACTATAACCTTCAGTCATCAAAGTTCCGTAAGCAAGTAGTTCTGCCATTGCCCAATCCAGTTGATTGGTCTCAAAATACATTTTTTCACGAGCCTCGATTAGCTTAGCGATTTTTCTAAGGAACTTCTTATCCCCCGGAAGTTTTGTAATCACTTTTGCTACCTCATCAAGCGTTTTAATATCTATAGTAGTATCTACAGGAGCCATCATTGCATCTTCCTGTACATTCTCATAGCCCTCCCATTCATCTTGCATGAAAGGAGTAATTCTTGTAGTATCCTCTTTTCGGGAATCTTCTAATTCCTCTTCGAGTTTTGCCTTGTACTCTTCTTCTAGCTTTTTAACATAGCCCTCGTCTATAATTCCACTTTTCACCAACTTCTCCGCATAAATATCTCTCGGATTCTCATGCTTCGCAATTGCTTTGTATAATTTAGGCTGCGTAAATCTAGGCTCATCACCTTCATTGTGTCCGTACTTTCTATATCCTAATAGATCTATAAAGACATCTCTTTTAAATTGCATTCTAAAATCCAATGCAAAAAGAACTGCATGAACCACCGCTTCTGCATCATCTGCATTTACATGCAATACAGGCGATAAGGTAACTTTTCCAACATCTGTACAGTAGGTTGAAGAACGTCCATCTAAGTAATTTGTAGTAAATCCAATCTGGTTGTTTACTACTATATGTATAGTTCCGGCTGTTTTATAACCTTCCAATTGTGCCATCTGAACCAACTCATAAACCAGTCCTTGACCAGCGATAGCCGCATCTCCATGCACGATAATAGGTAACACCTTAGAAAAATCGTCCTTATATCTTCTATCTTGTTTTGCTCTGGAAATACCTTCCACAACCGCACCTACCGTCTCTAAGTGAGAAGGGTTTGGCGCAATATTTATATTTATTTCTTTACCACTTGTAGTAGTTCTACAACTTGTCCACCCTAAGTGATATTTTACATCTCCATCAAAAATATCCTGTTCATAATCTTTTCCGTCAAACTCGCTAAAGATATCTTTCGCGCTTTTTCCGAAGATATTGGTAAGCGTATTCAATCTTCCACGGTGAGCCATTCCCATTACGAAATCTTTCACACCAAGATCGGCAGCTTTTTCTATAATAGTATCCAAAGCTGGGATCAAACTCTCGTTTCCTTCAAGAGAAAATCGCTTTTGTCCTACATATTTAGTATGAAGAAAACTTTCAAAAGAAACCGCATTGTTTAATTTAGAAAGAATATTCTTTTTTTCAGCATCCGTGAAATTTGGCTGATTATCGTTGATATTTAATTTATTCTGAATCCATTCAATCTCCTCAGGCTTTCGAATATACATATATTCTATCCCAATAGATTGGCAATAAATTGATTCTAAATGACCTACAATCTCTTTTAGAGTTGTCGTTCCAATTCCAATAATTTCACCTGCACTAAATGTTTTTTCAAGATCTTCTGATGTTAATCCGAAATTCTCCAAAGCTAAAGTCGGCACATATTTTCTACGCTCTCTAACCGGATTCGTTTTTGTAAATAAATGTCCTCGAGTTCTATAGCCGTCTATTAATCTTATTACCTGAAACTCTTTTTTTATATTATCAGGAATTTCTGAAGTATTTAATGCTTGCGGTGCAGCCCCATTTTCTTGATGAGATCCTTCCGGAAGCTCCCCGTTTTGCTCCATTCCAAAGTCGAAACCTTGAAAGAAAGCTCGCCAGCTAGGTTCTACACTATCTGGGTTTTGTAAATACTGATCGTAAAGATTTGCGAAGTAGGCTGTTGGTGCAGCGTTTAGAAATGAAAATTTGTCCATAAGTGGAAACTAATGTTTCTTTTATATTAAAACAAAGCAAAAATACAATTTTTAGAATTTATAGCTTATAGAAATACTTATATTTATCCTTCATCTTATAAGAATTTTAACATGTTTAAAAACTTCCACGGTATCAAGTATTTGGTTTTTTGCTGCCTTTTCATCGCTCTTTTTTGTTCTAATAATCTTTCAGCACAAGAAAAAACAACTACAGATCGAATTGATGCGAAATTTTGGGATTCAGTAAGATTTGGTGGTAGCTTAGGTTTGAGTTTTGGTAACAATCAATTTACGGGTATCCTTGCGCCTTCTGCAGTTTACGATTTTAATGAGATTGTTTCAGCCGGGGTAGGATTGAGTGCCGCTTACGCTAAACAGAATCAATTTAAGGCAACTAGTCTTGGCGGAAGTGTGCTTACCTTAATAAGACCTGTGCGTTTTCTCCAACTTTCAGCAGAATTTCAAGAATTAAATATTCATAGGAAATTTGAATTTGATGGAGCAAATGTAGAAGAGCGCTATTGGGTTCCCGCACTATGGACAGGAATTGGCTATAGAACTGGAAATGTTGTTGCCGGAATTCGATATGATCTTTTGCACGATGAAGACAAAAGTTTTTACAGCAATGCTTTTATGCCATTTGTGAGTGTCTATTTTTAAACCTTACGATCCATAAGAGAAGAACCAAACTGCCTTAACAATGCTTTTTTGTTCTCTGGCAAGTCTATTTGATCCAAGACCTCGAAAGCTTCATTTGTATATTTTGAGATTTCTTTTCTTGTAAGTTCTGCGGCTCCACTTTCTTCGAAAATTATTTTCACAGCTTCTATCTTTCCACTGGCATCCATAGGATTAATAGAATAAAGATCCTCTAAATTATTAGAAGTTAATTTCCCAGAATTTTCTAAAGCTTTTAAATACAAAAAGGTCTTCTTATTTTCTATAATATCACCGCCTACTTGTTTTCCAAAAGTTTTTGGATCACCAAACGCATCTAAATAATCGTCTTGTAGCTGAAATGCAATTCCTAGCAACCTACCGTATTGATATACCGCTTTTTTACACTCCTCAGAAGTTCCTGCTACAATAGCGCCCATTTGCAAAGAAGCACCTACTAAAACAGCAGTTTTGTATTCTATCATTTTAAGATAATCTTCTATCTCTACATCATCCCTACTCTCAAAATCTATATCGTATTGCTGCCCTTCGCAAACCTGAATGGCCGTTGTGGTAAATAATTGGGCTAACTCCTTGAAAATTATACCCTCATAATTTTCGAATAACTGATATGCATTAATTAGCATCGCATCCCCGGAAAGTATCCCGGTGTTTAAATCCCACTTTTCATGTACAGTCGCCTTCCCTCTTCTTAATGGAGCATCATCCATAATATCGTCATGCACCAAAGAAAAATTATGAAACACTTCTATCGCCAATGCCGCATCTAACGCTTTTTCAAAAGGAGTGTCAAATATTTCAGCACTCATAAGCACAAGAACGGGACGTAACCTTTTCCCACCAAGATTTAGTATATAGGTAATAGGTTCGTAAAGATTTTTAGGCTCTTTAGTCTCTACTTTCAAATTTAAATACTCGATAAAAGCTTCTCTATATTCAGAAATAGTGTGCATTCGCAAAATTTTCGGCTAAAATACCATAATTGAGAACATATTCTAAACTTAAGCCTTGGTTAAATATCTATTAAACTTTGGAAACTTTTTTTGTTTTTAAAGTTTCCTTGGTGTATTTTTGCCGAAAATTTATAACAAGCGTGCAAGAGAAAATTTTACATAAAGCTGTTGAGCTATTTTTAAATTTCGGATTTAAAAGTGTGACGATGGATGATATTGCCACAGAAATGGGAATATCTAAAAAGACCATTTATACACACTTCTCTACAAAAACGAAATTAGTAGAAGCTGCAGCGCTTTATATCTTTGAAACTATTTCTACAGGGATTGGTTGTATTAGTGCTAAAAAGCTAAACGTAATTGAAGAAACCTTCGAAATAAAGAATTTTGCGATGAAGCATTTAAACAATGAACGTTCTTCGCCGCAATATCAACTAAATAAGTATTATCCCAAAATAGCAGCGGTTTTAAAGAACAAGCAATTTGAAGTAATGCAAGAATGTGTTGTGGATAATTTAAATAGAGGGATAGAAACCGAAGTTTACAGGGAAAACATCCCTGTTTCCTTTATTTCCAGAATCTATTTTGTTGGGATCACAGGGATTAAGGATAACGATCTTTTTCCTACAGAAGAATTTCCAATTCTGGAATTAATGGAAAATTATCTTGAATATCATTTACGTGCCATAGTAACAGAAAAAGGCTTAAAAACCCTGAATAAATTTATCAATAAAACACCCGAAGACAAGTAATGAAAAAGATTATTTTAACATTCTTTCTAGCATTTCCAGCTTTAATATACGCACAAGATGTAGAAATCAATTCTGTGCAATCCTATACACTGGAAGAAGCCATTGCTTACGGATTGGAAAACAGCTACAATTCAGAAATTGCCAGTAAAGATGTAGCTATTGCATTAAAGCAAAAATGGGAAATCATAGCTCAAGGATTACCGCAAATAAGTGGGAATGCCGAATATAGAAACAATTTAGAACAACCGGTTACTTTATTGCCAGGAGAAATTGCCGGCGGAGATCCGGGAACTTTCGTGCCTGTAACTTTTGGAACCAAACAAAATTTAACCGCCACTGCAACCTGGAATCAGTTGATATTTGATGGCTCCTATATAGTAGGTGTGCAATCTGCAAAAACCTTATTACAAATCTCAGAAAATGCGAAAGTAAAAACAGACCTTGTAGTAAAACAAACAATTACTGACGCCTACGGGAATGTGCTGCTGGCTAGGGAAAGTGTTGAGATTTCAAAAAGAAACTTAGAGACCATTCAGAAGAATTATAATGACACTAAAGTCACTTATGAGAATGGCTTAATCGAGGAAGAGTCTGTAGAACAATTGGAGATCACATTGCTGGGCTTAGAAACAAGTTTGAATAATGCTCAACGAATGGAAGGGATCGCATACGATATGCTAAAATTAAGCATGGGTATTCCGGTGGCTACTCAAATTGTAGCAGTAGATAATCTAGAGCAGCTAAGCACAGATAATTTCGACCTACAATTATTGAATAAACAAATTCCTATTGAAGATAATATAGATTTCAGGTTAGCACAAGATCAAAGCAACCAAGCAGAGATTTTGGTAAAACTTGAAAAAAGTAAAGCCCTTCCAACGCTGTCGGCTTTTGTAAATTATGGAGCTCAGGCCAATAGTGATACTTTCAGTTTTTTTACCAATAATCAAGTATATTTTGATCAATCTGTATTGGGACTAAGCTTAAATGTGCCTATTTTTAGTAGTGGATTAAGAAGCGCCAGAACTGCGCAAAAGCAAATTCAATATGAGCAGTCTAAACTTCAACTGGAGTTAACTAAAAATCAAGTAGAATTAGAAATACAGTCTGCAAAGAACGATTATGAATTTAGCTTGGAGAATTATGCTAATAAAGGGAAAAGCTTGGATCTTGCAGAGCGTATTGAAAACAAAAATCAGGTTAAGTTTTTAGAAGGATTGTCTTCCAGTTTCGAGTTAAACGAAGCACAACAACAACTATATAGAGCACAACAAGAATACCTTCAAGCAATGTTGGAAGTTGTTACTACAAAAACAGCAATAGAAAACTTATTGGACACCACTAAATATTCAAAAGAAAATTAAAAATCTCTTCAATTTTAAGAACATGAAAAAGTTATTATACATATCAACATTATCCCTACTTCTTATCGCTTGTGGAGAAGACAATAAAAATTCGATGGAAGCGGTACTAGAATCTAACGATATCGAAACCATTCAGAAAAAAAGAGATGAATTGACCACAGAACAACAGGAAATTCATACCAAGCTAAAGGTGTTAGACAATAAACTGGCTGAACTTAATCCTGAAAAGAATGTTCCATTAATTACCACCTTTACTGCAAAATCTGAAGTTTTTAATCACTTTTTAGAGCTTCAAGGAAGTGTAGAGACCAAACAAAATGTGGTAATAAATGCCGAAATGGGCGGGATTTTACAACAAGTTTATGTAAAAGAAGGTCAGAAAGTTTCTAAAGGTCAATTGCTTGCGAGAATAGACGATGGCGGAATGAGCCAACAAGTAGCACAATTACAAATTCAGGCAGATCTTGCTAAAACTACCTTTGAGCGCCAACAACGCTTGTGGGAACAAAAGATTGGAAGCGAAATTCAATATTTACAGGCAAAGTCCAATTATGAAGCACAGCAAAGTGCGGTGAACCAAATGAAGAGTCAGTTATCTAAATCTACCGTGACGGCACCTTTTTCTGGAACTATAGACGATATAATTACCGAGCAGGGAAGCGTGGTTTCCCCTGGACAAACTCCAATCTTACGTATTGTGAATCTTAGCGATATGTATATAACAACAGATGTTCCGGAAAGCTATATCGCAGATGTGGTAGAAGGTAAAAATGTTGAAGTAACATTCCCTGTTTTAGGAAAAACTGTAGAAACAAAAATTAGACAAACCGGAAGCTTCATAAACCCGGACAACAGAACCTTCAATGCAGAAATTGAAGTTCCGAATAAGGAAAAAATGATCAAGCCTAATTTAACGGCTCGATTAAAAATAAATGATTACACCAACGACAAAGCTTTAATGATCCCGCAAAGCATTATTTCAGAAAATGCTGAAGGGGAACAATACATCTATATTTTAGATAGTATTAAGGATAAAAAAGCGATAGCCAAACAAACATTTATTAAAACCGGAAAAACACAAGGAGATGTAATTGAGGTTTTAGAAGGACTTAAGGATGGAGATGCAATTATCGAGGAAGGTGCTCGAAGTGTGAAAGATGGTCAAACAGTAAAGATTATAACTTACTAAGAATACGTGATGGCAAAAAAGCAAAAAAATATCGAGAAGGAATTTAAAATGTCTTCTTGGGCAATAAAGAATAAGACTACCATTTATATGGGGATGATCTTGATTCTTTTCCTTGGGATCTCTGCATATTTCACGATGCCAAGAGAAAGTTTCCCGGAAATTCAGGAAACCAAAATCTATGTAAGCTCTCTTTTTCCCGGGAACACTGCGGAAGATATCGAGAAATTGATAACAAATCCGTTAGAGGACAAGCTGAAAACTGTGAGTAGTGTGGTGGAGATTACTTCTACCTCTCAGGAGGATTATTCGATGATCGTAATAGAGTTTGATGAGGATATCCCTGTAGAACTTGCTAAACAAAAAGTGAAGGATGAAATAGATTCTGAAACTTCCGGCGAAGACTGGCCAACATTTAACGGCGCGAAAGTAGAGCCTAATGTTTTCGAGCTGAGCATGTCTGAAGAAATTCCAATTCTAAATATCAATATCTCGGGAGATTATCCAGTTACAAAACTGAAGGAATTTGGAGAATATCTTCAAGATGAAATAGAAAACCTTCCGGAGATCAAGAAAGTAGATATTCGTGGTGCACAGGAAAAAGAAATTGAAGTTGCTGTAGATATCTATAAAATGATGGCTTCTTCAGTGAGTTTTCAAGATATTACAAGCGCCATTAGTAATGGGAATATGACGATGTCTGCAGGAAATTTTATTGCCAGTGGACAACGAAGGACTATTAGAATTATCGGAGAAATACACAATCCGGAAGATCTGGAAAATTTCGTTGTGAAATCTGACAATGGGAATAATGTCTATCTAAAGGATCTAGCTACAATTTCATTTAAAGAAAAAGACAGAACTACCTATGCGCGAGAATTTGGGGATCGCGTAGTGATGCTGGATGTAAAGAAACGTGCAGGTAAGAACATGGTTGCTGCGGCAGAACAAATAGAACTCATTGTAAAAGATGCAAAAGAGAATGTTTTTCCTTCCAATCTTAAGATAACTATTACAAACGATCAGTCCTCCAAAACCATCGGGCAAGTAGACGATCTTGTAAACAACATCATCTTTGGGATTATTCTGGTGGTTACCGTTTTGATGTTCTTTTTAGGATTCAAAAATGCCCTTTTTGTTGGGTTTGCAATTCCTATGTCGATGTTTATGTCTTTAATGATTCTCAATCAGCTTGGATATACCATGAACACGATGATCCTATTTGGGTTAATTATGGGACTCGGGATGTTGGTGGATAACGGAATTGTAGTTGTGGAGAACGTGTATCGTTTGATGGATGAAGAAGGTATGAGCAGGATTGAAGCAGCGAAAGAAGGAATTGGAGAAATTGCACTTCCTATTATTATATCTACCGCAACAACAGTAGCTGCATTTATTCCTTTAGGACTGTGGCCCGGAGTAATGGGACAATTTATGATCTATTTCCCCATCACACTTTCGGTGGTGTTAGGATCTTCCCTATTTGTAGCCATATTCTTTAACTCTGTGTTGGTGTCTCAATTTATGACTACTGAAGATAGAAATCAGCCAAGAAAAAGAATCATTAGAATATCTTCCATTGTTGCCGGTATCGGTCTGTTAATTTTCATATTTGGTGGAGAATACAGGGCTTTAGGTACGGTAATGATCTTTACAGCTATTATGATGTGGGTGTATCGCTTGTTACTAAGAAAAATGGCAAATAGATTTCAGAATAAATCTTTGGTGAAATTAGAGAACTGGTATGAGGGGAAATTAACCTCATCATTCAAAAAGAAACGTCCATATTGGATCGTGGGAGCTACTTTCTTGTTGCTATTTATTGCCTTTATGGCCTTTGGAGCATCATTGGGAGCACAACGTACAAAAGTGGAGTTTTTCCCGGATAACAAACCAAACCAGATCATTGTTTATATAGAATATCCACAAGGAACAGATATAGAAAAAACCAATGCGATCACTAAAGAGATTGAAGAAAAGGTTTACAAGGTTATAAACGATCCTGAATATATAGAGGATGGAACTAATTTCTTAGTAGAAAGTGCAGTTTCCCAAGTTGGGGAAGGTGCAGGAAATCCACAAACAGATGGAGGTTCTGCCGCAGAGATGCCTCATAAAGGGAAGATCACCGCATCCATGAGGGAGTATAAATTCCGAAAAGGAGCAGATAGTGAGTTGTTGCGTCAAAAAGTACAGGAAGCATTAGTTGGAATCTATCCTGGAGTACTGATTTCTGTTGAAAAGGATCAAAATGGTCCTCCTGCAGGTGCTCCAATTAATATTGAATTAGAAGGTGAAGATTATAACGAATTGATTGCAACTGCAGAGAAAATGCGGGAGTTTATCAATAGTAAAAACATTGCGGCAATCGATGAATTGAAGATCGATGTGAATAAAGATAAGCCTGCAATGCAGGTGATTATCGACAGAGAAAAAGCTGGAGAGCTAGGCGTTAATGCCGGACAAGTTGGACAGCAACTTCGTAATTCAATCTTCGGAACAAAAGCTGGAGTTTACAAAGAAGCTGGGGAAGATTACGATATTTATGTAAGATTCAACGAAGCGAGTAGATACAATACAAGCGCACTTTTCAATCAGTCTATGACCTTTAGAACAAATACCGGGCAGTTACGTGAAATACCTGTTTCAGCGGTGACTTCTAAAAAGAACAGTTCTGGGTTTAGCGCTATTAAGCATAGAGATACGCGTCGTGTTGTAACAGTTTATTCTGCTTTGGCTCCCGGTTATACAGATGCCGGCGCAGTTGTAGCTCAGGTTCAGAATGAAATGAGAGGTTTCGAAGGGCTTCCAGAAGATATCAAAGTAGATTATACAGGGCAAATTGAGGAGCAAAACAAGCAGCAATCCTTCCTGATGGGAGCATTTTTTAGCGGACTCGGTTTGATCTTCCTTATCCTGATCTTCCAATTTAACTCGATCTCTAAACCATTAATTATAATGATCGCGATCTTCTTGAGTTTGATAGGAGTATTTGGCGGAATTGTTATTTCCGGAGCGCCATTCGTGATTATGATGACGATGATGGGAATTATCTCTCTGGCAGGTATTGTGGTGAATAATGGAGTGGTATTGCTCGATTATGCCCAATTACTTATAGATAGAAAAAAACTTGTGCTAGGTTTACGAGAAGATGAGTATTTAGATAAAGACCAGTTGCTTAAAACTATTATTCAGGCAGGTAAAGCCCGTTTAAGACCGGTATTGCTTACTGCAATTACTACAATCTTAGGATTGATACCACTAGCGATAGGTTTGAATATAGATTTCTTCAAGTTGTTTAGTGAGTTCGACGCGAACATTTATTTTGGAGGAGATAATGTGATTTTCTGGGGGCCATTGGCTTGGACAGTGATCTACGGACTTATGGTAGCAACCTTCTTAACATTGATTATTGTACCAATCTTATTCTATATAGCAATGAGAATTAAAATGTGGGTACATTCTAAAAAAACTACGGAAGAAGTTGTTGTACAAAAAGAAGAATTCGAAACTGTAGAAATAGCTGAATAAATATTATTTCTAGAATGCTATAAAAACCTTTCAGCCATTAAAAGCTGAAAGGTTTTTTTTATGTCTCAATTCTTCAGTGTAACACTTAATCTTCTTACTTTTGCAAACCAAATTTCAATAGTGCGTTATGTATAGAAGTCATACTTGTGGAGAATTAAGAGAATCTCATATCAACCAGGAAGTTACCTTATCCGGATGGGTTCAAAAGACCCGAAATAAAGGTTTATGATCTGGGTAGATCTTAGAGATCGCTACGGGGTGACGCAACTTATTTTTGATGAAGAACGCACTTCTTCAGAAATGATGGAAAAAGCTGCACAACTTGGACGTGAATTTGTAATTCAGGTGACCGGAAAGGTGATCGAGCGCGAATCTAAAAATCCGCAACTTCCTACTGGAGATATTGAAATTTTGGTTTCTGAGTTGGAAATATTGAACGCTTCCTTAACGCCTCCTTTTACTATTGAAAATGAAACCGATGGTGGCGAAGAGCTTCGTATGAAATATCGCTATTTGGATATTCGTAGAAATCCAGTGAAAGAGAATTTAATGTTTCGTCATCAAGTGGGAATGAAGGTGAGAAATTACCTTTCTGAAGAAGGATTTATTGAAGTGGAAACTCCGTATCTTATAAAATCTACTCCGGAAGGAGCTCGTGATTTTGTGGTACCAAGCAGAATGAATGAAGGGCAATTTTACGCCTTACCACAATCTCCGCAAACCTTTAAACAATTGTTGATGGTTGGCGGAATGGACAAATACTTCCAGATAGTAAAATGTTTTAGGGATGAAGACCTTAGAGCAGACAGACAGCCGGAATTTACACAGATTGACTGCGAAATGGCATTTGTAGAGCAAGAAGATATCCTGAATATTTTTGAAGGATTAACACGCCATTTACTTAAAGAAATTAAAGGTGTTGAAATAGGTGATTTTCCAAGAATGACCTATGCCGATGCCATGAAAAAATATGGAAACGACAAACCGGACATTCGTTTTGGGATGGAGTTTTCAGAATTGAATGATCTTGCGAAAAATAAAGGTTTCAATGTGTTCGATCAGCAAGAACTTATTGTTGGAATTGCAGTTCCCGGAGCCGCTTCTTATACAAGAAAACGGATCGATAAGCTTATCGAATGGGTGAAACGTCCACAGGTTGGTGCAAACGGAATGGTTTGGGCAAAATACAATGAAGATGGAAGCCTAAAATCTTCAGTAGATAAATTCTATTCTGAAGAAGATCTAAAAGTTTGGGCAAAAGAAACCGGAGCCAATCCCGGAGATCTTATTTTAGTAATGTCTGGAGATGCTGATAGTACTAGAACACAGTTAAGCGCATTAAGAATGCATTTAGCTACGGAACTTGGATTGAGAGATCCTAAAGTGTTTGCTCCATTATGGGTAGTAGATTTTCCTCTTTTAGAGTGGGATGAAGAAACCAAGAGATATCACGCAATGCACCACCCTTTTACTTCTCCTAAGCCAGAAGATATTCAGCTTTTAGCTACCGATCCAGGGAAAGTAAGAGCAAATGCTTATGATTTGGTGATGAATGGAAATGAAATTGGTGGAGGTTCAATTCGTATTCACGACAAAGCAACCCAAGCCATGATGTTCGATTATTTAGGATTTACTCCTGAAGAAGCCAAAGCTCAATTTGGGTTCCTAATGGATGCATTTCAATATGGTGCACCACCACATGGAGGAATCGCTTTTGGATTTGACAGGTTGGTTGCAATTTTGGGAGGACATGAGACTATTAGAGATTATATCGCATTCCCAAAGAACAATTCGGGAAGAGATATTATGATAGATGCTCCTTCAAAATTAGATGACACGCAACTTACAGAGTTGCACTTAAAAGTGACGGAATAACCCCTAATTTTTGATTTTTTTTGGTTTCTGAAACTGGTTTAAGTAGGGTGCAAAGCACTTATAGGCACAATCGGTTTTAAGTTGATATATTAGTAATACCGTTTTCACTGTTCAATAATATTAGCATCTTCGATGTTTACACGAGCTAAACCCGGTTTTCAAAAATTCCTGCTTTGGAAGACTAATAATCTTACCCAACATCAATTTATTTTAATTCTTAGTGCTCTTATTGGACTTGCCAGTGGATTGGGGGCCGTATTGATTAAAAACCTTACGCACTTTATTCAGGAATTATTAGAAGGAAAACTAATATCGAATGTACACCATGCATTTTATTTCATTTTCCCATTAATTGGACTTGCGCTAACGTACGCTATCTTAAAATATGGCTTAAAAAAGAAGATTGGCCACGGAATACCTTCTACGCTGTATGCTATTTCCAAGAGAAAAGGGCTCATGAAACCTTTCCAGATGTATGCCTCTTTAATTACGGCACCAATAACGGTAGGTTTTGGTGGATCTGTAGGACTGGAAGGACCAACTGTTGCAACCGGAGCCTCTTTGGGATCTAATATTGCACGAATATTCCAAATGAATCAGACGCATCGCACTTTGTTAATTGGTTGTGCTGCGGCTGGAGCTATGTCATCTATCTTTAAAGCTCCAATTGCAGCAATAATTTTTGCGATTGAAGTCTTTAGTTTAGATCTTACTTTAGTTTCCATGCTGCCATTGCTTATAGCTTCGGTTTCAGCAATACTCACCTCCTATTTCTTCTTTGGATCAGATATCATTTTACCCTTTCAGCTAAAAGATAAATTCCTTATTTCTGAAGTGCCTTTTTATATAATTCTTGGAATTCTAGCCGCTTTATGTTCAATGTATTTTACAAGCGTCTATTTTAAAATAAATGAGCTTTTCAAAAAAATAGGCTCCCCAATGAGAAGGCTTTTAATAGGAGGGATTGGCCTTGGAATACTCGTTTTTATGATTCCTCCGCTTTATGGGGAAGGCTATAATGTTATAAATAATTTACTGACTGAAAATTATCTTCAAGCCTTAGGCACCAATCTTTTTAATGCATACTTGGACAATATTTGGGTAGTGATTGCGCTTTTAGCCGGACTAGTGATTTTTAAGATTGTAGCTACCTCTCTTACATTTGGAGCTGGTGGCGTTGGAGGAATATTCGCACCTGTTCTTTTTATGGGTAGTGCCATGGGACATGGTTTTGCACTAATCGTAAATAATTTAGGGATTCTAAAAAACCCCATTTCGGTGAGTAGTTTTACTTTAGTTGGTATGGCTGGCTTAATGGCAGGAGTACTACATGCGCCACTTACAGCTATTTTCTTAATTGCAGAACTTACCGGAGGATATGGACTTTTTGTACCTTTAATGATCACTGCAACGATTTCCTATATGATCACCAATCAATTTCAGCCACACTCGGTTTACACTATGGAATTGGCATTGAAAGGTGAGCTTCTAACGCATGACAAAGATAAAGCTGTGCTTACGTTGATGAATATTAAAAGGCTAATTGAAACTAATTTTATAAAACTCCGGATGGATATGACCTTAGGCGATGTAATCCATAAAGGAGTTACAAAATCTTCCCGAAATTTGTATCCTGTATTGGATAATAAAAGTCGTTTCGTTGGCATTATATTATTAGATGATATCCGTCCAATTATGTTTGATAGGGATTTGTATGATAAAGTGACTGTTCAGGAACTCATGCAACGCGCCCCGGAAATAATTGATATCAGAAAAGACCGAATGCAGGATATAATGAGAAAATTTCAGGAAAGTGAAGCATGGAATTTACCGGTGATAGAAAATGATAAATATATTGGCTTTGTATCCAAATCTAAATTACTCACCGCTTATAGACAGAAATTAATTGAAGTAACCGTTTAAACAATGAAATTAGTTATTAAAATACTGGCGATCTCTATACTTATTGCCATTGGAATTGGGTTTTATTATAGATTAAATGATAATATGCTACTAGGGGATAGAATTATTGGAATTGCAGTGCTTGCAAGTGCTTTTGTACTGATGCCCATCTTCTTATACGTTCGGTGGAATGGAAAAAAATTAAGCGACTACACCCTTACAAAAGAAAACATGGATAAAATGCGCGACAATCGCAGGGACTGAAGGACTTATAATTAATAATGGTAAAAAATATTCTTAATTGAGTAAAAAGGATAAATTATATTATGTAAGTTTGTTCTTTATTAATTTTTATTTTATTACAATGGAAGGTACAGTTAAATTTTTCAATGAGTCTAAAGGTTACGGATTCATCACTAACGATGACACAGGAAGAGATATCTTTGTTCACGTTACAGGTCTTAATGGAGAGTCTTTAAATGAAGGCGACAAAGTTGAGTACGTTGAAGAAGAAGGAAGAAAAGGACTAACGGCTGCTCAAGTTCGTTTGATCCACGATTAATATATTTTTATATTTAATTCGCGACTTAAAAACCCGTCTAAATTAA
>NZ_AJLT01000030.1 GCF_000258765.1 Gillisia marina
AAAAAGAATTTCATGAAATTTGAAGATAATGCTAATAAAGAAATCCTTTCTGGAGGGCCTTTAGTGTAGTAAGCATTAAATAATATATTTGAAACCCGATAAATTTTAAGGATTTATCGGGTTTTTTAGTTGTTGATTTTGTTAGTTCTGAGGTAGCCTCTTTTTAAAATGACTGATATTTGAAAAGTAAAAGCCAGATAAATTTTAATTTATCTGGCTTTATTAATTGTGAAAAAAGCTGTTTATTTCTTGTTAGCTTCTTTTATATATTTCTGAAGCGCATCGTCATAGATGGAGTTTCCGGAGTTGGAGCTTTTATATTGCATACCAAACCGTGTTCTTTTGCTGCCTTAATTGTCGTATTTCCAAAAACTGCAATTTTTGTGTCTTTTTGCTCGAAATCAGGGAAGTTTTCAAACAACGACTTTATTCCACTTGGGCTAAAGAACACAAGGATATCATAAGTAACATGTCTTAAATGTGAAAGATCACTCACTACAGTTTTATAAAAGACTGCTTCTTTCCAGTCTACACCTAATTTGTTAAGTATTTTAGGCACATCTGGCTTCAACATGTCTGAGGCCGGTAAAAGAAATTTTTCGGTCTTATATTTTTTAATATACGGAGACAGCTCAGAGAATGTGCGCTTTCCAACATATATTTTTCGCTTTCTGTATACTACATACTTCTGTAAATAATATGCAACAGCCTCACTTAAACAAAAATATTTAAGCGTGTCCGGCACTTTAAAGCGCATTTCATCTGCTATTCTAAAAAAGTGATCCACCGCATTTCTACTTGTTAAAATGATCGCAGTATACTTAGTAAGATCTATTTTTTGTTGCCTAATATCTTTGGAGTTTACCCCTTCAACGTGAATAAATGGTATGAAATCAATTTTTACTCGTTGCTTTTCCTCCAACTCAAAATAGGGTGAATTCTCTATTTTAGGCTCTGGTTGAGATATTAAAATTGTTTTCACTTTCATATACTTATAAATTTTAGAATTCCTAGTGCTTCATAATTAGCTTATACAAAATAACATAGGGAGCAATTTCGAGAGCGCAAATGTACAAAATAAAATAGAAAGAAAAGCGAGAGATTAGTCTGAGGTTTTTTTTTAACAATCGCATACAGGGTGTAGGAAAGAGCGATAATTAAAAGCGAAAAAATCAGATAAAAAAGCGGCATTCTAGGTATATCGCTATATACAAGAAATAGAGATAATCCAAAGATAATCAGGGAGATAAAATTAAGATAAGTCTGTCTCTGGAAAATATAAGTATCTATTATTTCATCTATGTCAAATACGTTAGCAATAATTTTTTCTACGGTAATCTTTAATAAAGTAATAAAACTGTAAGCGGTGATTATTCGCAGTAATAAATTCCCTGAATTATCTAAAAACTGTACTTCAAAGATCCTAAATGTTAAAAAAACGAATAGAGAAACACTTAAAACATGTACTGTTAGCATTAAAATATTAAAACCAAATAAGAGTTTATACTCTTTGGATTTTATCACCAAAAATTTTTCTGTTGCTGCAAGCGATGTGAAATCTTCGAATCTATTGTTAAATAACACTTTAGCAAGCGTTAATAATAATAGCACCAGTAGAATAATAATTGTAAGTAAGTCGTTTGAGGTAATATATCGTTCTATTGCTTCCAATTACAAATTTTTACAAATGTATAATTAATACTGCTAAAGTTGAAAGTAAAATTAAACCTGAAAAGGACAAAAATGGTTACATTTGCCCAAAATTTCTGGCATGTCTAATGGGATAATCATTATACCCACCTTTAACGAAATTGAAAATATAGAACGCTTGATTAGGAATATATTTTCCTTGCAGCGTAAATTTCATATTTTGGTGGTAGATGATAACTCTCCAGACCGAACTGCTGATAAGGTTAAAGAACTTCAAGCCGAATATTTTGGCTTGTTGTTTTTAGAGGAAAGACAGGGAAAACAAGGATTAGGAACAGCATATATACATGGTTTTAAATGGGCATTGGCTCATAAGTATGAATATGTTTTTGAAATGGATGCCGATTTTTCACACAACCCGAACGATCTCATTCGGCTATATAATACCTGTGAGAAGAATGGTGCAGATCTTTCTATTGGTTCCAGATATGTAACAGGTGTGAATGTAATTAACTGGCCAATGAGTAGGGTGTTACTTTCGTGGCTGGCTTCAAAATATGTTCGGTTTATCACGGGGATGAACATTCATGATACCACTGCGGGTTTTGTTTGTTACAAAAGAACTGTTTTAGAAAGTATAGATCTGGATAAAATTCAATTTGTAGGGTATGCGTTTCAAATAGAGATGAAATTTAAAGCATATCTACAAAATTTCGACATTAAAGAAATTCCGGTAATTTTTACCGACAGAACAAAGGGGAGTTCTAAAATGAGTGGAGGAATTATTTCTGAAGCTGTTTTTGGAGTAATTAATATGAAATTAAAAAGTCTTTTTAATAAGGCATCAAAATAATGAAGAAGGTTTTAATTAAAAACGCACGAATTGTCAATGAAGGGACAATTATAGAGGGAGACGTATTTATTGAAAATGGGATTATCGTTGAAATAGCCGATAGCATTAGTGCTAAATATCCGGATTTAACGATGATCGATGCAGAAGGGAATTATCTTATTCCGGGTATTATAGATGATCAGGTGCATTTTAGAGAACCGGGATTAACACATAAGGAAACTATTGAAATGGGATCTCGCGCTGCAATTGCCGGAGGAATCACTTCTTATATAGAAATGCCAAATACCAATCCGCAGACTACAACCATAGAAAAGTTACAGGAGAAATTCGATTTAGCCAAGAATTCTTCATATGCTAACTATTCTTTTATGTTTGGTGGTACCAACGATAATTTGGAGGAAATTTTAAAGGTAGACCCTAAAACTACTGCTGCTCTAAAATTATTTTTGGGCTCTTCTACAGGAAATATGTTGGTAGACGACGCCAAAGTATTGGAGCAAATCTTTTTAAAATCGCCTTTAATGATCGCCGTTCATTGTGAAGACGAAGCGACAATTCAAAAGAATTTAGCTGAATGTATCGAGCGTTATGGAGAAGATATTCCTATAGAATTACATCCTAAAATTAGAAGTGAAGAGGCTTGTTATATTTCTTCATCTAAAGCGGTAGCGCTAGCTAAGAAAACCGGAGCTAGATTGCACGTTTTTCATCTTTCTACTGCGAAAGAGGTAAAATTGTTCAGCAATAAATTGCCTTTAAAAGACAAAAAGATCACTGCCGAGGTTTGTGTACATCACCTTTGGTTTAACGATTCAGATTATCAGAAGAAAGGAACATTTATAAAATGGAATCCGGCCGTTAAAACGAAGAAAGATCAAGATGCTTTATTAAAAGCATTATTAGATGATCAAATAGATGTAATCGCTACAGATCACGCACCTCATACAAAGGAAGAAAAGAAAAATGTGTATACAAAAGCTCCAAGTGGAGGTCCTTTAGTACAGCATGCACTTCCGGCAATGTTGCAAATGCATCATCAGGAAAAGATAAGTCTTGAAAAGATAGTTGAAAAAATGTGCCATAACCCGGCAATCTTATTTCAAATTGAAAAAAGAGGCTTTATTAGAGAAGGTTATAAAGCAGATCTTGTTTTAATCGACCTTAATGCTCCTTGGGCTGTACAACCAAGTAATACAGTATATAAATGTGGCTGGTCTCCTTTTGAGGGAGTTACTTTTAAATCTAGAGTTACCCATACCTTTGTAAATGGTAATTTGGTGTATAATAACTTCAAATTCATGCCTTTTACTCAGGTAGCAGAACAGTTAACATTCGATAGATAGTAGAAATATGAAATTTTTAAAGGTATTTATAATTGCTTGTTTCTTGAGCTCCTGCCAAAATATAGAGGAGGTCAAAAAACCGGATAATTTAATATCTGAAGATAAAATGGTTGAGGTGCTTACAGAATTGAATTTATTAAACTCTGCAAAGAATTATAATAAACGAATTTTAGAAGAAACAGGCCTTCAGCCGGACACCTATCTATATTCAAAATATAAAATCGATAGTTTGCAATTGGCAGAAAGCACAACGTATTATGCTAAAAAATATGATAAATTTGATGGAATTTATCAGAAAGTGAAGCAAAATCTGGAAGGTATGAAGGCTAAATTAGAGGTCATTCGTGAGGAAGAACAGCGAATTGAAGACTCCATAAGATTGTTGGATACAAAAGACACTTTAAATATAGATAGTTTAAAAATTCCAGAAGCTATTTTAATTGACAGCCTCGGTTTGCAACCGCAAAGTGAAGATATTAATTATTAAAGCTTTTTTTCTGTTTTAAATAAAGCTCCAGTTTCTAGGATCACATTTTTCACCGGAGTAAAAGAAAAACCTGTTTTCTCAATAATTTTCTCGTTGCTGTAATAAGAATGCATGAATAGAGATTTATAATCGTTTTTTGACAGCTGTTTTTTTGCTCCCCATAGTAAATTTGCAGTGCTCTGATACATCCACCCAATAAATATCATCCAGGGTTTTAATGCTGTTTTTGGTGCTTTTTTCTGAAGACTTTCTGCAACCCATTCTAAGATCGTTTTAAAACTCAAGTTTTCGGACACTAAGATAAATTGTTCGTTTTCTATAGCTGAATCCATGAGAGTAATAGAAGCTCTCGATACATCTTGCACTCCTACAAAACCAGTGGTCTTTGGGAAATGATATTTTAAGCCTTCATCTATTTTTTTAAATAATTGTCCGCTGCCTGAATCCCAAAAGCCTGGGCCAATTATTACTCCGGGATTTACAATTACGGCAGGAAGACCTTCTTGAGTTCCTCTCCAAACCTCTATTTCGGCTCCATATTTAGAAATAGCATAGTCACTATGCGTTTTCTCGGGATGCCAGGTGTAATTTTCAGAAATTTTTTCGTCTCCCAAAGCAAGATCCATAGTAGCTATGGAACTAATATGGCAAAGTTTTTCAACTTTAAATTTTATACAAGAGTTTACAATATTGGCTGTTCCTTCAATATTTGTAATCCTAAGTTTTTTTTGCATTAGTAGCATCAAATGATACTATCGCAGCACAATGATATACATATTTAATGTTTTGGAACGCCTCATTTAGCGATGGGATATCTAAAATATCTGCTTGCACCCATTCTATAGAATCGAATAAAAAAGTGGCTTCTTTATCTGGGATATAATAGGAAAAAACCTTTTTCACCTCAAAAAGTTTGCTCTCTGTTCTATAGATTGCCCTAACGTTTTGTCCAGATTTTGCTAAATCTAAAAGTAAATGTGAGCCCACTAATCCCGTGCCTCCTGTAACTAAAATCATAAGGTAAATATAGCTATTTCAACTTAGGAAAAATGACAGTTATTGGTATCTTTACCGCTATTTTCTATTAGAAATTGGAATTCATTATTGATTAAAGAATTCAGAATAAGACAGAAAAAAAGAGATTTGAGAATGAAAAATGATAATAAGAAACCTATGAATTTTGTTGAGGAAATTACCTGGAGAGGCATGATGCACGATGTGATGCCTGGAACCGAAGAGCATTTATTAGAAGAAATGCGTGCTGCATATATCGGTTTCGATCCTACCGCAGATTCTTTACATATTGGAAATTTAGTGCCAATTATGTTGTTGGCACATTTTCAGCGTTGTGGTCATAAACCGGTAGCATTGGTAGGTGGTGCAACAGGAATGATTGGGGATCCTTCCGGTAAGTCTAGCGAAAGAAACCTTTTGGATGAAGCTACCTTAAGACACAATCAGGAATGTGTAAAAAATCAACTTTCTCATTTTCTGGACTTTTCTTCAGGTGAGAAAAACGAGGCAACTTTAGTGAATAACTACGATTGGATGAAAGAATTTTCTTTTCTGGATTTCATAAGAGATGTAGGGAAGCATATAACCGTGAATTATATGATGTCTAAGGATTCTGTGAAAAACAGAATTTCCGGGGAGGACACCGAAGGGATGTCTTTTACAGAATTTACCTATCAATTAGTTCAGGGTTATGATTTTGTTCATTTATACAGAAATCATTCTTGCACCTTGCAAATGGGGGGAAGCGACCAATGGGGAAATATTACAACAGGAACCGAACTTATTCGAAGAATTGGAAACGGAAAAGGCTATGCGCTTACCTGTCCTTTGATCACTAAGAGTGATGGAAGTAAATTTGGTAAGAGTGAAGGTGGCAATGTTTGGTTGGATGCAAAAAGAACTTCTCCTTATAAGTTTTATCAATATTGGTTAAATACCAGTGATGAGGATGCCGAAAAATATATTAAGATTTTTACATTTTTAGATCAAAAAACAATCGAGGATCTTATTGCAGAACACTCCAAAGAGCCTCATTTAAGATCTCTTCAAAAGCGTTTATCCGAAGAGGTTACAATTACAGTACATGGCAAGGAGGATTTTGATAATGCGGTAAAAGCCTCAAATGTTCTCTTCGGAAAAAGTACAGCAAATGATTTTAGAAGTTTAAACGAAGCCACTTTTTTAGATATTTTTGAAGGAGTACCACAAGCAGAAATCGAACGAGCAGATGTAGATGCAGGATTGGACATGATTGCTGCTTTAGCTGCTAAAACCGGGTTTTTAAATTCGAATGGAGAGGCAAGAAGAGCATTAAAAGAAAACTCAATCTCTGTAAATAAAGAAAAAGTAGGGGAGGATTACCTTATTTCTGAAGCAGATCTCATAAATAACAAATATGTTATTTTAAATAAAGGTAAGAGAAACACCTATATTTTAAGAGTGGTATAATGCAAAAGCCCTTAAACATTAAGATGTTCAAGGGCTTTGCAACTAACTAACCAATCTAATATGAAAAAACTCATATAGCTTATTGTAAACAAAAACCTAACCAAAAATTATGTTTACAATTATTAGTTCGAAAAATTTCTTTTTCATTACATTTTTTTGAAAGTTTTTTCTGATATTTTTGACCTCATTGAGGTCATTAATTTCGGTGTCTATAATTATTGGGATGTCTTCAATTTTTGAATAAAATTATAGCTCACAACCTTTGTCGCGAGTTTCTTTATTTGGGAGAGATAGTTATTTTAGGAAGCTAAAGCACCATGAGGTTGCAACCGCGAATATCGCTATTATCAAATCTTCCCATAATCTCTATTGAAGAATTATTATCGCTCTTTTTTCCAAGGTCTTGAGTTGCGATAAATGAGCAGGAATTAATATTTGCAAGATCTATCACATTAATGCCGCCGGTACTATTGTTTTCAAGATAAGATTGCGCGTCTTCCGGATCCCGGATCAAGATCTTCATCCATGGAGGGCAGTCAAAAACTCCATTTCCTGTGGAATATGCTTGAGACAATAATTCGGTCATTCCATATTCACTATGGATGCTAGCAACTCCAAAACCTTTTTTAAGAATACTATGCAGTTCCTCCCGAATCATTTCTTTACGCCTTCCTTTCATTCCTCCAGTTTCCATAACTATGGTATTCTTCAATTGGAACTGAAAGCCTTCAACAAGATCTAATAGGGCAAAGGAAACACCAATAAGCAAAACTTTTTGGCCGTTGTTATCTAAGGAGATCAGTTTTTCCTTTAATTCTGAAAGATTATTAAGATAGAATCCACTATCCGGGTGGGCACTTTTTTTTAATTAAATGCTGAGCCATGTAAATTAAGGAAGAACCATCCCGCTCCAGATAAGAGGGCAATAAAGCTAAAACCACATACTTTTTAATGTCTCCATAAAATTTTTTAAAGCCTAGGTTAAAACTCTCTTCATAAATAGCAAGATCTGTAAGATGATGTTTACTGGTCATGCTGCCAGTAGTCCCACTACTTGTAAATGTTTTCTGAATAGTTTCTTCAGAAGATAATATAGTATGAGACTTAAAAAGATCTATAGGTAAAAATGGAATTTTTTCAATCTTATCTACCTGCTTCAAATCTATTTTTAATAAATCTGAAAACTTTCGATATACCCGATTGTTGGCATATTGAAAATTGAAAATTTCCAGCGCAACTTTATTGAAATCTTCATTAGAAGAAATAGAAAAAATCTTTTCTGGATTCATTTTTGGGTTTTGAAGAAAATGAAGGTAAAGGTAGAAATAAAACTGATTGTCGGGTAGTTAGCCAGTTATTACTTTTGGAATAAATTCAACTTTTTAGTCATGCTGTCCCGACGCTTCGGGAGTTTCAGTATCCCAGTTATTCGGGAAAAGACTCTGAAACAAATTGCTATCGACGTATTTCCAAGAATTTAAAAACACTCCCTTTGGTCGATAAAAATCTGTTTAATTATTAACAGTGTTCATTTTTTTGATTGTCCAAAAAAA
>NZ_AJLT01000031.1 GCF_000258765.1 Gillisia marina
TTTACATCTTCAAAGCTCCAGGTAATTACCGTAAGTCCTTGCGCTGTAATTGGGAAAGTCACATCGTTTGAAACACTCACCACACCACCACAATTATCGGTAGCGGTTGGAATAGTAACATCTGCTTCTACTACTTCGCATTCAGCAGTGATCTCAGGGAAAGTTGCAGTGGAAGGAATTGGTTTGATGGAATCTTCTACGGTTACAATTGAAGTCGTAGTAGACTCATTTCCGTTAACATCAGTAACCGTTAAAGTAACTGTGTTGTCTCCAATTTCAGCACATGTGAAACTATCTGGTGATACGCTCATAGAAGCTATTCCACAAGCATCAAAAGAATTGTTATCTATATCCTCTGCAGTGATAGTTGCAGTTCCGTTCTCATCTAACTGAACGGTGATGTCTTGCGCAATTGTTACCGGAGCCACATTGTCTTCTACAGTTACTGTTGAAGTCGTAGTCGACTCATTTCCATTGGTATCGATCACCGTCAAAGTAACCGTGTTGTCTCCAACATTTGAACAATCAAAGTCCGTTTTGCTTAGACTCAGGCTTGCAATCTCACAATTGTCAAAAGAACCATTATTCACCGCTTCTGCAGTAGTAGAAGCAGTTCCATTCTCATCTAAGAAAATAGTCACTTCTTGAGCGATGGCTGTTGGATTCGTATTATCAACAACTATCACATTAGCTTCAGTTGTAGAAACGTTGTCATTAACATCTGTAACCGTCAAGATAACCGTGTTGTCTCCAACATTAGAACAATCAAAGTCCGTTTTGCTCAGGCTCAGGCTTGCAATCTCACAATTGTCAAAAGAACCATTATTCACCGCTTCTGCAGTTGTAGAAGCAGTTCCATTCTCATCTAAGAAAATAGTCACTTCTTGAGCGATGGCTGTTGGATTCGTATTATCTACAACTATCACATTAGCTTCAGTTGTAGAAACGTTGTCATTAACATCAGTAACCGTCAAGGTAACCGTGTTGTCTCCAACATTTGAACAATCAAAGTCCGTTTTGCTTAGGCTTAGGCTTGCAATCTCACAATTGTCAAAAGAACCATTATTCACCGCTTCTGCAGTAGTAGAAGCAGTTCCATTCTCATCTAAGAAAATAGTCACTTCCTGAGCGATGGCTGTTGGATTCGTATTATCTACAACTGTAACTTTTGAAGTAGCTGTAGATTTATTTCCGTTGGTATCAGTCACTGCTAAAGTTACCAATACTTGATTACTACTAGTACCATTATAACTCATCATAGCATTTACAACGACTGGACCTGGAATTCCATTTGGTCCTATTAAAGTAGCTTCTCCAGTGGCAACATTTAATTTATAAATATTTCCTCTAGCTGGATTTTGACCGCCTCCTCCATATAGATTTCCCTCAGTATCAAAGTGAATACTACCTAAACTAACACCACAATTACCAATAATTGTAGCCTGTCCAGTAATTAGATCGATAGAATATAATTCTGTTATACCGCCTCCACCACGAACACCATACATTTTATTAGAAATGGCATCATAGGCCATTCCATTCATCCATAACCCATTTGAATCATCATGACTTCCTATGGTTGTCATTTCAGCAGTATCTGGATTTATAGTTAAGAGTTCCCCTGAAAGAATTCCCGAACCATATAAAACTCCATTTACAAATTCTAATGAGGCAGGAACATCATTTGTTTCAAAGGAATTAAGAACTTCCAAAGTTTCCGGGTCGAATTCAAAAAACTCAAAACATCCATTAGGGGATTGAGCAAAAGCTCTTCCATTTTGTTCATTAAATGCAATTGCATTAACTCCACGCCCACAAGCTCCATTAAGCGAACCTAAAATGTTAGCAGCACCGGTTAAAACATCTACCTCATAAAAATTACCATTATTATCTGCGGCAATTAATGTGAAATCAGATTGACTATTCCCAATGTCCTCACATGTAAATTCTGTTTTGTCCAGACTTAAGGTAACTACTCCACAAGCATCGGAAGAACCATTGTCGATCATTGCTGGGGTAATTGTTGCTACCCCATTTTCATTTAATTGAACAGTGATATCTTTAGCTATGGCCGTAGGAGCGATATTGTCTTCTATAGTTACTGATGCGGTTGCGTTAGATTTGTTTCCACTTCCATCGGTTACGGTTAAAATAATACTATTTACCCCTACATCTTCACAAGAAAATTCTGTTTGACTAACAGTAAATATTATGTTTTCCGGACCTCCTAGCTAGCATACTCCATGCCTTTATAATAATTAGGAGCAGTGTCTCCTAATTGTGTGGAGAATCCAGTTGTCGTCATTGTTACAAATTCTTGGTCAAGATTAGCTAAAATAAATTCACCATTACCCAAGTATTGTGCTCCAAGAATTTCGTCTGTCAAATATCCAGATACCGGTATTGAAGTTATTACTAATGTTACAGGATCAATACTTTCGAATGCAAAATTAGAATCTCTTCCAGACCAGTGATATATAAGCCCGTCATCCGGATTAAAAGCAATAGCTTCACCATCACTTCCAGCTCCTAACCCTGTTAAGTAGGTAATTGCACCTGTACTAGGATTTATAGAAAATAATGATTCTGATGTAGAAGATCCATCCCCTGTTACTCCGAAAAGATTTCCAACAGAATCGAAAGTAATGCTTGCAAAATTTTCAGAAAAATTACTTCCAATAATAGTAGCAACACCTGTAAGCGGGTCTAATGTAGCTAATCTTCTTCCGCCGCCAGATGGTTTTACAACAATGTAAACTTCATTATTTATAGGACTTCTATCCATACCGTTTAATCCATTTACCGGATTTCCCCCAACAGTTATAGAAATTGGAGGACTAACTGACGCATATGTAGACGGATCCAAATAATTTAAAAACTCATCATATGGAGATCCAGCTATCAATACCAGTGATCCACCAGAACAATTATCTGTACTCCCACCATCTAAATCACTGGCTTGTATACTAACATTGCCATCTTCATCTAATTCTAATATTATATCTTGAGCAATTGCTGTAGGAGCAATATTATCTTCTACAGTTACTGTTGAAGTGGTAGAAGATATATTGTCGTTATTATCAATAACCGTTAAAGTAACTGTATTGGCACCAACATCTGCACATGTGAAGCTGCTTGGTGAAACACTTATGGACTTAATTCCACAATTATCATTAGATCCATTATTTATCTCTACTGCTGTAATAGTTGCAGTACCATTTGCATCAAGCGCTATTGTTAAGTCTTGAGCGATTGCTTCCGGTAACACCTTGTCCTCTACTGTAATTGTAAAAGAACATGTCTCGGTAAAAGTACCATCTGTAGTAGTGAATTCTACAAAGTTTTCTCCCACAGGGAAGTTACTTCCACTAGGTAAACCTGCTGTTTGAGTGGTTTCTACCACACAATTATCCACCACGATTGGAGGGTTTGAAAAAGTTACTCTTGCTGTACAAGTTCCAGGATCTGTATCTGTTACTATACTATTAGGACATGTGATTTGAGGAGCTTCTGCATCCTTTACAGTAACATCAAAACTACAAGCAGATTTATTACCACTGGAATCTGTTGCTTCAAAAGTATTAGTTGTTGTCCCTACTGGGAATTCACTTCCGCTTGGCAAACCTGCAGTTTGAACTATTGAAATAGAAAAATCTAAAATTTTAAATCCGTTCCATTTTCCACCATTATAAATCCAAGCCAGTCCATTTTCATAACTAAAATTGAAATCGTTTGATGATATTCCTATTGAACTTGTTCCTTGAAACTCTCCTTCTAGATTATATAAATGAACAGAATCCGTAGATTTATCAAAAAGTGCATATTCAAGCCTCTCTACACCTGTGTAACCTATGGAATATAATGCATAATTCGTGCTTTCTGGAGTAGCTGATAAAGTTATAGTTCCAAGGGTTGTTCCGGTGGTTCTATCTACTCGAGTTATTCTTCCTGAATTATAATAAACAATTTCATTAGTATCATAATTAAAATCTCCATTAGATTGCCTATTCGGTTGATTTGCAGGTAAAAGACTAGTTACCGTACCATCCGGACAATCTCCGTCCAAATTTGTAACAATAATTCCTCCGCTACTAAAACCATTTCCTTCAGATTGATTTGTAAATGGGTTCCACCAACTTCCTCTATAATCAAATCCTGCAGTGGTGGTGCTTATAAATGCTCCAGTAGTGCCATCATAACAACTTATTGAAAAATTTTGGTTACCAGCGTTTACGCTATAATATCTAACTAATCCAGGATTATAACTTATTGCAGAAGGAATACCACTTGCACTAGATACAGATTCAAGTTGTAATGTTGAAATACCTGATGTAAGAATACCCAAATTATTATTACAATTATCTGTTACTGTTGGAATCTCATAATTAACCACCGCTCCACATATTCCGGGATCATTATTTTGTGTAATACTTGCAGGACAAGTTATTTGAGGGGCTTCTGTATCTTTTACAATTATATCGAAAGAACAGGTGGCCGTTTTTCCAGCGGCATCTGTGGTAACAAAGGTGTTAGTAGTAGTTCCTACAGGGAACAATTCCCCGGAAGCAAGTCCCGCTGTTTGCACTGTAGTTACACCACTACAGTTATCTGTACCTAATGGAGTTTCATAATTTACAATAGCTCCACAGTTCCCAGTATCATTATCTTGTGTAATATTTGCAGGACAAGCAATCACTGGGTCTTCGATGTCTATAACTGTAATATCAAAACTTATTCTAGTAGTAATTCCAGATCCATTAGTAACTTCATAGATATTTGTAGTTGTCCCAACTGGAAATAATGATCCAGAAGGAATCCCATCAATCAACGTTACTGTTGCACCAGAGCAATCATCTGAACCTGTGGGCTCTGGAATATTTACTATTGTTCCACATTCTCCAGATGAACTATTAGCAGTTAAACTATTAGGATATGAAGCTGATTCTCCTACCAGAAGTACAGCAATAGAGGCCAAAGGATTAGTCGGAATAGCTGCATTTACACAGCTGAATTCCCAAGATCCGGTTCTCGTAATATAATATATCCCAGGAGTGTTGGTGCTGTAAAACTAAATGAGTGATTCGCAGAGGTATTTCCATTATCACTAAACAAACATTGAGCTGGTAAAATACCTCCCGCAATTCCAATGTAATGCTGTGTTATGCATCCAGGACATGAATCTCCATTATTAACTGTCGATCTATTAAAACTAATATTTACACTCGAGCCAGGAGTCACTGTAGCGACATTGGATCCACTTCCTGCAAGATTAATATTATTAAGGGTTGTAGTTCGACCTAAAAGAGTGAAAACGTTAGGATTGGATGGTACAATAAATTCAGCAGTAGGTGCCGAAGCATCTTTAATAGTTACTGTAGCGGTTGCAGTAGATTTATTATTGCTTGCATCGGTTACAGTTAAAATCACCTCATTCGGTCCTACATTTGAACAATCAAAAGTGTCCTTATCTAAACTTAAAACAACATCACTACATGTATCGTTAGAGCCAAAATCTACTTCATTAGGGTTAATAATTACCTCTCCATTATTATCTAACTCAACTGTGATATCCTGTGCTACTGCAAAAGGTGGATCTGTATCATCTGCGCAAGGGCCTGAAGCATCATAGGTAAAGAGTCTGGCATTATTCCAAACATATATTAAACCCTCTTTATGATTATATTGAGCGCTAGTCATATATGATGACGCTCCTAAAACCCATGGGATTGCTGCTGGAGCACCTGTAGAAGTATTGGTATCATACGTATAATTTATAGTTTGACTTGGATTATTAAATGAGTCTATACAATAAACCACCCCATCAATAATAAATGCATCCCCCATTTGATTTTTAGGTTCAGAATTTGTGTTCCAAGTAGATGTTGGAAGAAGCGTTGAAGGATCTAATTTACTAACTACTAATTTTCCAGAATTAGCAGCGGTAGAATAAAGCACCCATAAGCCATTTTCATCTACAGCAAAGTCGAAGAAGGAACCACCACCCCATTGATAAGGATAATTACCCGCATTTATTATAGGGGCCTCCATAACAATAGTCCTAGTTGCTAAATTGTATTTAACTATGTTAAAGGATCCCGCCTTATTGTAATATAAGTTACCTCCATAAACAACATGACCTGTACCCAAAAACCGAGTAGGCAAGTTGTAGGTAGTACGAATGTTATTAGAAGTTAAATCTCCAATAGATGCATATTCATATACATTATCATCTTGATTAGAAGGGATCACCCAAATTAAACCTGCCCCATTGGTTTCTAAAGGGTCTGAAACCCAACTACCTTGCGTGGGAAAATAATTTCTGATAAAGGTAGGATTGGTTCCGTTAATTTGTGCATTTAAATTACTGCTAAAAAACAGCAAGAAAAAAATACAGGAGATTTTTAAAAAGTAGTTTTGTTTCATGAGAAATGGGTTAGGCGAAATTTGTAATTAAAGAATTGGAATATATGCCCGTAAAAAGAACCTTAGAAAAAGGATTTTTCTTACTGGAAGAATTAAATGATGAAAAAATAGTTTTTGGGAATCGACTTAGATAAGTCTCGAATGATATAAAATGTTTAGAAAAGGTTCTCTCTGCCTTTAAACGATTATTGATATGCTTAATTACTTTATTGAATTTGGCAGCTGTCATTACTCTGGGGGAATAAATATTAAAACATTAATTTCCACCACTCAAAATGATGATAATTTATGTTTTAACTTAAAATTATTATAAATTATTGACAAATATATGTTAAAGCAAGTTAGTAGATGAGTAAAGAGTCAGGGGAAAATTCCCTTTTTTTTGTAGGAAGAAAAATATTAACACTCTGATTTTCACTAATAAAAGCTAATACTTGTAGGAATTAAATCCTACAAGTATTAGCTGAAAAGCGAATTTATTCGCCAAAATGCGTTATTAATAAAAATAAAAGCCTCAATAGTTTAAATTATTGAGGCTTTTTTTTTATATGTTGTAATTCATAATTACTTCTTATTATACCCGAATCTCTTAAGTTGCTTAGAATCGTTACGCCAATTCTTATTCACTTTAACATACAACTCTAAGTGTACTTGTTTACCGAAGAATTTTTCCAAATCTTTACGGGCCTCTACTCCTACTCTTTTAAGCGCAGTTCCCTTATGACCAATAATAATTCCTTTTTGAGTTTCGCGCTCTACCATGATGATACTACGCATTCTAATAATTTCTTCATCTTCAAAAAACTCCTCAGTATCTATTTCTACAGAATAAGGGATTTCCTTTTTGTAATGCATTAAGATCTTCTCACGAATGATCTCGTTCACAAAGAAACGTTCTGGTTTATCTGTTAAAGTATCTTTCGGATAAAAGGCAGGAGATTCCGGAAGCAATTCTACTACACGATTAAAAACCTGCGCCACATTAAATCCTTGGAGGGCAGAAATAGGATATATTTCAGCATTTGGAACTTTTTCACTCCAGTGTGCAACTTGTTCTTCTAGTACGCCCTGGTTGGAAATATCTATCTTATTAAGCAATAATAAAACCGGAATGGTGGCATTTGTAATTTTTCTAAAAAAAGCTTCATCCTTTAATTCCTGCTCGCCAATCTCAACCATATAGATAAGAATATCTGCATCTTCAAAAGCAGACTTTACAAAATCCATCATAGATTGTTGTAAATCATATGCTGGTTTAATAATTCCAGGAGTATCACTTAAGATCGCCTGAAAATCTTCGCCATTAACAATCCCCAAAATACGGTGTCTGGTAGTTTGTGCTTTAGAAGTGATAATGGATAATCTTTCACCTACAAAAGCATTCATTAAGGTGGATTTACCAACGTTTGGATTTCCAATAATATTTACAAAACCGGCTTTATGTGCCATAAGAAAGAATTTTGGCAAAGATATTTCATTTAATAAGCCATTCCTAACTTTTTATAGGATTCTAACTTTTGGGGAATTTTTCAAAAAAATGTCATTTTAAATGAAGCAAAGCTTAATGAAGAATCTCAAAACAATTACATTAAAGAATTCTTTCCCGATAATTATAGGGCCGCTCGAAGTGATATATCAAATGAAATATTTGTGCATTCGTGGCAATCAAAATTGCATCTAGCAAGCATCTCGGATATACAAATTCACATAACTAAGATCCTTCGACAGGCTCAGGATGACATCCAGACTATTGGAAATTGTAAGTGTATAGAGATCAAAAATTATAATACACCAGCAGTTTGTTAAAAAAAGAGATCCCTCCCTATGTCGAGATGACAAAAAAACATCTTTCTGAATGAGGAAAGCGTAATGAAGAATCTCGAAGTATTCAATTCTTCATAATAAAGACATCTCTCCCAATAATTTTCGGGACGCTCGATGTGATAAAAAGAATACCGTATAAAATAGATAAGAAAAACCCAACACTGTAGATTTAAAATAGCTTTCCAAGTAGGTTTCAAATTAAAATCGATATTTTTGCACGCTCTTAGGTGTTTTTTGAGCTAAGCTTTTAATTTTAAAGTGATTAGTTGAAATCCAAAGAAAAAAAAATTAAAATATTCAATTAGCACAACTTGCTTATAGTTTTAGACATATTTAATGACAAAAATTTTTAACCTTTTCGATTTTTCGCAAAAAGTAAATTACAAGACCGAGGTTCTTGCTGGCTTGACTGTCGCAATGACTATGATCCCGGAATCATTATCCTTTGCTATCCTAGCCGGATTCCCACCATTAATGGGTTTATACGCCTCTTTTATTGCAGGATTGGTTACTGCAATATTTGGTGGAAGGCCGGGAATGATCTCCGGAGGAGCCGGAGCAACGGTTATTGTACTAATCGCTTTAATGAATTCTGATGGCTTGGAATATGTATTGGCAGCGGTTGCCTTAGCCGGAGTATTTCAAATTTTAGTCGGGGTTTTTAAATTAGGAAAATTTATAAGATTGGTACCTCATCCTGTAATGTTCGGTTTCGTAAATGGATTGGCGATCATCATATTTATGTCGCAATTAGATCAGTTTAAAACTGTAATAAATGGCGATATTGCTTGGCTTTCCGGAAGTCCTTTATACATTATGGCCGGGTTAGTAGCCTTAACCATTGCAATTGTTGTGTTGTTGCCTAAAGTAACAAAAGCGGTTCCTTCATCCTTAGTTGCAATTATTGTAATATTTATATTGGTATATTTTTTAGGAATAGACACAAAAACAGTAGAAGACATTGCCTCTGTTAGTGGTGGTTTTCCTCCTTTTCATATCCCTGAGATTCCTATTAATTGGGAAACCTTAAAATTGATCGCACCATATTCTATGATCATGGCTGCAGTAGGTTTAACCGAAGGCTTACTAACTTTAAATTTAGTAGATGAAATCACAGAAACTAAGGGAAATGGAAATAGAGAATGTATTGCCCAAGGAAGTTCTAATATTTTAAATGGTTTTTTCTTTGGAATGGGAGGTTGCCCAATGATTGCTCAAACTTTAGTGAACCTATCAGCTGGTTCGAGAGCACGTTTGGCAGGGATTATTGCTTCTCTAACAATTCTTGTAATTATTTTATTTGGAGCTCCAATTATCGAGCAATTGCCTATGGCTGCACTCGTAGGGGTTATGATTATGGTTGCCATTGGGACGTTTGAATGGGCTAGTTTCAAGATCATCAACCGAGTACCTAAAAAAGATATTTTCCTTGTTATAGTTGTTGCTGCAATCACAGTGATCCTTCATAATTTAGCATTAGCTGTTTTAGTTGGGGTAATTCTTTCTGCCTTATTTTTTGCTTGGGAAAGTGCTAAAAGGATTAGAGCAAGAAAATATATTGATGAGAATGGAGTAAAACATTATGAAATCTATGGCCCGTTATTTTTTGCCTCTACTACTGCATTTATTGAAAAATTTGATGTGGCAAACGATCCGGATGAAGTAATAATAGATTTTAAGGATTGTCGCGTTTCTGATATGTCGGCAATTGAAGCCTTAAATGTAGTAACTCAACGTTATCATAAAGCCGGAAAAAAAAGTACATTTAAGACATTTAAGCAAGGATTGTATTCTACTTTTAAAAAATGCGGAAGCAATTATCGACGTTAATATTATAGAAGATCCAAGCTATAAAGTAGCAGTAGACAAGGTCTAAATACCTGATATTATATTTAAAAAGTCTCTTGAATTAATTTTTGAGAGACTTTTTAATGTTAAACCCATCTTTAAAACCATCGCTTAAGAGCTAGAATATTCTTAAATTTAGATTGCCAATTCTAAATTTAAAATATATGCCTGTTAGCGTTAAAGGTGATAAAGAGCTCGAAAGCACGCTTTCTATAGAGAACAAATGTCTCCGGATAAATTTAAACGAAAATATCTATGGTACTTTCGCTGAAATTGGGGCGGGCCAAGAAACGGTGCGTAATTTTTTTAGAGTTGGGGATGCTTCGGGTACTATTGCTAAGACAATAAGTGCTTACGACAAGGATTTTAGTGATGCGATCTATGGGATTGAAGATGACCGCAGATATGTTACTGAAAGTCGCTTGAAAAGCATTCTTTCCTACGAAACTGGTCTTATTGAAGGCAGAATCTCCAGAGAAAAGCATCCGGACAAACTTTTCTTTAGCTATGCAAATACCGTAACCACTATAGACTTTGCTAAAAAATACAAAGGGCATGGTTGGATGGGTATTCGGTTTCAAACGCAACCGGAAGAGGAATATAGCGAGATCATTTTGCACGTACAGTTTCATGAAACCTTGGCTGTACTTCAGCAAATAACTATTGGAACGATGGGAGTGAATTTAATTCACGGCGCTTATTATCTACATGACGATCCAAAAAATCTGCTAATCCATCTTTATGATCAGTTGGATAAAGACCAGATTGAAATTGATACCATTAATTTTACCGGTCCTGTATTTGAAAATGTAGATAACAGGCTAATAAGTTTGCAATTGGTTAAAAACGGAATGACAGATGCCGTAATGTTTGCACCAGATGGGCACAATGTACTTCCTGCGAATGTTCTTTACAAACGCAATATTCTAACCCTTCGTGGTAGTTTTAGGCCGGTAACTAAGGTGAATATGAGCATGTATGAAAAATCGTTGAAGCTTTTCCTAAATGAAAAGAAGGTAGACGAGCAAAAAGCAGTGGTAATCTTTGAAATGACATTATCAAATCTACGCGCAGAGGGCGAAATAGATGAAAAGGATTTTATGGATAGGGCCAAATTACTTGGCGCGCTCGGTCAAACGGTAATGATTTCCAACTTTCAAGAATATTATAAAGTAGTGGAATACTTTGCACAACATACCTCAGAACGTATGGGCCTTACTATGGGAGTTAACACTTTTATAGAAATTTTTGATGAAAAATATTATAGGCATCTTAGCGGGGGAATTTTGGAAGCATTCGGAAAATTATTTTTCAAGGATTTAAAGGTTTATTTGTATCCTCTTAAAAATCCGGAGACAGGTGAAATAACGAATAGTGAAAACTTGAAAGTGCATCCAAGAATGAAAGAACTTTACAAGTTTTTTAAGGACAATGGCAAAGTTGTAGACATCACCGATTACGATCCTTCCATACTAGATATTAATTCCAGAGAGGTTTATCAAATGATTTTAGATGGTAAATCCGGCTGGGAACATATGTTGCCGGAAAATACCACCAAAATCATTAAGGAGAAAAATTTATTTCGAGAATAACACCTATTCCGTTGGTTTATTCTTTTCCATAATTGTTCCAGGCATAATTCCAAAATGCTTTTTAAAGCACGAAAAGAAAATATCTTTATTCTGAAAACCAGCTTGTCTGGCAACTTCTGAAAGATCTGACTCTCCATTATCAATAAGCGATTTGGCATATACTAATTTTGTTTTAGTAATAAAATCAAGCGGGGTAAGTCCGTTTAGTTTTTTCAATTTTAAATAGAAAGAATTACTAGACATTCCTATTGCACTGCTTAAATCTTCTACCGTAAAACTGCTATCATGAATATTTTGCATGATAAGCGCTTCCAAATTGGCGATAAATTTATCGTCCAAACCACCTTTGAGCAAATTACTATTGCGCTCACTTAGTTTTGTGTTAACAAATGGCTGAGAATCTGAAGCATTCAATTTCTCTCCAAGATTTCTCAACAAGTCATCTAGATGTACGGGTTTTGAGATTAATTGAAGGGATGCGGATAGATTTTCAGAAGGGATTTGTGCACGATCTTCATCAGAAATCATAACAAACACAGGGATATTTTGCAAATCTTCATTTTCTTGAATAGCATTAAAAAGTGTCATCCCATCCATTCCCGGCATATCAAAGTCGGTTAGAATAGCATTTGGAATTATTCTACTAGCAATCTCATAGGCCTCTAGACCGTTTTTGGCATCGAACACTTCTCCAAGTTTCTTAAAAGACTGAACAAACACTTTTCTAAGTTCATCATTATCTTCTACAATTAAAATCCTAATTTCTTCTGTAGTGATCTCATTTTTAAATGTTATCTCCTTCGGAACAATTTCCTCAACACCAAGTTTTTCTTCAACTTTAATTGACTTAGGAGTTCTAATTATTTTTAATTCCGGCTCATTTTTGAGTACTATTTTCTCTATCTGTTCTTCCTGTATAACTTCAGTTTTAGAAGCCTCATTTATCTCGTTTTTAATATGATTTTTAAGGATCAACGTAAAGGTAGTGCCTTGATTTTTACTACTCTCAAAAACTATAGTGCCACCCAATTTATCTATAAAGTCTTTTACATATAATAAGTTAATATGCTCAGAATTTTCGGCCACAACCCCACTTCGGGTACTTCTATAGTATTCCTTAATCACCTTTTGATCTCCTCTTGGCAATCCCAAACCATTATCTGCCACCTGTATCTTAAGGTCTCCATTATTCGTACTAATTAGGTTGATGATTATTTTACCTTCATCAAAAGAATATTTAATAGCACTAGAAATTAGGTTGAAAAAAATCTTATTTAAATTATCGGCATCATAATAAAAGAATTCCTGATTCCACTGATTGTTTACTATGATTTCCAATTCCTTTTGACGCAATAGCGGGTTGAAATCTTTTACCAGTTCTTCAAAATAATTATTCAATGAAATTTTAGAAATTACTGGAGTAGCATTTACTTTTCTGAATTTAGAAGGTTGAAAGTTTAAAATAGGCTCCAGTAATTCTTTCAATCTATTTACAGTATTTTTTTAATCTATGTTTTGTTTTAGAATCTTCCTCAGCAATTGTATCTAATGATGTCAACAAAATAGTAAGCGGAGTCCCAATCTCCTGATATAAGCCACTATAAAATTTAGACCTCGCAGCCTTATTTTCTTTCTTTTTATGAATTCTGAATAGATAAAATGGAATTCCAATAAGTGCGAGCAATAAAATTCCGTAGAGTAAATAAGCTCCTGTAGATGCCCACCAAGGTGACGCGATATCCATAGAAACTTCTTTCACTGCACTCCATGGTCCATTTGCTTTTTTAGCTCTCACTAAGAAAGTGTAATTGCCGGGAGCGAGATTGGCATAATTCGCTTCATTTTGAATACTTGGCTCAGACCAGCCTGAATCTAATCCTTCCAACTTCCATGAATAAGCCAATTGAGAATAATCTCCGGGAGTCATTCCATAGAATTTTATGTGAAAAGAGTTCTGATCTGTCTCTAATTTCAATTTCTTTCCAGAATTAAAATTTGCCAAAGATTTTGTTCCGTCTTCTTTAGATCTAACCTTTAAAGATCCGAACAAAATATTTGGAACGGTTTCGGGTTTGCTTTTTAATTTATTTGGATTAAAAACACTTACCCCTTTTAAGGTTCCAAATGCTAATTTGTTATCTAATTGCGCAAAACTCCCTCTCGTAAAAACGGCACTTAGCAAGCCGTCATCTTTATCGAAAACCCGAATCGTAGGTTCATCTTCAATCACAAAATTCACAAGGCCCTTGTTGGTTCCAGCCCAAACTTCATTTCTACCATAAATCAGTAAACCTTGAATTCTATTGGAAGGCAATCCCGATTTCAAATTTATAACCTTTACCGAGCCGGCATCGGGATCGTAAACCACAATCCCTGCACCTTCTGTCGCCAAAACTATTTCTCCGGCTAATGTTTCACTAATCGAATTGATATTGAAATATGGAAGATTTTTGGTGTTAGGATCTAGTTTTTTGATTGGTTGAAACGTATTTGCTCCTGTATGGATATTAAATACTCCATTTTTACCAGCTGCTAAGATATCTCCGTTGGCCAATTGAGCCATCGCGCTAACTCCTCGCAGCGAAAAACTTTTAATCTCGTTATTTGGGCTAATTCGAGTTAGATTTCCGTCTTCTCCCCCAGCCCAGACGTTTTTATTTATATCTACCAACAAGGCGTTCACTTTTTGAAGCCCTGTTTTATTTAAAGCATCTGTAGAATATTGCGCTCTCAAAAACGTATTGATATTGATCTTATAAACACCGTCATTAAAAGTTGCCACCCACATATGCATATCGTCTGCCTGAAGATCACGAATAATATCCGGAATATTGCTTTGGTATTTAAATGAAAGGTTTTTTAGATGCTGCCAAGAATCTGAACTTCTGTTCCACACACTCAATCCTTGGCGCGTTCCAAACCAAACATTCCCATTTTTGTCTTCTTCTATGGCAGTAGTAAAATTATCGGCAAGACTGCTATACTTTTTAGGATCGTGACGCAAAAATTCGAAATTATTCTGCTTTAAGTTGATGGAGTTTATCTGTCCGGATTCCGTAGAAACCCAAAGTGTATTGTATTTATCCAAAAACAAACCATTCAAGCTATTATCAGACAAGGATAAATTATTGTTTTCTTGCTGCAAATAATGAGAAGCTAGTTTTAAATTTTTATTCAAGATCAATAATCCATCCCCCTTAGAAGCCAAATAAACATTTCCAGCCTTATCTAGAGAAATATCTGCAATAGGCACTTTTTGGGTTGAATATGGAAGGCTGTATATTTTTTCCGGATTGCTAAAATTGTTATCGGTTTTATAAAGTCCGTTTTCTTGTGTTCCAATCAAGTAATATTCTCCGGTAAAGAGGATACTTCGAATATTAAAATCTTTATAGCTTAAAAGTGGGATCTTTTTATACTGCCCGCTATTCTTGTTTAAGCTGAACAATCCTTTTGAAGTTCCAAATACTATTCTACCATTCACTGGAGCTAGGTCGTTCACAGATTGTTTGGAAGGAAATGGGGAAATAAGTACTAATAGATTTCTAGTGTAGTTCCATATCCCACTATTAGAACCTACCCAAATTTTGCCGAATTCATCTTCTGCAATCTGCTGCACGTTCGTTTTTGTATTGGCTCTTTCTGAAGGGATAATAACAAACGTATTTTTCTCAGGATTAAAACGATAAAGACCATTTTCTGTACCAGTCCAAATACGATTTTGGGAATCTATGAAAAGTGTATTAATCTTCCCGATATTGTCTGGCATGCCTTTAAACTGCGAATAAAATTCTGAAAAGAAGGAATTATAGCGCTGCACATGATCGTCTGAAGCAATCCAAAGATTACCAATGCTATCTTGTTGAATTTCATTTATCTGCTGAAAACTACCGTTCACTTCGGTAAGTTTTTCAATTCCTGGTACTTCCTGCGCAATACATTCACTTAGCATATTCCCCAATAAAATAAGTGAACCGGCAAGAAATATTTTCAATTTAGAATGCCCCAAATCTTAAATATTTTATGTTGTTAATACCAACAATTTAATGATAAGACTAGATATAAATACTTGTTTAGAAGAGAATTAAAATCGATTTATCAAAAGGTTATTAACCATCCTAATTAAGATTCTAGTACTTTTTCACATAAAAAAACCGCTTAATTAAAGCGGCTCCCAATATTTTTTCATTTAATACTAGCTATTGTCTTCTACAGTTGCGTTTGGAGCATTTGATTTTACCGACTCGACTCCATTATCTCTAGCTGCTGCAGTAGTATAAGATTCACTTGTACCTATAATTTGACTATTGGTAGATTTTAAATTAAAACGGTAATTTCCATCAGCATTTTTTCTATCGAAATTAGAATCGTTTTGCGAATTTTTTCTAACAGATTCTATTCCATCCATACAAGATGATTTGGCCTTGTAACCTTCACTACTTAAAATTACCTGCCCGTTACTTGATTTCAGATTGAAACGAAATTCACCTGCTTTGTCTTTTTTGATTTCAAATTTTCCCATAATTAAATTTTAGTTGAAACTAAATTTATGAAATTCGATGACTCATATCAACTTTTTATAAAAAGTATAACGTTTTGTAAATCATTTATTTTATAGTGATCGTTATAAAAAAAATTTAAATGAAATGAAAATATCTATATTTAAAAGTGCTTCTTTTACAGATATTGTAGAGCTTAGCAATTCTATTATTACAATTAATTATAACCGCTTGGGATTAACTATTTATTCGATAGTTTAGATATAAATGGAAAATAACAAAATGATTAAAATCAACGAAAGTGACCTTCTAACAATACATTTTGAAAAAGAGACCAACTCTTTCGTACTATTCTGGAAAACTTCACCCGAAACTTATAACGATTTAAAAAATGAATTACTCATCTTCACTTCTTTCTATAAAAAATATAAACCCGCAAATGCACTGTGGCTTCAAGAAAACTTTTGCCTACCTCTTAATGCAGAAGTAGATAATTGGATCGAAGAACATGTGAACATTCCCTGCGTCGCTTATGGCAACAGGAAAGTTGCCTTTGTAGTTGGCAAGGATGTATTGGTGCATTTAAGTGTCATGAACTTATTTAAGGAAGCAAAATCCATTATCTCGCCCTTGCACTTTGCTACCGAAAAAGAGGCCAGAATTTGGATAACTGAAACCAAACAAAAACCCATAACTACCAATAAAATTGATATACTTTTTGAGGGTGTAGATGAAGATGGAAATTCCATCATAAAGATAAAAAGACCCTCCGGTGATATCTCCAACACTATTAGATCTTTTGGTACTCTTATAGATGAAAATAATTTTATTAAAACTAACATCTCCAAGTTTACTCAACTAACTAAACGGGAGAAAGAAATTCTGGTAGTTTTTTCTAAAGGAATGCGACAACAGGAAGTTGCGGATGAATTATTTATTTCAGTTCAAACCCTCCGTACGCATTGGAAAAACATTAAAAACAAACTCGAAATAAAATCTTTGGCAGATGTAATAATGTACGTGAATGCTTTTGATATGGAATAAGTAGTATCTGTTCTAATTATTTTACCATTTACAAATCAATTTTTTCCAGTTCCAAAAGTCCAGTTCCAAATACCGATACAGAAATCCAAAGCTCTTTTTCTCCGGCCCTAAGCTTAGAAATTTCTACTTTCTCTAAGGCACCTATTAGATGTACGCCTTCTTTCGCCTCTAATTTATTTTCCAGTTTTGTATTAATTGCTCCAACCTTCTCTTCTATATGTGGCATTAGATTGTAATTCATTTTCTTTTTAAGCTTTTCATACATCCAATTGTTTACCACAGTTTCCAATAACTTATCGGTAAACCAGTTTTTTGTTTTTCCATCTATTTCAAATTCTCTAAGAGAAATATGTTGAAGTTCTTTATTTAATTCTAAAGCAGCATGAAAAAATATCTTTACCTCCCTGTTTTTAAATAAACTTGTTAGTGTTTGCAAGCTTATATTCAAAAGCAGGTCATAACCTTCCAAATGGCTTTTTTCTATAGTGATATCTAAAATCCGAGCATAGTTAGATTTTTCACCCTCCTTGTTTTCCTTGCTTATTACTTCTCCAATTAATTTCTCCCTTAAATATTTGTCTAAAACGGAATAGCCTATTATAACCGGAATTGTAATATTTATATTCTGATCTATAAATTCATTCTTATCGTACATCTATCGAATATTATTTTAATCCTAATTTTTAATCTGTATTTAATTGATTTTTCACTTTTTCATTCAAATATCCAAACACTAAATTAATTGCAACTACAAATATTGTAAAAAATAACAAAGGAAGATAAAGACCAAATCCTGCTAAGCAACCCGCCGCCGCGCTGCACCAAATAGTAGCTGCTGTAGCGAGACCTTTTACCTTAGTCTTTTTGCCGTCCTGAAGTATCACACCTGCTCCCAAAAAACCTACGCCTACTACAACTTGCCCAACAATACGAGTCATATCTGTACTATCTGCAGATTCAAACACTAAAGAAATAATAATGTAAACCGCAGCTCCAAGAGAAACGAGGGTATAGGTTTTTAAGCCCGCAGGTTTATCTTTGAATTTACGCTCGACACCCATGCAAGCACCAGATATGATTGCAACTAAACTTTTAATCAAGAATTCTGTGATCTCTATTTCCATACTGATTAGTTAACTACTTAAAGCTAATAAAATCATTTGAGAATGAGTTATTATGAAGTGTATAAACGGTAGATGAAGTGAGCTATACAATGTATATAAAAGATAAAAACCTTTCAGCGGACTGAAAGGTTTTAGTATTAATTTGATAATGTTTTGTTGGTAAAGACTCAAATATTTCTACCCTACATTGAAAAATTTAAAAATCACCAATCATCAAATTAATTAGAAACTAAAGTAAGTTTATCAATTAAAATATAAAATACCCAAAATGGGGTATATTCATTATCCTTTTCACTTTTTTATTATGGATACCGGAAGTATTATTCTTTCATTTGAAGTCGTAAATAAAGTCCTAATTAATCAACCTTTTGCATTAGGATTCAATGCCGAAAGGATTCTATTCCTTAAAATTGATATTCATAATTCTCAAATCTTAAGAGGATTAAATTACCTGTTTCAGTTTTACGTACATACTCGAAATGTTGAATGAAGCAGCAACCTTTAGAAACGAAAAAACCCTCTCAGTTTCCTGAAAGGGTTTTCCTAGTAGCGGGAACTGGACTCGAACCAGTGACCTTCGGGTTATGAGCCCGACGAGCTACCTACTGCTCTATCCCGCGATATATCGTGATTTCAAAATGTCAATTTATTCGATTCTTCAGCTCTTCTTAATCCATCATTGCTGCGCTATCGGATGGCAAATATACAACGGTTTTCTACTTACACAAAGGATTTTTTAAAAAATTATTCAGCAATCCAACTCATTGCTTTCATCCTATATTTAGGTTCAAAACCTCTAACTTCGGCATCCATTAGCAAGTCTTTGATTTCCATTACATTCTGAAACCAATTTAGGTCTGTTACTACAACAATTTTCCCAAATTGCTGTGCATGTTCTTTCTTAAATTTTAAGTCTTTCATAAGTGCAGAGAAAGAAATTTTATTTCCCTGCTTGATTTCTATGAACAAATTTATAGTTTCATTCTCCTGTAATTTATTATTTATAGCTTCATGAAGCTCTTCTATTAGTTTAGAGTTCACTTCTGAATCTATCAAAAATCCAACAACATTTTTAGAAAATTTAAAGCTTGATATCATTTTATAAATTTAAAATATAAAAAAGTTTAATCAGAAATCCATTGGATTGCTTTTATACGATTTTTTATTTCAAAAGAACGCATCTTGGTATGGCCTATAAGATCATCGACATTCATTACAGCTCTTAACCAAGTAAGATCAGTAACTATCGCTAGTTTATCAATACTTTGAGAGTTTTCATATTTAAATTTTAACTCTTCCATCAAACACTTAAATGCAATATGTTTTTCTTTGGTGATTTCACAAAAAATATTGATTTTACCAAATTCAGAAATTCTATCTAAAATAATTTCATGAACATCTTCAAGATTTCCTTCCTCAATATCTCTATCTATTATAAGTCCAACTACATGATTGGCAAGTTCGAAAGTAGAGATCATAACAATTAATTATAAATTTCCATCAATCTAACTAAAATATAACGGAATAAGCCCTAAATCGCCAAAAAAATTAACTATTGCTCAATATCTACAGCTTGAAAAGATTCTAATTCATTTTCAGAAAAGACAGGAGTGATTTCGATTGGGTTGCAGCAGATCTCGCAATCTTCTATATACGTTTGCTTTGATACCGAAGTGTCTAATAGCATCGTGATACTCTCCCAGCAATATGGACATTGAAATTCGTGTTCGAGCATTTTGTAGTTTTGATTACGATTGATTCTCTAAAAATCTAAATTAAGAAGTTGCCCGGTTAATTGCAATACCTGAAGCTCAGCGAATTTAGCATCATATTTAGCTAAGTTCTTATTTGTTTTAGCATTAAGCAAATTAATTTGAGCCTGACGGAACTCTATGGAAGAAATTTGCCCAAGTTTAAACTGCTCTTGAGATCTATTAAAATTATCTTCATTAGTCAAGACATTCTTTTCCTGAACTTCATAAATATACCGCTTGTTTTGGTAATTCCCCCAAGAGTTTGCGATATCGCGCTGCACTTCTAAAATTATTTGTTCTTTTAAAAACTCCTGATTTTCCAGTCTGATTTTGGCATTTTTTACATTGGTAATGGTTCGCCCTCCATCAAACAGGCTCCAACTCAAGTTTAATCCTGCAGAATACCCTTTGGTAGTATTAGTTTGTACAAAAGATGTAGATGGAAGATCGCTATTATTCCACCCATAAGAACCGGTAAGGCCAACAGTAGGAAGATATCCCGATTTACTCACCTTAATATCGTAGTCTGATATCAACAAATTGCTTTCTGCCTGTAAGAGACTAACATTATTTAGATTAGATGTTTTTATAAACTCCTCCAGTTCAATTTCAGATAAGAAATTTATCGTAGTATCAATCGATATATCTCTAAGCTCCTTTTCCGGTTCGTTTAATAGTACAAGAAGATCTCTTTTCGTGTTTTCTAATTGCTGTTTGGTATTTAATAATGTAATGCTATCATTATTCACATCAACCTCAGCATTCAATATCCCCAATCTTGAAGTTTGCCCGTAGTCAAATTGATATTGAGCTCTTGTAATTCGTTGTTTGGAGATTTCCAATGTTTCATTTAAAACACTCACATTCTCAGTTAAACGAGCTACTTCAAAATAAACACTTAACAATTGTAAAATCGTATTTTCAATGGTTTCTCTTGCTTCTAGCTCTGTTAACCTATACTGCTCTTTTAACTGTCTGTAATTATATAATCTCCCCAGACCATCAAATAAGGTGTAATTTACGTTAAGTGAGGCATTGTAGCGTTTGGTCTCGGCTCCATTTAAAATACGAGCTTCGCCATCTTGAAACTGAGCTTCGATATTTTCAATATTGTAATTGGTTCCTGCGTTTGCAGTAATACTTGGCAAATATCCGGAATTCAAAAGACCCTGATTATTATCGGCAATTTCAATTAAGTTTTGAGAACGCTGAATGCCGTAATTGTTTTCTAAAGTTTTTGTGATCGCTTCATCTTTAGTAAGCACAGTGGTTTGTCCAAAACTTTTTCCGCAGAAAAATATCAAAAAAATTAATAGCGAATTATTGATGTATTTCATGAACCTCTTTTTCTTTTTGTTCCTTAATAGCTCTTTCAACTTGTTCATTATCAACTTTTTTTCCAGTTGCTAACCAAATACTGCCAACTTTAATATTATTACTAATAGAGAGAAATAAAGGCAACAACAACAATGTTAATACCGTTGCAATTCCAATTCCATATGCAATAGAAATTGCCATAGGTTTTAAGAACTGTGCCTGCCTACTTTTTTCGAAAATTAAAGGAGCTAATCCCGCAATAGTAGTTATGGATGTTAAAAATATCGCTCTAAACCTGGCACGTCCAGCTTCATAAAGCGCTTCATCGAACTTCATACCTTTCACTAAAAAGCTATTGAACTTCCCTATGAACACCAACCCATCATTCACCATGATCCCTATGAGCGCAATAATCCCGAGTGCCGAAAGGACATTTATTGGGAACCCATGAATCCAGTGGCCCCATGCAACTCCAATTACACTAAACGGGATCATAAGCATTAATAATAATGGCTGACTGTAACTTCTGAAAGTAAATGCAATAGTTGCATAAATAAGAAATAATACAATTGGTAATACTTTTTTCGCAGAACTACTCAACTTACTCGCTTCCCGATTCTGACCTTCGTAAGAAACAGATAGAGATGGATATTGTGTGAGAAGATCCGGCATTATGTTATCCTGAATATCCTGTAAAATATCGGTAGCAGAACCATTGGGATCTTCCATATCTGCAGTAACACGAATTTCTCTTTTTCCATCCAAATGGCTAATAGATTCGGTTCCTCGAACGATCTCATATGTGGCTATCTCCCTAAAAGGAACGCGATTTCCTGAAGGAGTTATCAATCTATAATCATCTAATTGAGTGATAGACGATCTCGCTTCCAAATCGTACCGCACCCATACCCTAATTTCATCTTGTCCGCGTTGGAAACGTTGGGCTTGAGTCCCAAAAAATGCATTTCTAATTTGGCGCATCACGCTATTTAGATCCAATCCTAAAGCATATGCGTTATCTTTCAGTTTGATATCTATTTCCTTAATTCCTTTCGGGTCGCTATCGGTAACATCTTTCAATAAAGAATTATTCTCTAAAATGGTCTTAAGCTCCTCCTTTGCAGCCTCCAATTCAGAAATATTATTCCCTAATAAGGATACTGAAACTGGACTTCCTCCAAAATTTCCTCCAGATCCAAAGGTGAGGCTTTCCACTCCAAACACCGGCCCTACCTCTTCTCTTATAGAGTTGGTTATTTCTGGCGAGCCAAAATCTCGTTCCTCTCCCGGCAATAGATTTACTTGTAAAGAAGCCTTGTTATTACCCGGCCCAACTCGCTTTATTATATTTTCTACAACTTGTTTGTTTCCGGTTTGCTTGGCCGTATAATCTTCATTAACTCTCCATGCAGCCGCCTCTACCATGCTGATAATAGAATCGGTTTTTGCAGGATTAGTACCCTCTGCCATTAAAAGGTCTATGGAAACTTGATCACTGGCAATACTAGGGAATAAAGTAACTCGTATCCAACCTCCTCCTATCGCGCCAATAGTTAGAATTAGGAACACCAATAAAATAGAAAAACTTAATACCTTTTGCTTTAAAGCAAACTTTAGAACAGGACTATAGGCTTTATCTCTTAAATAAGACATGATTTTATCACCTGTTCTATTAAAGCCTCTCAGCTTATCAAAAACCTTGGCCAGTCCTTTTTTCTTCTCGGTTCCATTGTCTGAATCCCTTTTTAATGCCTTAGAATGTGCTATATGCGCCGGTAAAATAATTAAAGCTTCTACCAAGGAAATGGTTAATGTTAGAATAACGACCGTGGAGACCTCGCCAAAAAACTCACCGATCCTACTATCCAGAAATAAGAAAGTTCCAAAAGCCAGAATGGTCGTAATTATTGCTGAAACAATTGGAGGAACCACTTCCATAGTACCATCTATTGCAGCCCTCACAGGGGATTTACCCATTTCGTAATGCTGATAGATGTTTTCTGAAATAACGATTCCATCATCCACCAAGATCCCGATAACGATGATCATCCCGAACAGAGATAAAACATTGATGGTAACTCCGAATTGTTGCGCAAATATGAACATTCCCAAGAATGCTACTGGCAAGCCAAAAGCTACCCAAAATGCCAGTCTGGTATTCAGGAAAAATGATAAAAAGAACAACACTAATAGAATCCCGATAAAGCCGTTTTCAAGCAACAGCAATGTTCTTTGATTCAAGGTTATTGAAGAATCACTCACCACATCTAATCGAATGTTTGTGTTTTTCTCATTAAAATCTTCTACATATTCACGAACCTTTTCTGCAGTAGACACAAGATCTTCGCTATTCGTATTGCTTACTTGAATATTTACTGAATTGTTTCCGTTGAAATAAGAAGCATTAGGAGTTTCAGAAAATCGATCTTTAATTTCTGCGATATCCCCCAAGCGAACTATTTGTCCCGAAGCACTAGCCCTTACTACAAGATCGTTTAAGGCATCGCCATAATAAGATCTATTATTGGCTCTTATTAAATAATCTTCTGCATTGGTCTTAATAGTTCCTCCGGTGGAAAGAATATTAGCGTTTGCAACCGTAGCTGCAACTTCTTCAAAAGAAAGATTATACGCTAAAAGATCTTCTTGGCTAACGGCTATTTCAATTTCCTCAGCGGGATACCCTGAAATAGTAATTTGAGAAATTCCATCTATCGCCCTAAGATCATTTTCTATTTGCTGACTAATTTGTTTTAATGTGGCTAAAGGAATATTTTCTCCACTTACTGCAAAACTGATGGTTGGCCTAATTTGCTCCTGTTTTGCAACTACCAAAGGTTCCATTCCCGACGGAAAATTTGGAACACGGTCTACTGCATTCTTAACTTCAGCCAGCAAAGCATCAATATTTTCTCCTTTTTCGATTTCTACAGTGATAGATCCGCCACTTTCTCGAGCAGTGGAAGTTACTCGGTCTATCCCAACCAAGCCTTTTAAATTATCTTCGATTTTAAGGATAATCCCTTCTTCTATTTCCTCCGGAGAAGAACCCGGATATGCAACATTTATGGTGATAATCTTAGAGTCTACCAGCGGGAAGAAGGAAGATTTCATATTGAAAACCCCAATCAATCCAAAGATAACGAAGGCGAAAATCAAGACATTTACCGCAACCTCATATTTTATAAAATAACTAAGTATTTTTCTCACAACTAGTTGGTTTTGGCTAGACTTGTATTATCACTTATTTCCACCGGCATTCCAACAAAAGCTCCCGGAACCGGTGCCGAAATTAATTTTACACCATTCTCGAGACCTGTAATAACTACAGATTCCGATGAAAAATGTACTGCATCAATTTCTGCTAACTGCAACGTGTTATCTTCAACGATATATACTTTATTTTGATCTACTAATAGATTCCTTGGGATGGATAGTGCATCTTCAATATTTCTAGCCTCCAAGCTAGCCTCCAAATACATTCCTTCTTTTACCTTAGCATCTTTAATCTTTATAAAAACCTGTACCGTTTGAGAGTTAGCATCTATTTTGCTATTTACCCTACTTACTTCCCCTAGAAACTCTTGAGTACCTTCAAGATTCTTTAAGGCTACTTTTTCGCCCACTTTTAATAAATCACTAAAGGATTTTCTAATTGCAACTTCTAATTCATATTCCGAAGGATCTATAAATTCACCCAGCTTCTGCCCCGGTCTTACTAAAGAACCTTCTGTAACAAGCGCTTCTGTAAGCACTCCGTTATACGGAGCTACAATATTGAATTTATTAAGTCTGGTTTCCTGATTCTTAATATTATAATATCCAGAAATAATTCCCCTACCTGAAATAAAATAATTTTCCTGATCTGAAGAAGGTTTTGGTAACGGAGCTAAATTTTTATTAACGTCGAAGCTATTTAAATAAGCTTCCCATTTTGGAAAATCATTGGGATAATCCAAGCGGAGATCCGGCATGACCGCGGCAATCATATTATAAAGTTCACTTTTAGAGGCTCGCACATTTGCGGCAAATTCCGCAGCATCAATTCTTAAAAGCAATTGTCCTCTGGAATATTCTTGTCCCGGTCTAAAAGGTTTGGAACTACTCCTAAAAATCCCCTCTACTTCAGAAAAAAGAGTTGTTTTTTGCAAAGCGGTAACAGTACCGTTTGCAGGAATAACAATAGGAACCGTCCCATTATTCACCGTTTGTACATAAACCGTCTTAATAACTTTTTTGGCGGGAGGCCTCTCCTTTGTATTACTTTCTATAATTGCTTTGGCAACAAAAATAGCGACTACTACAAGGACGACTCCAAGAATGGAAAGAATGATTTTGCGCATTATTGACTTTTAATTACTCTTTAGACTAGTAAATGTAAAAAGCGTTTAATCAATAAGCCATTTAATTATCTTAAAAGTGCATATTGTTTAACTGAAAGTATAATTCTTAATATCAAATCGAAAGTAGTCGAGATGCTTTTTATCCTTCGACTTGGCAAAGATTGACGTGTTTTTATTTACATATTGTAGACCCTGAAACAAGTTCAGGGTGACGAGGATAGTTATGAGAATTACCGTCATGCTGAACATGTTTCAGCATCTCATTAAATATAATAAAGCTAATCTAATAGCGAAGTCGAGATGTTTTTTTAATCATTCGACTGGGCTAAGGAAGCCAAAATCACTAAAATAATCAAATATGAATCACCAAAAGTTCGACAAGAAATTACCTTCGAAAACTTAAGATATTAGTTCCAACTCTTCTTGAAGCTGTTCCCAAGACTTCATTAGAGATGCTAATTCTTTTTTATTTTTCTTATAATTCTCCAGGAAATTGGATTTTGCAATAGCCTTATTATAATCTGTAGCCATTTCGAGATCTTTAGATTTTATCTCCTTTTCCAACTTATTGATTTTCGCTTCGGTATTGCTTAATTTATTCTGAAGAGATTTAAATTTTTTCTGATCGTTATAAGATTGCTTCGAGTTAGAATTATTAGAAACTTCTTTCTGAACCTTGTCTTTCTTTTCTATCGCACGCATATTTTCAGCATTACGCTGATCCAGATAAAAATCGATGTCTCCTAAATATTCTCTGATCTTCTTATCCTTAAACTCATACACCGAATGTGTTAAATTCTGAAGGAAATCTCTATCGTGAGAAACAATAATAAGTGTGCCCTCAAAACTTTTCAGCGCTTCTTTAAGAACATTTTTAGATTTAATATCTAGGTGGTTGGTAGGCTCATCCATGATAAGCACATTAAATGGCTGAAGCAATAACTTACAAAGCGCTAGTCTATTCCTTTCGCCTCCGGAAAGCACTTTTACTTTCTTGCTTACCTCGTCTCCTCTAAATAGGAACGAACCTAACATATCCCTCACTTTACTTCTGGTAGACTCTGTAGCGGCATCTATCATAGTATCCAGCACTGTCTTTTCACCATCCAGTTCGTCTGCCTGATTCTGTGCGAAATACCCCAACTGTACATTATGACCTAATTTCAGCTTTCCTGTATGTTCAATTTCTCCCACGATCACCTTAGCAAGCGTTGTTTTACCTTGTCCGTTTTGACCAACGAATGCTATTTTACTGCCTCGTTCTATCAATAGATCAATATCTTCAAGAATTTGGGACTTCCCATATGCCTTCCCAATTCCCTCGGTCTCCACTACTATTTTTCCAGGTTGTAAAGAGATAGGAAAACGTAAATTCATCACGGCATTATCATCCTCATCTACCTCTATTCTATCCACCTTGTCCAATTTCTTGATTAAGGATTGCGCCATTGAAGCTTTGGAAGCTTTCGCACGGAATTTCTCGATCAATTTTTCGGTTTGCTCAATTTGTTTAGCCTGATTCTTTTGAGAAGCTAATTGCTGCTCTCTTAATTCTTGACGTAAAACCAAGTATTGAGAATATGGTTTTTTATAATCGTAGATCTTTCCTAAGGAAATTTCAATGGTTCTGTTTGTAACATTATCCAGAAACATCTTATCGTGAGATACAATGATCACACAACCAGGATAATTATTTAAAAAGGATTCTAACCAGATAATAGATTCTATATCCAAATGGTTGGTAGGCTCATCCAAAAGCAAAATATCATTGCTCTGAAGTAATAACTTAGCAAGTTCTATACGCATTCTCCAACCTCCGGAAAAAGTATCGGTAAGTTTATCGAATTTATCTCGCTCGAAACCAAGCCCGATAAGTACTTTTTCGGTTTCACCCTGATAGTTATAACCTCCAATAATTTCATATTGGTGTGTAATTTCACTTAGATCTTGAATTATCTGCGTGTATGCATCACTTTCATAATCTGTTCTGGTAGCTAATTGCTCGTTGATAAAGTCGATCTTCTTCTCCATCTTTTTGATCTCTACAAAGGCTTGTTGCGCTTCTTCGATCACTGTTCGACCTTGAATAAAATCTATATCCTGCTTTAAAAAGCCAATTTTAAGCTCCTTGTCTTTAGCTATTTGCCCTGTATCTGCTTCCTGTTCCCCAGAAAGGATTTTAAGCATTGTAGACTTTCCCGCACCGTTCTTACCAATAAGTCCTACGCGATCTCCCGCTCCAAGTCTAAAGGTAATTTCATCAAACAAACTCTCGCCTCCAAATGAAATAGATAAATTATGAATGTTAAGCATTATTTTACTCTAATTTTTTGCAAAGATGCCTATTTTTACATTACTAAAAAAATTGATATGCAATTCTTAAAAGGCTCAAAATCATATAGTATAATCACAGGGACTTGCCCTGTATGCCAAGAGGAAAGTATGTACAAGGATTCTAACCCATATAAGCTGCATAATATTTTTAAAATGCACGAAAAATGTTCCAATTGCGGAACAAAATATAAAATGGAACCTTCGTTTTTCTTTGGAGCTATGTATGTGAGTTATGCCTTGGGAGTTGCCGTTTCTGTGGCGGCATTTATAATTTCCTATGTTTTTCTTGATGGAGGATTAATGACTACCTTCTTAGCAATTACAGGAACTTTAGTTGTTTTAATGCCTTTGTTGCTTCGGCTTTCCAGAAATATTTGGATCAATATGTTTTTAAGTTATAATGAAGCAGCCTGATATAATTTCGCATATCTGCTGATATCAATTTCTTCTGAAAGCAATACTGAATTCTCCATATACTCAACCAATTCAGAAGCTACCGTAGGCCCTATTAGCACTCCACGGCTTCCGAAGCCATTACAACAATACAAATTATCATATTTTGGATGCTTCCCTACCAGTGGTTTTCTATCATTAGTAGCAGGGCGAATTCCGGCAATTTGATCAACCACTTCAAAATCGCATTTTAAAAAACTTTTTAACTTTTCTAATAAATACTCTTTTCCTTCTTGAGTAGGTTTTTTAGTCTTATCCCAGTTATTATAGGTGGCACCAACCTTATAAAGATCTTTTCCTAAAGGAATAATAAATACCGAGGATTTTACAGCTACTTCTAACTTTAGCTCTATAGCTTTAATGATTAGATATTCTCCTTTATTGCCATTTAAAGGCAGGTAATTAAAATATGGATTGTTTTTTAGCCCGAAACCATCACAAAAAATGATTCTTTTAGCATTCCAGTTTTTATAACAACAGTAATCTTCATGCACTTCCAACTGCTCAAAATCAAATGTTTCTTGCTGAAAGGAATTTATTTCAGTCAAATACTTTCGGTATTTCCGAAGTAAAAGTTCTGTATTTACAACACCTGTTTCTTTAACATGCCCAAAAGAATATGAAGCTGGAATATATGTATTTATGGCAGGGACTAATTTTTCATCTAAAAACCTATTCAAGAAAGGTTTATCCATGGCCGAAAACCAATCGTTCTGCTCTTCAATCGAGTGAAACTTTCTATAAATTGGCAACGAATTAATCAATATTGTTTCTAACTTTCTCTCCAAGCTGGAATAAAAGCTAAGTGCAGTATCTAATTGTTCGTTCGCATTCCAAGCCAGCGTAAATCTTTTTAGAATCACAGGATTATAGATTCCTCCCGCAACTGTAGAAGAAGCTTGGGAATTATCATCGAACACCAAGATCTTTTTACCCTTAGAAAGTAAATTTTCAGCAACAGCAATTCCGCTTAAACCGGAACCAACAATAATATAGTCTAACATAGCTTACAAAAATACTATATTGGAACATGTTCACAACAAAGAAGATATTAAAACTGATTTGGAATTACGACAAACCCTTGAAGCCATAATCCATTTTCTAAAACTAAAAACGCCCTGGAGTTTCCGGGGCGTTTTTATTATATGAAATCATGAAATCTTAGTAGTTCCACATATCTTGTTCAAAATTTCGAATGCGTTCTTTTATCCTTTCAGACTCTAAGAGTTGCATAAATGCATTTTCAGCAATATACTCGTCTACCTCACGATCTCCTTGTACGTTATCTTCCTTATAAATTACCGCGTTAAATCTACGGGAATTAAGCAAATGATCGAACGTTATAGATTGTGCTGTGTTGCTTCCGTTAAAGGCATTATTCTCGTAGAGTACTTCTCGTGCATCCGGAAACCACACCCAGAATAATTCAACTAGATCCGGAACTTCATCATCTATGAAATTAACATCCGGAGCTACAGGAGCAATTCCTAATATTCTATATTTCAATTCTGCCATACGCTTATCGAAATACCACATTCCACGAATATGATACTCTGCAATATCTGCGGAAGTAATGTCTCTTCTATCAATAAATTGCTGATCTATTTCTTCTCCTGCATTGTACTGCTCCACCCCAAGGTCTGTAGTATCAATTTTAGAGATCGCGGCACTAATGTCGCTCAAAGTTCTTTTTTCATTGAAATAAGAATCGGCATAGATGTTTTTGATCTTTCCAGACTTAATCCCATTCATAAGAACATCATAAAGAGATCTTCTACTAGAACCAATATTATTGGTGTCTATAGGATAATACAATGGAAAATTAACACGCTCATCTAAATCGATGATTTCCCAAGTGTTCTTAGACCAAAGCACATCTCTGTCATCCACGAACCCATAAGGCAAGGGTTTGCTTTCCTTCTTTACTGCCATCTCCGCCTCAGATAACTTTCCAATTTGATCTGGAGAGGTCGCATTTAGCATATTCGCCTGCCCCATTACCGATCCGGTAATGAGCAATCCAAGTACACCAATCAAAATCTGATTCCACTTCATTATAATGAATTTATTAGTTTGTTAACTCCACAAATACGGGAGATACTTTCTTAAGTTTGTATCCGCTATTGGTAGCTAATTGCGCTTCAATATCGAATATCTGCACTGTTTCTCCTCTTCCTGCACGTCTTAATGCCGCTTTAGAAGAAGCATCCAATCTTCCTCCATTCACTTTAATGGTAGGCTGTCCTGATACTTTAAAACTAAATCCTGTTACTCTTAAACCTAACTCAAAATCGAAATCCGGTAAAATTGCACCAACTTCGGAAATCTCTAAACTGTTACGTTGCATTTTCACAACGCCATCTTCCCCACGAATGGTTCCAACAGGTCTAGGAATATCTTTTACTCTAAAACTCTTTCTATCTGAAACTGTTTCTCCACCAGGTAATTTACCGCTTACACTAATGGTAACTTCTCTAGCTTGTAATGTTGTAACATCCATCGTGTATTTTCCTGCACCTCCAGCTGGTCTAAGACCAGGAGCATTTGCAGTTACACTACCAACACCAGGAATAGAGATAGTCATTGGGTTTTGAACCCCACGATATACTACATTCATTTTATCTGCAGAAATTACAGCAGAATTTGGTTTTGGTATTACAGCATAAGAACTAGTAATTGGAATTTTAACTACCGAATCCCCTTCCTTAAACTGAATTTCTCCTTTTATCTCTTGCTCTCCAACATTACCGGCCGGGAAGTCTAAAACTACCTGACCTGCTTGAGAACTTTCAACTTTCTTGCCATTAACAATAACATCGTCGAATTTAAGAGTGTTATCCACTCTTCCTAAAACTACTTTTCCTTTAAAATTTTCTCCACTAAAAAAAGCTGTTTTAGATGGTACTACAATAGCTTCATAATTAGTTAATGAAACTTCACTTTGCAATTGTCCTGACAACATTGCTGAAAGAATTTCACTTTCGGTAGTTTTTACATCTGCTTGAGTTTGAGTAAGTAATGTTACCGACGCTACCATTGGAAAGCCTTCATACCGATATTTTAACCAATCTACATTAGCTCCATCTACTTTTACCGATGCAGTTGAAAATTCAGTTCTAATATCTTGAACAATCTTTTCGAAACCTTTTTCATTACCAATAGTAGAAATTACACCATTCTTATAAGTCTCCATTTGGTCTAAAAACTCTTTTCCTTTTGGGCTAATTACCCCACTTTGGAAAAACATTTCATCCAATTTGTTGGACTTATCCATTTCTTCATACTGTTGTTTATCATCGACATCAGCAAGAAGTTCAGTTTTTATATTTTCTAAATAGGCATTATAGTTTTCAGATAATTCGTGAATTTTATCTGCTTTTTCTTTTAAAGGAGCATACTTTGCAGGTTGCTCGTTTACCTTCTCACCTAAACCTGCTAAAAATGCATTATTTCGCTGAGTGGTAGTTGAATTAGATTCGGTTAATTTTTCATTCATTAATCCAAAAGCGGTAAGCACCTCTTTGGACATATTTAAAGCCAACATTGCAATGAAAACCAGATACATTAGGTTTATCATCTTCTGTCTTGGTGATTGTTTTCCAGACGCCATGTATAATTAGTTTAGTTTTTTAATAAATACTATAGTCATTACAACTAATTAATTACCTCTTCCATTCACATTCATAGCGGTTAACATTCCACCGTAAACTCCGTTTAAGTTAGATAAATTAGCAGCTAAAGAACTCATTTGGTCTTTCAACTTTCCTGCATTCTGTGCAACTTCTTCATTAATCTCCGCTTGTCTAGCTGAAGATTCTACCTGTACTTTATATAAATTATTCAATGTTTCCATTTGAGCAGCAGCTACACTTAATTCTTCAGAATATTTTCTCTGAGAAACCATAGAATCTACTGTTGGCGCAATTCCTTTGGCAGCACCTTCGAAATTACGAATACTAGTCCCTAAACTCTCCATTAAATTTGCATCTATCTTAGCTTCCTTCAACATTACATCTAATTTCTTAGATAGAGAGGCTTCCGTTTCTTTTTCTTCTTCAATTAAAGCATTGTGCTTTGCAGAAGCAGGACCTCCATTTAATTCTGGATACACTAACGCCCAATCAAGATCATCATCTACAGGCTCAAAAGCAGAATAAGCAAATACTAATGCTTCTGTAATTAATCCTGCAATTAAGAATGCATTACCAAAAGGCCAGTGCATAATTTTAAATAAAGCTCCTAAAATTACAACTGATGCACCTAAACCGTACACCATGTTAGTTATCTTCTTTGTGGTTCTAGAGTTTGCCATGATATTAAATAATTATTCTTGTTGGTTATTATTAATTGGGGTTGTTATACTAATTTAATTTTTAGGGGATTGGTTTAAAGTAACATCTGTTCCAAGATAATCTTGAACTGTTCTAAAACCAATATAGCTTCTTGCCGTGTCCGAGTATTCATAATCTCTCGTACTTACCTGTAAAAAGTAAGCAACATCTTTCCAAGAACCTCCTCTTACAACTTTACGCAAGTCATTTTCGTCATTTACAGTCGGGTTCATAGAAGACATATATTCGTATGCCGCAGGATCGTAAGAAGAATTAACCCATTCTGCTACGTTACCTGCCATATTATATAAATTATAATCGTTTGGTTCGTAAGATTTTGCTTCAACAGTATACAAGGCTTGATCTGCTGCGTAATCTCCTCTTAAAGGTTTGAAGTTTGCCATAAAACAACCTCTGTCGTTCTTAGCATACGGCCCACCCCAAGGATAAGTTGCAGACTGTAATCCACCTCTTGCAGCATATTCCCATTCTGCTTCAGTAGGCAATCTATAAAACGGAACATCATGATCCCCTTTTGATTTTCTGAAAGAATTATGGTATAATGTTCTCCATTGCGTAAAAGCTTTAGCCTGTTTCCAGCTAACCCCTACCACAGGATAATCATCGAATGCTGTATGCCAATAATAGTCATTGTGCATTGGCTCGTTATAAGAGTAATTGAAATCTTTGATCCAAACAGTTGTATCTGGATACACAAGAACTTCTTCAGTAACTATAAAATCACTTCTTTTTTGAGTTTTCGCTCTAGCCGCTTTCTGGATATCCATCCAACGGTATTTAAATTTTAACTTTTTAACGTCAATTGTTCTTTGGCCGTTATAGGATTCTTCCAAAGGAATATACATAGAGTCCATTACACGAGCATAAGTTTCATCCGGATAATCTCTAGTATCCCAGATGATATCGATATCTTTATTTAGCTTTCTTCCTTGATAATCTTCGGAAAATTGCGTGTAGTTATCGTACATGTATTTCTCATAGACAGTCATGTCCTCTTCGTTAGAATCTAAAAAGGCGAACTCGCCAATTCCATCCTCACCAGCAGTAGCTCCTTCAAAATCCGCTTCAATAGCAAGATTCATTCTAACTATAGAATCACGTACCCAATTGGTAAATTGTCTATACTCCGCATTGGTAATTTCCGTTTCATCCATATAAAATGAACGCACCGTAACCGTCTTGGTTGGCGCATTTTTCGCGTCGGCGATATCATCATCTGCCTTTCCCATAATGAATGCACCACCCGGGATCAACGTCATTCCAAAGGGCTTCTCTGGATTCCATTTCTTCCCTTGCGCACCTACAAGTTGCCCACGATCACCACTGTTACAGCTCGCAAGCATTGTAATAACAGCAATAAGCGAAAATAATTTCTTCATAATATCTCTCTGGTTATGACATATTTGATTTAGGTAGTAAACCTATCCAAATAAATTTTAAAAAACAATACTTTTAGCAAAAATACAGTAATATATGAATATGCTTACATAAATTTAAACTTCGTTCTTCCTTTTGGTTTTATACCACCTTTCCGGAATAACTTGGTTACAAGCCTCTAAATAATCTTCGTGGCTGCAAGGTAATAACGTGTGCCTTTTCAATTTAGTATTAGAATTTGAAATAAAAGGTATTTCTATCCACCATCTTCCTGTTCTTGGACTTTTAAAAAACACCAAAACTTCATCCTCTATTGGTACCTGATATTTGGTAAATTCCTTTTTAGCCGAGACTGTATTTTCGTTAGACCTATAATTAACACCTTCTATAAAATACCAAATCATCTGAGCAATTAACATATTTCCAGTTTCAGAATAACTAGAAGTATACTCGTAAATTCCAAAGGATGATACTTTATCGCTTATCCCCGCATAACGTGCCAAGGTGCAAATCTCCTTCCCATCAAATCCATTTGGAGAATTGTTTGGCGCACTATTTATAGAAGAAGCATTTACTGCATTAAGATCTATCCCAACTAGATTAGCATCTCTCATTACAGGTTCGACAATCTTTATGTTATTTGACACCTCGCCTAATCTAAAAGCATCAAAAAATAAACGCTCCATCAATCCAATTTCCTCCTGGGAGTTATAATAGGTTTGATAGCCTACATTAGAATAGTTAAATAAATTGTAAGGTTTATTTACTACGATTTTCCCTATATAGGACTTATTACTGATTGGTTTCTCAGCATCTCCCAGATCAAATCTCGAATCGATATTCACAAGATTCACCATTTGTTCTACAAAATCGTAAGCTCTGTATTGTGCATAAATTAAATCCTGACTTCCTCCCAAAATCACCGGAATGATTTTTTTCTTTAGCAACTGCTTTACTAAAGATTGAACTGCAAAATAAGTGTCTTCAACTGTTTCACCTTTATCAATAGATCCCAAATCTGCAATATTTAAATCCCAATTCCCTGGGAAAAGACTGTAAAAAGACCTTCTTACTTTATTAAAATTAAGAAACTCATCTTCATACCCATCTGCTAATCTATTTTCGTTAACTGAAACTATTGCTATTTGAACGTTTTCAAGATCAGGAATTCCTGAAACTTGGGTATGAACTAGCAGTTGACTTCCAAGATTATGAGCTTCTGTCGAAACAATTTCCTCAAATAATTGCTGATCTACAGGTCTTAAAAATTCAAAATCCATCGATTACTTCTTTTTTGGAGCTGATTTCTTTTTAGCGGCAGTTTTTTTTGCCGGAGCCTTTTTCTTGGCAGCAGCTTTCTTTTTTGCAGGCTTCTTCTTAGTATTCTTTTCAATTATCTCTTGTACCTCCGCCAAAGTTAATTTGGTTGCATCTACAGTTTTTGGTAATTCAATCTTGGTTTTTCCCTTGATAATATTTGAGCGTCCCCATCGTGCCTTCTCCACACGAATTCCTTCGTCCTCCCAGTTATGTAGGACTTTATCTATTTCCTTCTGAATCTTATCTTTTATAAGCTCCTCTATATTAGCATCGGTTAAATTATCGAAATCGTATTTCTTATTTACATTGATGAATATATTATTCCACTTTAAGAAAGGTCCAAATCGTCCCACTCCTTTTTGAACAGGAAGCTCGTTGTAAAAATAAATAGGAGCATCAGCTTTCTCTTTAGCTTCAATAAGCTCTAAAGCGCGTTCCATATCTACACTCATAGGATCTTCGCCCTTATCTAAGGAAACAAATTTTCCGGCATATTTTACATAAGGTCCAAATCTTCCATTATTAACCTCAACAGGCTCTCCTTCCCATTCTCCAATTTCCTTTGGAAGTTTAAAAAGATCCATCGCTTCTTCATAAGTGATAGAATCCAAAGTTTGATTTGGAGTTAATCCTGCAAACCTCGGCTTTTCTTCATCTTCCACAGATCCAATTTGCACCATCGGTCCAAATTTCCCTAAACGCACACTTACCGGTTTTCCAGATTCTGGATCTTCTCCTAGAATACGCTCTCCTACTTCTCTGTCTGCGTTTGCGGCAACATCCAAAACCTGAGGATGAAAGTCTGAATAAAAGTCTTTCAACATTTTAGTCCATTCTTCATTCCCTTCAGCAATATCATCGAAACTCTGCTCTACTTTTGCTGTAAAATTATAATCCAAGATATTAGCGAAATGCATCACTAAAAAGTCATTTACCACTTGGCCTACTGCTGTTGGAACCAACTTCCCTTTATCACTTCCAATATTTTCAGTTAATTCTTTCTCAGTAAACTTATCGTTCTTAAGTACTAACTGCGCATATTTTCGCTCAACACCATCTACAGATCCTTTTTCAACATAATTACGGTTCTGAATGGTAGAAATCGTTGGCGCATACGTAGACGGTCTACCAATCCCCAATTCCTCTAATTTCTTAACCAAAGAAGCTTCGGTATATCTATAAGGCGGTCTGGTAAATCGCTCTGTAGCGGTGATATAATTATTGTCTAATTTCTCATTTACTCGTAAAGCAGGAAGCATTCCTTCTTGCTCTTCATCTTCATCATCACTTCCTTCTAGATACACTTTAAGGAAACCTTCAAATTTCAAGACTTCTCCATTTGCAGTGAACTGCTTGTCATGCTTATCTGCTTCAATCTTAACATTGGTACGCTCCAATTGAGCATCACTCATTTGAGAAGCAATCGCTCTTTTCCAAATCAATTCATATAAACGCTCTTGATCGCGATCTGCATTTACTGTATGATTTTCAAAAAGGGTTGGCCTAATCGCTTCGTGAGCTTCTTGTGCACCTTTCGATTTTCCTTTGAATTGTCTGGTCTTAGCAAATTTCTCTCCGTAAGCTTTCAGAATTTCATTTTTCGCTCCTTTTCGTGCATCATCAGATAAATTCACACTATCTGTTCTCATATAAGTAATATGACCGGCTTCGTATAAACGTTGTGCCATGGTCATGGTTTTACTTACTGAAAAATATAACTTTCTAGATGCTTCTTGCTGAAGCGTTGATGTTGTAAATGGTGGTGCCGGAGATTTCTTTGCCGGTTTGGTCGAAAGATCTGCTACTTTAAAATTCGCTTGCTGATTCTCTAATAAGAACTTTTCTGCTTCTTCCTTTGTGTCAAAATTACGGGGCAACTTCGCTTTAAAGCTCTTTCCTTCTTCTGTAGTAAATTCTGCATCTACTCTATAAGAAGCTTCCGCAGTAAAATCTTGAATCTCACGTTCTCTTTCTACTATAAGACGTACAGATACAGATTGTACTCTTCCCGCCGAAAGACCACCTTTTACTTTTCTCCACAAAACAGGAGAAAGTTCGTATCCTACTAACCTATCTAATACTCTTCTTGCTTGCTGAGCATTTACTAGATCGTAATTAATATCACGAGGGTTCTCGATTGCCTTTAGAATCGCAGTTTTCGTGATCTCATGAAAAACAATTCTTTTAGTTTTATCTTTATCTAGTTTAAGCTCCTCTGCTAAATGCCATGCGATCGCTTCTCCTTCTCGATCCTCATCACTCGCTAACCAAACCATTTCAGCATTTTTTGCTTGCTTCCTTAGTTTACTTACTACATCTTTCTTATCCTTAGATACTATATATTTAGGTTTAAAATCCCCTTCCGTGTCCACTCCTAATTCTTTGGTAGGTAAATCTGCAATATGCCCAAAACTGGACATTACAGTGAAATCCTTCCCTAAAAATTTTTCAATGGTTTTGGCTTTGGCCGGAGACTCTACAATCACTAAATTCTTTGCCATGTTTGTCTTTTTTCTAGCTGCAAAAGTAGAGCAATTTTTAAATATGCTATCAAAATCCTGAAAATTCCACCAAACAAAGGGAATTAATCTCTAGAATTTTTACTGCTGTCACTTTGTCATAATCTTAGTAAAACCTATCTTTGCAAGCTAAATTACCAATAAGGTACGATTGACATATGGAGAAGATCATAGACGAAAAATTACAGGGAAACAGCCTTATTTTAGAGCCAAAAGCCGAGAATAAAAGGAAATTATTTATTGAGAGTTATGGTTGTGCAATGAATTTTAGCGATAGTGAAATTGTAGCGTCCATCCTGCAAAAAGAAGGCTTTAATACCACTCAAAATCTTGAGGATGCAGATCTAGTTTTAGTAAACACCTGTTCTATTAGAGATAAAGCAGAACAAACCGTTAGAAAGAGGCTACAAAAATATAATGCTGTAAAAAGAATTAACCCTAAAATGAAAGTTGGGGTTTTAGGCTGTATGGCAGAACGCCTGAAAAGCAAGTTTTTAGAAGAAGAAAAGATTGTAGATCTTGTAGTAGGTCCCGATGCTTATAAAGATCTACCAAATCTTATAAGCGAAGTAGAAGAAGGGCGAAATGCCGTAAATGTTATTCTTTCTAAAGATGAAACTTATGGAGATATCTCTCCTGTTCGTTTGCAAAGCAACGGAGTTTCAGCCTTGGTTTCCATTACCAGAGGATGCGATAATATGTGTACTTTTTGTGTGGTACCTTTTACAAGAGGTCGTGAGCGAAGTAGAGATCCTCAGAGTATTTTAGAAGAAGTAAACGATCTGGCAAGCAAAGGCTTTAAGGAAATTACACTTTTAGGGCAGAACGTGGATAGTTACTTATGGTATGGCGGCGGACTTAAAAAAGATTTTAAAAATGCTTCTGAAATTGAAAAAGCAACCGCAACCAATTTTTCATCATTACTTAAGATCGTTGCTGAAGCGCATCCAAAAATGAGAATTCGTTTTTCTACTTCTAATCCTCAAGATATGACGATGGATGTTGTAGATATGATGGTGAAATATCCAAACATCTGCAAGCATATTCACTTGCCGGTGCAAAGCGGAAGTAATTCAGTGTTAAAGAGAATGAACAGGCTTCATACAAGAGAAGAATATTTCACTCTTATAGATGACATACGAAAGAGGATTCCAGATTGTGTTATTTCTCAAGATATGATCGCAGGGTTTTGTGGTGAGACCGAAGAGGATCATCAAGACACCTTATCTTTAATGGAATATGTAAAATACGATTTTGGATACATGTATTCCTATTCTGAAAGACCCGGAACTTTAGGTGCCAAGAAATTTGAAGATGATGTACCAGAAGATGTTAAACAACGAAGACTTGCTGAAATTGTAAAACTTCAGCGATCGCATTCACTTCTTAGAACACAAGGATATGTTGGAAAAACTGTAGAAGTTTTAATAGAAAGAGAGTCAAAAAAATCTGACCAGCAATGGAGTGGTAGAACTACTTACAACACCGTTGCCGTATTTGATAAAGAAAATTATAAGATCGGGAATTTTGTTAATGTAGAGATTACCGACTGCACCAGTGGAACTTTAATTGGAAAACCTGTAGGATACAGCATCAATAATTAATAGTTCAACGAATAAATTTGAAAATAAAAAATTGTAATCTGACATTAGTCAAAAAGCAATAGCTAAGAAATATATGGAATCAGTTCAAGCAATAAAACAACGATTTGAGATCGTAGGGAACGATCACTTGTTAAATCGTGCAGTTGAAAAAGCAATCCAGGTTGCACCTACAGATATTTCAGTGTTGGTTACAGGAGAGAGTGGCGTTGGGAAAGAAAGTATCCCCAAAATAATCCATTCGTTATCTCACAGAAAACACGGGAAATATATCGCGGTGAACTGTGGAGCAATTCCAGAGGGCACTATAGACAGTGAATTATTTGGTCATGAAAAAGGTGCTTTTACCGGTGCTACCTCAACCCGTAACGGGTATTTTGAAGTAGCCGATGGGGGAACTATTTTTTTAGATGAAGTTGGAGAACTGCCATTAACCACTCAGGTAAGATTACTTCGAGTTTTAGAAAATGGAGAATTCATTAAAGTGGGATCTTCAAAAGTTCAAAAAACAAATGTTAGAATAGTAGCAGCTACAAACCTTAATATGTTTGATGCTATAAAAAAAGAAAAGTTTAGAGAAGATCTATATTATAGACTGAGTACTGTAGAAATTAATCTTCCACCTTTAAGGGATCGTCAAGGCGACATTCATTTGCTTTTCAGGAAATTTGCCGCAGATTTCGCCATTAAATACAAGATGCCTACAATTAGATTAGAAGATGATGCTGTAGAGCTTATTCAGAAATATCAATGGGGTGGAAATATTCGTCAGTTAAGAAATGTGGCCGAGCAAATTTCGGTATTAGAACAAGAAAGAAATATTTCCGGCGCCAAGATTAAAAGTTATCTTCCAAATATTGGAAGTAATTTACCTGCTGTTATTTCAGAAAAAAAGAAAGAAAGCGATTTTAGTAACGAGCGAGAGATCTTATACAAGGTGCTTTTTGATATGAAAAGTGATCTTAACGACCTTAAGAAACTCACCATGAAATTGATGGAAAGCGGAAATCTTCAGGATGTAAAAGAAGAGCATGAAGGCTTGATAGAAAAAATATACGGCGACAGTGACGATGAGCAAGATATAGATGATTTAAACGAGGAAGAACTTAAAGTTTTACAGATACCTCAAAATTCTTCTAATGAAAAAGAAGATAAATATTACTTTGCCGAAGAAATTGAAGAGGAAGAAACCCTTTCTTTACAAGATAAAGAATTAGAGCTTATTAAAAAGTCTCTGGAAAGGCACAGCGGAAAAAGAAAAAGTGCTGCCGAAGAATTGGGTATTAGTGAACGTACACTATATAGAAAAATTAAGCAATACGATCTCTAATTTCAGGTTTTAGGTTTCAGGTTTCAGGTT
>NZ_AJLT01000032.1 GCF_000258765.1 Gillisia marina
CAATTGCGGGACTTTTTTTTTTAATAAGGTTTTTAACCTTCTTATGATTTCTTCATCACAACAGCATCTATAACGTGTACAACACCATTTGATGCATCCACATCTGCTTGAACAATAGTGGCAGTTTTACCATTACCGTCCTTAAGCATAATTTTATCACCTTGCATCATAGCGGTTAATTCAGCACCTTCAACAGTCTTAAATTTATAAGTTCCGTTGTTGTCCTTAATTGCTTTAGCTAAATCTGCAGAAGTGATTTCACCTGAAACAACATGATACTTTAATACCGTTTGTAAATCAGATTTATTCTCTTCCATCATTAATTTATCCAAATTAGCTTTTGGAACTTTAGCAAATGCAGCATTCGAAGGAGCAAAAACTGTAAATGGACCTTCATCTTCTTTCATCATTTGAGCTAACTCAGCAGATTGTAATGCGCTAACAAGAGTACTTAGATCTGCAGTAGCCATCGCTTTGGCAGCAATACTGTTAGACTGCATTTCCATCTTCTCTTGCTCCATTTTCATGTCAGCTTCTCTTTTAGCCTCTTCTTCAGCTTCCATTCTTTCCATTTCCATTTTATCTTTCTCTTCCTGCTCTTTTTTCTTGTTATCTTCACAAGATGTAAAAGCAAATGCAGATAAAACAGCAACTATTAATACATGTTTAATTTTCATAATTTCGTTTTTTGTGTTAATTAATTGATGCAAGTTAGCTTGGATTCCACAGTTATTGTGCATTTGGTAATTAAAGTTTAGTTAAATATTGTAAAGGTTATACTAATATCTTAAACTGCTTTTTTTGATATTTTTTTATCCGTATTTTTGCAACATCAATATAAGATCATGGAATTACTTTTAATTACAATAGTATTATTAGGCCTTGCTTTCGCAGGAATTGCAATAAAGATCTGGGCTAAAAAAGATGGTGAATTTGCAGGAACTTGCGCTAGCCAAAGTCCTTTTTTAAATAAAGAAGGAGAATCTTGTAGCTTTTGCGGGAAATCTTCGGATGAGATGAGAGATTGTTCAGATTCCAAAAAATAGGAATTATTAAATATGGCAATACTTTTACTCGGACTATTTATTCTGATTACCCTCGTTAATATCCTATTTTTTATAGGATATTTTAGTTTTGCCTCGGCAAAAGATTCCAATACCCAAGCTACACCCCCTGTTTCTGTAATTATTTGTGCTAAGAATGAAGCTGAAAATTTAAAGGATTTCATTCCATATATCCTTGAACAAACCTATCCAGATTTTGAGGTTATCCTTGTGAACGATGCCTCTGTTGATGACACCTTGGATGTAATGGAGCATTTTGAAAAATTAGACCCTCGCGTGCGTTTGGTAAATGTGCAAAATAATGAAGCATTTTGGGGCAAGAAGAAATATGCTCTGACTTTAGGTATCAAAAAAGCTAAAAATTCCACATTACTTTTCACAGATGCAGATTGTAAACCGGAATCTAATCTGTGGATTTCTGAAATGGCTTCAAATTTTGTGCAGGACAAGACTATTGTTCTGGGCTACGGAGGTTATTTAAAAAACAAAGGATCTTTTTTGAATAAACTAATTCGCTATGAAACCTTGCTAACTGCAATTCAATACTTTTCATATGCTAAATGGGGGATTCCATATATGGGTGTTGGAAGAAACTTGGCGTACACCTCTCAGGAATTTTATAACCAAAACGGTTTCGCTACACATTTACATATTAAATCGGGGGATGATGATCTTTTTGTAAATCAAGCAGGTACACAAGATAATACTGCTATTTCATTTAACAAATCTGCCATAACTAGGAGTGTGCCTAAAACAAATTTCTCCGCTTGGATACTTCAGAAAAGAAGACATGTCTCTACTGCAAAATTTTATAAGAAAAAACATAAATTCTTATTGGCATCATTTTTTTTCTCCCAAATTGGGTTTTGGATTTTATTAACAATCTTATTAATATTAAAAATACATTGGCCAATAGTCTTAAGTGTTTTTGTATTAAGATTTCTTATTCAATATACCGTATATTATAAGTCTGCTAAAAAATTGGATGAAATAGATCTTTTATGGTTAATTCCAGTTTTGGAAGTGTTTTTAATATTTACACAATTAAGTATCTTTAGCATGAATGTCTTTTCAAAACCAACCAATTGGAAATAAATAACGAAGTTCTTTTAAAGGAAATTGAAAAAGCTAAAAAAGGAGATCAGGCAGCCTATAAATTTTTGTTAGATTCATTTTGGGTAGAAGTATATAGTTTTCAGTTAAAAAGAACTAGAAATGAAGCTGATGCAGAGGATATAACTATACAAACCTTTTCCAAAGCTTTTGACAAGTTAAATAGCTTTAACTCTGATTATGTTTTTAAAACTTGGCTTATTACTATTTCCAAGAACATCCATATCGATCTTTTAAGAAAAAAGAAAGCTTCAATTAGAGCAAATACTTCAGACACTTCAATGGAATATGTTCATGAAATAATGGACGAAGCACCTTCAATGGAAGACATTTTAATTAACGAGCAACATTTAGCTCAGCTATTAAGCGACATTAAAGAGCTAAAACCACCTTATCAAGAAGTTATAAATCTTAGATATTTTCAGGAAAAATCGTATAAAGAGATCGCAGCTCATCTAGATGAACCCATGAGCAATATAAAAGTAAAACTTTTGCGTGCTAAAAAATTGCTCGCTCAAATAATAGAATCTCGTAAGGCTTAATTTCCTTTTAAGACTCTCGCTTTCAAATTATCCATTTCATCATATTATTGTATCTTTGAGCCATAGATTTTTGATATGATAACAGAAACTTTAGCTACCCAAAAACGCACTCCGAAACCAAAATGGTTACGCGTTAAACTTCCAACCGGTAAAAAATACACAGAGCTTAGAGGACTTGTAGATAAATATGATCTACACACTATATGTACTTCTGGAAGCTGTCCTAATATGGGAGAATGTTGGAGCGAGGGAACTGCTACATTTATGATTTTAGGAAATGTTTGTACAAGATCATGCGGGTTTTGCGGTGTAAAAACTGGAAGGCCAGACACTATAGACTGGGATGAGCCAGAAAAAGTAGCGAGATCTATAAAGCTTATGAAAATTAAGCATGCAGTAATTACCAGTGTAGATAGAGACGACATTAAAGATATGGGTTCTATTGTTTGGGCCGAAACGGTTAAAGCAATACGACGAATGAATCCTGAAACGACCTTGGAAACTCTTATCCCAGATTTTCAGGGAAATGAGCGAAATATCGATAGGATTATAGCCGTAAAACCAGAAGTGGTTTCTCATAATATGGAAACCGTAAAAAGATTAACCAGAGAAGTTAGAATACAAGCAAAATACGAACGCAGCTTGCAGGTTCTAAAATATTTAAAAGATCAAGGTATTGCGAGGACAAAATCCGGAATCATGCTTGGATTAGGGGAACAAGAAGATGAAGTAATTCAAACTCTGAAAGATCTTAGAAGTGTTAATTTAGATATCGTTACTATTGGTCAGTATCTACAACCAAGTAAAAAACATCTACCTGTAAAGCAATTTATTACTCCAGATCAATTTAAGAAATATGAAACTATAGGATTGGAATTAGGTTTCCGTCACGTTGAAAGTGGTGCATTAGTAAGATCTTCTTATAAAGCCCAGAAACATTTAACCTAAAAGTATTTCTTTCAAATAATGTCTCAAAAAATTAAAATTGGAATCAATGGTTTTGGCCGTATCGGTCGAAACCTGTTTAGACTTCTATGGAATCACCCCCTTGTAGAGGTGGTTGCTATCAATGATATTGCCGATACAGCAACATTGGCTCATTTATTAAAGTACGATAGTATACATGGTCGTTTTTCAGAAGACATTACTTATCAAGATTCTAATATTATAATAGATAAAAAGGTTATTCCGGTTCTACATGAGCAGCATCCAAAAGAGATTAACTGGAGTAAATTTGAAGCAACTATTATCGTTGAAGCTTCCGGTAAATTCAAAAACAAAAAAGAGTTACAATTTCACTTACAAAAAGGCGTAAAAAAAGTAATTCTTTCGGTTCCGCCAGATGACGATACTATTAAAATGATAGTTTTAGGAGTAAATGAGCAAATTTTGGATGGAACAGAGCAAATAATTTCCAACGCATCATGCACTACTAACAATGCCGCACCGATGTTGGATGTAATTCGGAAGAATTTTGGGATAGAACAAGCATATATTTCAACAATTCATTCTTACACTTCAGACCAAAATTTACATGATAAGCCCCATCGCGATTTAAGAAGGGCTAGAGCAGCTACTCAGTCTATTATTCCAACCACAACTGGAGCTGCCAAAGCACTCACAAAAATTTTTCCTGAATTTAGTGATGTAATTGGGGGATGTGGGATAAGAGTACCAGTACCTAACGGTTCTTTGACAGACATGACTATCAATATTTCAACAAACACGACAATAGAAGAAATTAATTCTGTATTCAAAAATGCATCCGAGACCTATCTCAAAGGAATCTTGAGTTATACGGACGAACCTATAGTATCTATAGATATTGTTGGTAATTCGCATTCATGTGTTTTCGACTCGGGAATGACCTCTGTAATCGGAGGAGGATTAATTAAATTAATTGGTTGGTATGACAATGAAATTGGGTATTCCAGCCGCTTGATCGATTTAATTTTATTCGTTTCAAAGAATTAACTATATTTAACAATATTATGCACCAGCCATTGCCCCAATGAGGAAGTTATTATTTTCTGTTTTTATTTTTCTTAGTTTCTATTCTACCTACGCTTTTCAAGAAAAAAGTGCAGCTGAAGTATCCGAAATAGATACTCAGGTTAGAGAATTATTAAGCAGCGCTGAAATTTCAATAAATGTCTTAAATTTTGAAAAAGCACATGAGCAACTCGACACTGCATTAGAGCTCGCAAAACAAATAGGGAATCAAAAATCTATTGCGCTTACTAGCAGTATACTCTCACAATTATATTATGTAAGACATGATTACCCTAAAGCCATTACCGAGCTAGAACGTGCTATTTCTATACAAAGAGAACTAGAAGACTTATCCGGGCTTAATTATAGCTATATAACATACGCAAAACTCTTTCATGCTACAGGTGCTCCGGAAAGAGCTATTAAATATTTGAATTTAGCCCAAGATTATTACGAAAAAGAAAATGAAAAAGAGTCTTTAGGGATTGTTAGTCTTAATAGAGCTATAGTCACTTTAGGAATAAGCCATGCTGTAGATAATGTAAATCTTGCATTAACTTATTTAAATAATGCTGAAATATATCTTAAAGAAACAGAGAACAAATATGAATTCTCCCGCCTATATTACTTTAGAGCTAGGGCCTATTTATTATTAAAAAATGCAAATCAGGCAGAATTAGAAGCGCTTAAAGCTATCGAAATTTCTAAACAGCATGATTTGGGAGGAATGGAAATGTATTCCAATGGGCTTTTAAGTCAAATAAAAGAAGCACAAAGAAAATATAGTCAATCGCTGGATTATCTAAAAATAAGCAATCGAATTAGGGATTCTATTTTTAATATGAACAAAGAGGCCTTAGCTTTAGAGGCTAATACGCGTTACGGGGTAGATACTATGCGCAGTAGTTTACAAACTTTAGCAGAGGAAAATGCGGAACAGGAACGTTCTTTAAAAGTTAATAAACTGACCACAATATTAAGTGTTGCGCTTATTACAATTTTATCGTTGCTAACACTTTCTTTATATAAAAACAATAATCTACGAGCAAGAGCAAATGATTTATTGCAAAAGAAAAATGATGAATTAACCTTAGCTAAGGAAAATGCAGAAAAGGCATCTTTAGCAAAAGCGCAATTCTTATCTACAATTACTCATGAATTGCGAACACCGCTATACGCTGTAACAGGTTTAACGCATTTATTATTAGAAGAAAGTCCAACCGAAAATCAGAAAGAACATTTAAATTCTTTAAAATTTTCCGGTGAATATTTATTGTCTCTAATAAATAATATACTTGACTTAAATAAGCTTGAAGCGAAGAAAGTAGAAGTTTTAGATACCTCGTTTAATTTAGAGAAAAGAATTTCAGATGTATTAGTAGCTTTAAAAAATTCTGCTGATGACAAGAAAACGAAGCTGCACTATAGTTTTGATCCTGATATTCCTAAAAAGTTAAAAGGTGATCCTCTTAAGATCTCACAAATCCTTATCAATCTAGTTGGGAACTCTATTAAATTCACGGAAAATGGAGACATCTGGATTAGTGTAACTAGGGTAAATCAAGTGGGTCAATTGGTATTCTTGCATTTTGAAATAAAGGATAATGGAGAAGGTATCTCAAAAGAAAAACAATCTTCGATTTTTGAGAATTTCACACAAGGCTCCCTTCAAATAAACAGAAAATTTGGAGGCACCGGATTAGGATTGTCAATTGTGAAGAACTTACTTAATTTGATGAATAGTGAGATCTATTTAGATAGCGAACTTGGCAAAGGATCTACCTTTAGCTTCGATTTAAAGTTTGAAGCCTTTGAGCAGGCAGACGGTGTTGCTGCATCTCAGTTAGCAAAATCTGCACCTTTGACTAACGATATTATGCACAATAAAAAGATCTTGATTGTAGAAGACAATAAAATCAATCAAATGATTACACGTAAGATCTTAGAAAAACATAATGTTGTTTGCGATGTAGCAGATAACGGGACTATTGCGGTAGAAAAAGCTTCAAATAATTATTTTGATCTTATTCTAATGGACATTCATATGCCAGGAATAAGCGGAATTGAAGCGACTGTTCTAATTAGAGAATTTGATGAGAAAATTCCAATTGTTGCTTTAACAGCGGTAACTTTAGATGAAAATTTAGATGAATTTTATTTAAATGGATTCACAGATATTATTCCTAAACCCTATAAAACAGAGGAGTTTTTCACTAAAATCAACTTTCATTTATCAAATAGAAACGTGCCCGTGTAATTATTGGCATGCAGTTTGAAGATATCGGCTTAGTAGAAGTATATAAAGATATATAGTTTGAATTAGCCAAATAGAAAAAAATGAGATGCATCGTGCATCTCATTTTTCATTTAAATATTAAGCATTTAAAATAAAGTTCGAAATTTCATCATTAAATTTTTTAGTATCACTAATAAATTTCATTTTGATGGGTATATAGAATAGCTTTTCTAAAGTTACTTCCCCCCTTAATCTCATATAATCTTTTTCGGTAGTTATCACAAACTTAGACCGGGCAATCGACTTTATCTCTTCGGAAGAAAAATTATGATGATCGGGAAAATTTAAATGTCGAAACGAAATTCCCGAATCATTTAAAAATTCGCATAAAGCATCTGGGTTTGCAATGCCCGTAACCAGAGTTATATCCCTGTCTATTAATTGATGAAGCCCTATTTTCTTAGATCCATTAAATATGAAATCGCTATAGCTTATATAACTAAAAAATAAATGCTGATAATTTCTAGGCGCTAACTTATTTCTAATACTATCTTGATTATCCAAGCTTAGATTTTCAGGGCATTTTGTGACTACAATAATTTTAGCCCTTTCTGCCCCATTTACTGGCTCTCTTAAATTTCCGGTGGGCAGCATAAAATCATCTTCATAAAGATCGTCATATTTAGTAAGCAATATATTTAAGCCTGCTTTCACTTTTCTATGCTGAAATGCATCATCCAATAAAACAAGATCTGGATTTTGTTCTTTCTGCAAATTAGCAATTCCTCTTCTCCTATTTTCATCTACAGCAACTATTGCATTCTCAAACTTATTTTTGAACTGAAGCGGTTCATCTCCAACATTTACTGCACTCTCATCAGTAGTTACTAATCTAAATCCTTTGGTTTTTCTTCCGTAGCCTCTACTTAATGTTGCCACTTTATGGCTCGGAAGTAGAAGTTCTAGTAAGTATTCAATCATCGGTGTTTTTCCGGTGCCCCCAACACTTAAATTACCCACACATATAACAGGGAAAGAATAAGCTTCCGATTTCAAAATTCTTAGATCGTATAAGAAATTCCTAATCAACATGATTAGACCATATAAAAGCGCAAAGGGTAAAAGGAATTTTCTTAGGATACTCATCTTAGCGAAAGTATAATATTTATATTTGAATTAAAATAGTATACATGATTATTGCAGAGGTTATAAAACACTTAGAAGATTTTGCTCCCATTGCCACCGCAGAAGATTTCGATAATGTTGGCTTACTAGTAGGAAATGCAAATACTGCTTTAAAGGGGGTCTTGATCACTCACGACACGCTGGAAGAAGTGGTTGAAGAGGCAATTGCTAAAGATTGTAATTTAATAGTAAGTTTTCATCCCATAATTTTTTCTGGCCTAAAAAAATTGAATGGTAAAAATTATGTAGAACGCACGGTAATAAAAGCAATAAAAAACGACATTGCTATTTATGCTATTCACACTGCACTAGATAATCACCATTTGGGAGTAAATAAGGTTATTTGCGATAAGCTTGGACTTTTAAATACAAGAATATTGATCCCCAAAAATGGAGTAATCAAGAAGCTAACTACATATGTTCCAAAAGAAGAGGCAAGTGATTTGAGAAAAAGGTTATTTGAAGCAGGAGCCGGAGCAATTGGAAATTACGACGATTGCAGCTTTAACATAGCGGGTACCGGAAGCTATAAACCGAATGCAAATGCCAATCCTACAATCGGTAAAAAGGGTGAAGTTCATTTTGAAGATGAAATTCAGATTGGAGTAACTTTTCCGAAGCACTTAGAAAGTAGTGTTTTAAAGACACTTTTCGAGAACCATTCTTACGAAGAAGTGGCTTACGAGATAGTCACTTTAGACAATCCCCATCAACAAATGGGAATGGGAATGATTGGGGAATTCTCTGAAGCTATAGAAGAAGCTGATTTACTTTCTCTTATAAAAACAACTTTTAAAGCAAATGGTATAAGACATTCTCAATTACTAAACAAAAAAAGTGAAGAAAATAGCTGTTCTTGGAGGAAGCGGAAGTTTTGCCATAGAGGCCGCAAAGAATGCGGGCGCAGACTTCTTTATAACAGCAGATCTTAAGTATCACGATTATTATAGAGCCGAACAAAAACTGGTGGTTGCAGACATTGGCCACTATGAAAGTGAACGTTACACAAAAAACCTATTACATTCGTATCTTAGTAAAAAAATTAGTAATTTTGCAATTATTTTAGCGAAGACAAAAACGAATCCTATCAAGTATTATTAAATATGGCAAAGAAAACCGAGGTTACTGTAGAAGAGAAGTTAAGAGCATTATACGATCTTCAGTTAATTGACTCTAGAATAGACGAAATTAGAAATGTACGAGGTGAACTTCCTTTAGAAGTTGAAGATTTAGAAGATGAAGTAGCCGGATTAAATACACGTATCCAAAAGCATGATACTGATCTTGAAGTAATTGATAATGACATCAAAACCAAGAAGATTCTTATCGAAGATGCTAAAGCGTCTATCAAAAAATATGCTGAACAACAGAAAAACGTTCGTAATAACCGTGAATTCAATGCACTTAGTAAAGAAGTAGAATTTCAAGAACTTGAAATAGAACTTGCAGAAAAGCACATTAAAGAATACAGAGCTTCTATTGAACAAAAGAAGGAAGTTATTGGACAAACCAAAGAAAAATTGGAAGATCGCCAAAAACATTTAGCGCACAAAAAAGGAGAATTAGATGAAATTTTAGCTGAAACTCAGAAAGAGGAAGATATGCTAACTAAAAAATCTAATGATTTTGAAACTCAAATTGAAAGCAGACTAATTAATGCTTATAAGAGAATTAGAAATAATGTAAAAAATGGCTTGGCTGTAGTTCCTGTAGAAAGAGGAGCTTCCGGTGGATCTTATTTTACTATTCCTCCACAAGTTATTGTTGAGATTGCTAGTAGAAGAAAGATTATTACAGATGAACATAGTGGACGAATCTTAGTTGATGAAGATTTAGCTAAAGAGGAACAAGAAAAAATGGAAAAAATGTTCTCTAAGTTTTAAGACATTATAATCCGAATATTTAGGGTTTAAAATAATTGCAACGTATGCGATTATTTTAAACCCTATTTTTTTTGGAATAAATTGATTAACATCATTTTCACACTATCCCATCGATAAAAAGATAACTTTATTGAAATAATTTAATACCTAAATCTATGAAAGCACCTATACTAGCCTTTTTAGCGATTACGTTAATCTTTACTTCTTGTAAAGATTCAAGCACTTCAGAAAACGATTCTAATATAGAAGTTGTTTCAGATGAGAATTTAAATTCTGATATGGATTCTGATAATATTAAAGATTCAAATACCTCGACTGAAACGGAAGATATTTCAAATGACACCAACATTTCAGCGACAAGTAATACTTCTGAAACACCCAATACAAATCCAAGCGAAGGCAAAACCAAGCCCACGAATAGCAGCGCTAATTTAAGCGGTGCTTATATAAAGATCGGCGAAGAAATGGATAATTCATGTTCATGCTATTGTGTGAATATTAACTATGTCGGGAATTCTGAAATGTGTTTAACACCATCTAAAATTTACATAAATACTAGAATGGTAAAATCAAATAACCAAACTACCAATGTGTTTTTAGTAAATCCTTCTTCTAATAATTCGGAAGGAAAAGACATTCCTTGGTCTAAATTTGATAAGAATGCCCCAATAGCAACCATAACTTCTAAAGAAAATGGGGAATTAGAACTAGACTGGTTAGGATTCTCTATAAATGGAGACTTAGCTATAGATTATGCTATTCTTGGCAAAAAAAACTTTAGAAGGAAATTATAAAAAGAAATAATATGAAATCTATTTTATTACTAACATTTTCCATGGCACTTTTAGCTTGTGGAAATGGAAATACCAAATCAGCTACAAATCCGGAAATTGCTAATGCAGAACCCGTAGAAGTGCCTATGCAAGACAATATGGCAAAGGCTTATTTTGCCAGTGGATGTTTTTGGTGCGTGGAAGCTATCTATGAAAGTGTTAATGGAGTAAAAGAGTCTATTTCCGGCTATTCCGGAGGTCACACTGAAAATCCTACGTACGAATCTAGCAACACTGGTAGAACCGGGCACGCGGAAGCGGTAGAAATTATTTATGATCCAGAAGTGGTGAGTTTTGAAACCCTTGTAAAAGTATATTATGGTTCGCAAAATCCAACCCAAGTGAATGGTCAAGGGCCAGATAATGGATCGCAATACCGCTCTATCATCTTCTACCAGAACAATGAACAAAAAGCAATTATAGAAAAAGTTTCAGCTGAAGTTGCGAAAAGCTATGACAAACCATTAGCCGCAGAGATAGTTCCTTTTCAAAAATTTTGGGTAGGCGAAGATTACCATCAAAATTACGAGAAATTACATCCGGAGAACCCTTATATCCAAAATGTATCTATTCCTAGATATAATAAGTTCAAGAAAAAA
>NZ_AJLT01000033.1 GCF_000258765.1 Gillisia marina
CATAGGTTTTGCTGCGTTTCTGTATTATGTATTTAATCAAATGAAAAGAGAAGACAATATTGCAGTTTCCTACCAGCACAAATCAAATTTTAAAATCTGGGGATTCATATTATTAGGTTTTACGGGGCTAATCATTGGAGGTCAATTGGTTGTTGATAAAGGCATATTGATAGCAACAAACTTGGGAGTAAGTGAAAAAATTATTGGTTTGACAATCATTGCCGCAGGAACATCTTTGCCAGAATTAGTAACATCAATTGTGGCAGCTACTAAGAAAAATAGTGATATAGCGATTGGAAATGTCATTGGTTCAAATATTTTTAATATTCTATTAATATTATCGGTAAGCTCATTCATCAATCCAATTTCGTACAATCAAAACTTTAATTTAGACATTGCGATTTTATTAGGAGGAACCCTTTTCCTTTTTATGGCTATGTTTACAGGAAAACGAAAAAGACTTGATAGATGGGAATCTGCTTTATTATTAAGTTTCTATTTAATCTATACGATCTATCTAGTCTGGAAAGAAACACAATAAAAAATGCACCACAACATCGTTTTACAGCAAATAGCGGGCATTCTAGTAAAAGTGTTATTTTAGATAACAAACAACAAAGCCGACAAAAACGCGTCCCCACTCGACGCTGCTTGTCTTAACCAAGACCGTTCGGTATAAGTTGATTAAAATCGGCTCTATTTACTAACTTAACATTAGAAGTTTACAACCTTGTCTAGAGCATCGTCCACTTCATCTTGCATAAAATTGGACTGATAAATAATAGTTGTTGTTACTGAAGAATGCCTATAAAGTTTCTGTAACATCTGAATAGGAATTTTACTACCTGAAATATTTCCAAAACTGTGACGTGCAATATGCATGCTTAGGTTTTTTGTTATTCCCATCTCTAATGCTATATTTTTTAGGTGTCTATTGCAGGTTCTTGTGACTGTCTTTATTCTAGTTCGTAGTGTTTTGGCATCTTTAGGATCAACCATTCGTAATTCTTCAAAGACAAAATCGTCCTTTGCCAAAGATTTGTAATACGAAAGAATTGGCTTAACCTTTTCTGGAATTTTTAGCGAAACCAATTTTTGATTTTTACCCATTCGATAGCGCAATCTATTATCAATGAAATCCGACCATTTTAATTGCATAACGTCACCAATTCTAATACCTGCAAAATAGAAACTGATCAGCCAAATATGGAGTGCATGTTGTTGAGCCTCAGTAAGACCCTGCGCAATTTCTAAAAGTTTAACTTCTTCTATAGTTAACCCTATTTTTTGAGATTCCAAAAACTTAATAGTGTATCCGCCCCTTCCGAAAGGGTAATGATTACGCTCCGCCCATTTCTCGCCTATTGCAATATTGTAAATGGTTCGTATTGCAATCATATAATTTACCGTAGTTCTATGAGCCAACCCCCTATCATTTTTTAAATATGCTTCAAATCGTTTTAATAAATCACAGGTTATCTCATTAAAATGTAGCTTTTCACTTTTGGCAAAAGCTTTAAATTTTTCCATCCTGCTCTTAACTATATCTCTTTGATGGAATTGACCTCTTTCCTCCAAACGTCGCAATTGAATTTTAACCGCGCTAAAAAAGTCAAAACGTTCTTTTTTAACTATGTTCGTTTTTATCGTCTTGACAGATTGATATTCATCTTCAGATTCAGCATTTAAAAGACGTTTATTGGCTTGGCTAAGTTTTTTATATATAAGTTGATTAATAGAAATTGCATCTGGATGTGATTTTCTCACTTGGCCTTTAGCATCATTCCATTGCAATTTATCAATATACTGACCAGTAAATATGTATGAAGATTTACGATCTTTAGTAATCCTTATAGCTATTGGGTACAACATTCTTGCATTCGGTTTGTTCCTAAGGACTGTTTGAATTGATGCCATAACTTGAAAATTAAGCATTTAATGTACAAATTTTTAGGTACAACATAGGTACAACAAATAGCCATTTTCCTTGATATTAGATGGTATTAAATAGCATCGAAATATATTTAACTAATTGATTTTAAGTTGTTTACATCCATTTTAATCTGCGATTTTAAATTTTCATAACCCGGAGGTCACGAGTTCAAATCTCGTTCTCGCTACTAAAACTGATCAGAAACCATATTCTGATCGGTTTTTTTTTATTTTCTTAATTTTCTTTCCTGTATTTTAATTATATCTTAATACTCAATTTCCTGTAATTTCAGGTTTTAATCTATTTATAAATGCAGCATATCGTTATTCTTTCCGGTGCCGGAATTAGCGCAGAAAGTGGTCTTAAAACCTTTCGTGACTCAGATGGGCTATGGGAAGGATACGATATTATGGAAGTAGCTTCGCCCGATGGCTGGGATAGAAACAAGGAAAAAGTATTGGATTTCTACAATCAGCGTAGAAAACAATTGCTACAAGTGTCTCCAAATATGGCTCATAAAGCCTTGGTGAAATTAGAAAACAAATACAAAGTAAGCATTGTAACCCAAAACATAGACGATCTTCATGAACGGGCAGGAAGCTCTAGAGTAATTCATCTCCACGGGGAATTATTAAAAGCTCGAAGTACTTTTGATGAAGATTTAGTGCTAGATTGGAAAACCGATTTGAAACTTGGAGATTTTTGTGAGCATAATCACCAATTAAGACCACATGTAGTCTGGTTTGGCGAGGCTGTTCCTATGTTTCAAAAAGCAGTTGAAATTGTTAAGGATGCAGATATATTAATAATCGTGGGCACTTCTATGCAAGTATATCCGGCTGCCGCGCTTTTGGACTATCTTAATCATACAATTCCTGTTTATTTTATAGATCCCAGACCTAATATTTCTTCAGCGAGAAACCTGACTATTATATCAGAAAATGCTACCATAGGAGTTGTGCAACTTGTAGAATCGCTTATGACCTCCTAATTCCATTTTTTCGAAAAATGGATCTTTTAAAAGAGCTTGACAATCTTGATTTTAGCATTAAAAGTAAAGAAGACTTTTCTTTGAAAATTTTAAATAATCCTAAGCATGTTAAAGAAGTCATCGATCTTTTAAAAAATTCTGATGATACAAATTTTGAAAAAATATTAGTTATACATGAATATGCTTCCAGAAAAAGTCCAACTATTTTAGTTCTTTTTTTTTAAAAATATTAATCGATTTGTCAAAAACTTATTCTGGACTCTCGGGTACTAGAGCCTTGTCCAAAATCTTGTTTAATTTCGTTCAGCTTTCAAATATACATCTCGACCCTAATCAAAAAGAAAGCATTATTACTGTTTGCTTTAATTGGTTGATTAGAGATGAAAAAGTAGCTGTTAAAGCTTTTAGTATGCAGACATTATTCCTATGTTCTCACGAAAATCATTGGATAAAAGAGGATCTAAAAGCTATTTTAATTAAGGATTATAGCTCACAGTCGGCAGGTTATAAGCTTGTTCCAGAAAAATATTAAAGAAATTAGGATAGCTGTTCTATAGAAGATTTTGAAGGCTTACCTTTGAGCTTTAATCTTTAAAAGCTGTATAGAATGACACCTCTTAGTGCAATTTCTCCTATTGATGGAAGATATCATCAGAAAACAAAAAATTTATCTGCATATTTTAGTGAGGAAGCCCTTATAAAATATAGGGTTCGAGTGGAAATTGAATATTTTATTTCCCTTTGTGAATTGCCACTACCTCAGCTAAAAGATGTTGACTCCAATATCTTTCCGAAGCTGCGCGATATATATAAAAATTTCACCTCTCTTGATGCTTCAGCTATAAAAGAAATTGAGAAGACTACAAACCATGATGTAAAGGCAGTAGAATATTTTATCAAAGATAAATTTGAAACGCTTTCTTTAAGCCATTCTAAAGAGTTTATACATTTCGGACTTACATCACAAGACATTAACAATACTGCCGTTCCTTTAAGTCTAAAAGAAGCTGTGGCTAACGAATATATTCCTGCACTTACAGAAATAATCAAGAAATTAGAGACCCTAAGTGAAGAATGGGCAGCTATTCCATTATTAGCAAGAACTCACGGGCAACCAGCTTCCCCTACCCGCTTAGGAAAGGAAATGGAAGTTTTTACAACCAGACTAAATGAGCAATTAGAGCAGTTAAAAAAGATTCCAAATGCCGCAAAATTTGGTGGTGCAACAGGAAATTACAATGCGCATAAAGTAGCATATGGAGCTATCGACTGGAAAAAATTTGGATCTACTTTCGTCCAAGATACCTTGGGTCTTCATCACTCTTTTCCAACTACTCAAATTGAACATTACGACCATATGGCTGCATTGTTTGATGCTTTAAAGCGTATTAACACGATCTTAATCGATCTTGACAGAGATTTTTGGACCTATGTTTCTATGGATTATTTTAAACAGCGCATTAAAGAAGGAGAAGTAGGTTCTTCTGCAATGCCACATAAAGTAAATCCTATAGATTTTGAAAACAGTGAAGGAAACTTGGGGATAGCAAACGCAATTTTTGAACATTTATCTTCCAAATTACCTGTTAGTAGATTACAAAGAGATCTTACAGATAGTACTGTTTTGAGGAATATCGGTGTACCAATTGGACATACGCTTATCGCTTTTCAGTCTACATTGAAAGGTTTAAACAAACTTCTCTTAAATGAAGAGAAGATCAAATTAGATTTGGAAAATAACTGGGCTGTGGTTGCAGAAGCTATACAAACTATCTTAAGAAGAGAAGGGTATCCTAATCCTTATGAAGCTCTTAAAGGTTTAACCAGAACCAACGCAGCAATAACCAAACAAAGTATGGCAGATTTTATTGAAACGCTGGAAGTATCTCAAGAGATCAAAAATGAATTAAAAGTAATTACTCCACAAAATTATACAGGTATTTAGAACCTTATTTATAAGCAAAAAAAAGCCCTTGAAATCTCAAGGGCTTTTTTTTGCTTAAAGTAAGAATCGTTATAGCTGATCGCTTGCAAACATTTTGGTAATACCTTCTAAACCGTCCATGTCTATATCTCCTTTTTGAAGAGATCTTACTAATTGTAAAATATCCGAAGGATTCATATTATCTCCTAAAACTCTAGCGATTCCCATCCCCTTCATTTTATCTTCTCCATAAACTATAATTTCATCTACAGCTTCCTCACTACCGGTGAAATAAACCGCCATTTTAGAATCTCCTCCACCATACTTCATTAAGAGTTGATATTTCTCATCCTTTAGGATATTGGATATCTTAGTTTTCTCAGCTTCTATTTTAGTTTCATTCTCTTGCTTTTTAGGTATTGCAAGAATGTTGATCTTCTTAACGGTTTCTAAGGTCTTTTTTTTGATCTGCTGTTAACTTTTCTGTATTTGCGAACATACTGGTTGGAACATCCACAGCCACAAATTCTTTATTGCCTTGATTATCTACATAATATTCTTGCAAGCTTTGATTATTATCACAAGACACGATAAGAAGTACAGCGAAAAATAGAATTGTATTTTTTAAAATCTTCATGATTTATATTTTAGATTTCTTGTTTGCCTTTTTCAACTCTTCAGCACCAGGCACTTTTAAGTCGGTTGCTAATTTAGAAAGTTGTGTAAGATCTATATCTCCAGTAATACTAAGGATCATAGAAATTGGTTTTCCATCCTTCTCTCCATCCATGAACATAAACAGTTCACTTACAAAATTGTCGTTTCTACCTGCTTTAGAATAAAATTTGATGTTTTTCCCATCTTCATTCACTCTCATTAATTGCTCTAGAGAGCCTTTGCTTAGATAAGAAGAAACATCAGACTGCATTTGCGAACGTACTCCTGGTGCAGAGCTCGTAAACATTCTTATTTCCTTTAAATTCTCAATCAGATTAATATATTGTTGTGCTTCCGGATCTGTGGAGCTTAAGTCTACTTTAGCCAATAACTTGAACATTTTACTGGTCATGATCATGGCATCTACCTCTTTCATATTCTCATATTTCTCGAAACTCTGAGAATATCCTATTAATGAAACTAAACTTAAAGCGATAACTAAAATTGATTTTTTCATGGTAATTGATTTTTATTGTTCTTTAATAAATTTGTTTTTGGTTTTATTGAATTCATTTAAATATTCCAAGTCTTCTCTCCCTTCACTAAAAACATCTGCAACCATTTGCAGGGTTTCTTTTGTTTTTAAATACGCTTGTTCGGGATCTTCGATAGTACCTAAGTTTTGTTCATCTAACTTTTTATTCGTTAAATCGTTAAAAAATAAAAAACTCATTACAATTAATATGCTTGCTGCAACTCCGGCATAGGCCCATTTTCTTTTCGGTTTAGAATTTAGTTGAATCTCCTTTGAATACTCAATATTTCTTGATGCAACATTAAAATTGAAAAGTGATTTATAAGCTATAAATTCTTCCGGAACTTCATTGGAGTTAAAATACTTCTTCATATCCCTTTCTTCCTGAAGACTTGTCTTTCCCTCTTCAAATTTTTGCACTAAAGTGCGCAAATCATTTAATTCCATATCGATGCGTTTTAAGTAACTCTTCTTTTATTTTTTTTCTAGCTCTAGAAAGTGTGACTCGAATTGCCGGTTCTTTCAGTTTAGTGATTTCAGCTATTTCACCATAATCATATTCTTCAATATCCCTTAACTGAAAAATTATTTTTTGCTGTTCTGGCAGCATTCCAACAATTCTCTCAATTTGTGCCATCTCATCACTTAACTCTGCCAGTCTATGTGTAGATAATTCATTATTATCATAATTAGTGTGAATTATTCTTAAATTACTGTTATGTCTAGCTTTTAATTGATCCAAACAGTGGTTTTTAGTAACAGATATCATAAAAGCTTCCAAGTTGGCATAGTCCTTGACCTTATCCTTTCGATTCCATAATTTTAGAATCACTTCCTGGGTCGCATCTTCCGCTGCTTCTTTCGATATAAGCAAACGCAGTGCCAAACGGAACATTTTATCCTTTACGGGATCTATTAACCTTAAAAAGGTATGATGATTCATTAAGTTGGTTGGTTGATTTATTACCCTCTTATACTTAAGACGATTTGTATCTAATTTTGTAACAACAATTTTGTATTATTTGCAATTTTGTCATTAATTTTAGAATCTTAATTAAAAATCAATTAAAACTGCTATGAAAATTTTTAAAACTGTACTACTTACCCTGCTATTTAGCACATTTTTTATCTCCTGCTCTAGCGATCAAGACGATGAAAAACCCCCTGTAGTTGAACCTACTCCAACTGCTGTAGATTTAACCGTTGAAAATTTTGTTTATCGCGGGATGAACGAAATCTACTTATATAAAGCAGATGTTCCTGTTTTAGCTAACGATTTTTTTGCTTCACAAGAAGATAGAAATGACTTCCTTGATAACTATGCTTCTCCAGAAGATTTATTTTATGATGGATTAACAGCTTCTCAAGATAGATTCAGCTTTATTGTTGATGACTATATCGAGTTGGAAAACTCTTTTAGCGGAATTAGTAAAACAACAGGTTTATCTTATGGTTTAGTAAGATATTGTTCTTCTTGTAGTGAAGTTTTCGCTTTTGTAAGATATGTTTTACCAAACACTCCGGCTGCAGAATCTGGTTTAAAACGAGGAGATATTATAACTAGAGTAGATGGGCAACAAATAAATGATTCTAATTTCAGTCAATTATTTGCTCCAGATGCTTTCACAGTTGGGCTTGGTACTTTGGAAGGAAGCACGATTACAGATACCGATGAAACTTTTGACCTTACTAAAATTGAATATAATACGAATCCTGTATTTGTAGCTAAAACTTTAGATGTAGAAGGGCAAAAAGTAGGATATTTAATGTATAATAGTTTTACATCAGATTATGATCCTCAATTAAATGCCGCATTTGGGCAATTTAAAGCAGATGGTGTTACCGATCTTATTTTAGATTTACGTTATAATGGTGGTGGTTCTGTGAGAACTGCAACAGATCTTGCATCTATGATCACTGGACAATTTCCGGGGGAGTTGTTTATGAAAGAAGTATGGAATGCAGAATATCAAGCATATTTTGAAAGCGAAGCTCCAGAAAGGTTGCTTAATAATTTTAATACTTCTATAAGAACTGGAGAGGCTATTAATAGTTTAAACTTAGGTCGTGTTTATGTAATTACTACAAATCGTTCTGCATCTGCAAGTGAATTGGTTATTAATGGGCTTAACCCTTATATAGATGTTGTTCAAGTTGGGGAAACTACTACTGGTAAATTCCAAGCATCTGTAACTTTATATGATTCTTCTAATTTTGGAAGACAAAATGCTAATTCTAGTCATACTTACGCTATTCAGCCATTAGTATTGAAATCTGTGAACTCTGCTGGAGTTTCAGATTATATTAATGGATTGGCTCCAGATGTTGAAATTTCAGAAAATTTCAGAAACCTTGGGGTTTTAGGAGAAGTAAGTGAACCAATGCTTAACGTGGCAGTAAATACTATAATTGGAAATAGAATAAGCATAGATAATGATTTTCAGAAGTATAAATTCGTAGGCGAAAGTACTATGAAAGATCTTAACTATCAGAGAATGTATATTGATAAAGTACCAACTTTCATCGAAAAATAATCTCTAGTATAAATAATAAAAAAAGGGTTTCGATGCTATCGAAACCCTTTTTTTAATTCTATAAAATGTTCTTTTAGAAAGTGAGTACTAATCCAAATCTTGCATTTCTACCACGGGTATTAAACCTATAAATTTCTTCGTAATCTTCATTTGTAATATTACTTAGTCCGCCAAAAATCTTTATGTATTCATTAACTCTATGACTTACATAAAAAGCTAATAGATTGTAACTCTTTAAAGTTACCTCTTCGCTTTCGAAGGTCTCACTATCAAAAAAGGAATCGGTTCTATCATCGTTAAATTGATACTTCAGAGAAAGAAAAGAATCAGCTGAAATAGCATAATTAAGAGAGGTGTTCACTTTATGTTTTGGAATTCTTAACGCAAATCGTTCTTCAGCTTCAGTAAAAGTATAATTGGTTTTCATATTCAGTTTCTCAGAAAATGCATAATCTAGCTCCAACTCTAGTCCACTTGCATTAAATTTTTCATCTATATTTCTATATTCCGAAATAAAATTAACAGGATCTACCGTTACAAAATCTATATAGTTCTTAGTATCCCTATTAAAATAAACGGCGCTTAATCGAAGTACATCCGAGCTAAATTCCAATCCGGCTTCAATAGTACTACTCTCTTCAGGATTTAATGCTGTATTCCCATAAGTGCTGTCGTATAACTGATATAAAGATGGAGTTATGTAAGCAGTGCTATAGGAAGCCAAAGCTTTTAAATTATTCTCCTTCAACTTAATATTATAAGATGGGTTGATGTTATAAACCACATTAGCCCCATATTCACTATGAATATTTAGTCGAGCACCGGTGTTAAGATTAAATCCATTTTCAGAGATATATACCATATTCACATAGGGATCTATAATATTGAATTCTGCAACATCTTCATCCACCGTTTGAGCAAATTCGGTTTCCCCAAATGGGATACTAAAACTATTAAAACTGCTGAAGACTCCGTTTAAACCAACAATAGTGTGAAATTTATTATTGAAGATATATTTATTATGAGTATCAAAAGCGTATACTTTACTGTCAAATTTGCTTGGAAAGCCTGATTTTATTTCACGTTTCAATTCAGAATAGCTATCGCTAAAGATGAAGCTTCCATTTTTATAAGTAGCTACCCAATGACTCCCTGTTCTAAATTGCTGACTCTCCAATATATTATCTGCATCGGCGTACATAAATGCATCATCAAAAGAAGATTCAAAATCGTCGTAATTTCCATAAAAGTAGAACTTCAACTTCTCGCTAATTTTGTAACCCACCCGTGCATATACATTGTATTTTGAAAATGGATTGTCTTCGAAATTCTCATTCTCATTGTTTGAAGCAACCGAAGACATATTTTCTGAATGGCGATTGCTAAAATTAACTTGATAATCGAATTTAGAAAGCTTACCACTTATCCCTACAGAATTATCAAATTGAGCGATATTATAATTTGCATTATTCTGAGTTTGATTAGTTCCTAAAACAGTCTGAAGTTGCATTCCAATTTTTCTATCCAAAGGAGCTTTCGTCGTAATGTTTATAACTGCTGTAGCAGCACCAGATCCATAAAGCGTACTAGATGCTCCCTTAATAATCTCTATGGAAGCTACTTGATCTAAAGGTAAAAGACGTAGATCAAAATCATTCGAAATTGCCGAAGGGTCGCTTAACTGCACACCGTCTACTAAAATAACAACTTGGCGATTTCTTCCCCCACGCACATAATAACCTAAGTTTTGTCCATCATTACTTCTAGTACCGTTAATCTCAATTCCGCTCACCCTATTAATTACTTCAGGCAAACTCTGTCCGCTGCTTATTTCCAATTCTTTAGCGGTAATTTTCGCAATTACTTTTCCGCTGTTCTCTCGTTTCAGTTTGAATTTCGAATCGATTAAGACTACTTCCTCTAAAGTGTCCACTGCTGTTTCTTTTTGTTGTCCGTGGAACAATCCGGTGCACAGCAAAGCACCACAAATCCATAATTTTTTTAGCATAATTAAATTTTTGCCAGGAAAAAAGATGTAGAATAAATAACCTACACCAAACTTTTATCCCGAAAGTTTGACATTAGCGAATCTGGCAGGTCTCCTGGCTTGTGTCCTATTGTTTACCTTCCCATGCATTCGCACAGTGGTTTTAAGAAGTAGTAACAATAGGCATCCCAGTTATTCCGAAACTATCGGGACGGGACTAAACTTACAGTTGCGGGAACAGCTTTGGAATTTTTTAAATTCAGAAATGCTTCTGAAATATAAATCACCATATTCCCTTTTAATCGATGCAATTTCTAATTATTAGATATGGCATCGAACCAAAAATTCTGTGCGAAATTAAACATTTATTCATCTTCTGCTTTAAAAATTTTAAATAATACTACTTTTGAAGCTCAAACACGTAAGCCTTGTATAAATTATGCATTCTTTTATGTTTAGTTCTATTCTCTTCTTGTAAAAATGAAGAGTCTAAGATGGTTGACTCAAAATCAACCGGAGATAACATTTCTGTTGAATATGCGAAAGGATTTAGCATCAAACAATATGATGGTTATAAATTGCTTACCGTCAAAGATCCTTGGCCAAAAGCAGATAAGAACTTTACCTATTTACTAGCTGAAGATGAAGCTAGTATCCCTTCTGAAGTTAAATATGACCATAAAGTAACTATACCCGTAAAAAAAATAGTAGTAACCTCTACCACACATATCCCTTCAATAGAAATTCTTAATGAAGAAGAAAGCTTAGTAGGTTTTCCGGGACTCGATTATATTTCTTCAGAAAAAACCAGAGCTCTCATTTCTGAAGGCCTTGTTACCGAATTAGGACAGAATGAATCTATAAATACCGAAATACTGATTTCTTTAAATCCAGATCTTGTAATTGGTTTTGCCATAGATGGAAATAATAAAACTTTTAATACCATTCAAAAAGTTGGAATTCCCGTGATCTATAATGGGGATTGGACAGAGGAATCTCCCTTAGGAAAAGCAGAATGGATTAAATTTTTTGGCGCATTTTATAATAAGGACGATCAGGCTTCAGCAAAATTTAATGAAATTAGGGACTCGTACCTTTCGTTAAAAGAATTGGCGAAAAATGCAAAATCCAAGCTTCTGTTCTCAGTGGCTCTATGTATAAAGATCAATGGTATGTGCCTTATGGCAACTCTTGGCAAGCTCAATTTATTAAGGATGCCAATGCAAATTATATTTATGAGAACACCAAAGGTTCCGGTAGTATCGCCTTATCCTTTGAAAGTGTTTTAGATAAAAGTAAGGATGCAGAGTACTGGGTAGCTCCGGGGCAGTTTCAATCTTTTCAGCAATTACTGGAAACTTCTTCCCATTATGCTCAATTTAAAGCAGTACAAAACACGAAAGTGTACACCTATAGTAACTCTTTAGGTGCCAATGGTGGCGTGCTTTATTATGAACTTGCACCTGCAAGGCCAGATTTAGTGTTAAAAGACTTAATCTCTATTTTTCATCCAGAATTAATGCCAGAATACCAACCAACATTTTTTAAAGTCTTGCAATAAATGCCATATTCAGCAAAATATAAAGGACTATTATTATTGCTGTTTATTTTAGTGTGCCTAACGGCGCTTATAAATTTAAGTTTAGGATCTGTAGATATTCCCCTAAAGGATATTTTCAATATTTTATTTACAAAGGGTGTAACACAAGAAAGTTGGCAATATATAATCCTGGAATACAGACTGCCAAAAGTATTTACCGCAATATTCACAGGATCCGGACTTGCAGTAAGTGGGTTATTAATGCAAACCCTTTTTAGAAATCCACTTGCGGGACCCTATGTTTTAGGCTTAAGCAGTGGAGCAAGTTTAGGAGTTGCAATAGTAATTATGGGTGCATCGGTATTTGGTGCAGGAACAGCAGCTTTATTGCTTTCTAAATGGAGTCTGGTGATCGCATCCAGTTTAGGGAGTTTATTGGTACTTTTAGCTGTTTTACTGGCTTCAGCAAAATTAAGGGATACTATGGCAATTCTAATTATAGGACTAATGTTTGCCAGTCTAACCGCAGCTGTAGTGAGTGTTCTGGCTTATTTTAGTCCCGCAGCGCAATTGCAGCAATACATCTTTTGGTCTTTTGGAAGTCTTGGAAACTTATCCTGGCAAGAAGTTTCAATTTTAGCAATATTCTGGTTCTTAGGTACCATATTGGCCATATTCTGTATCAAGAATTTAAATACGCTTTTGTTGGGTGAAAATTATGCGAGAAGCTTAGGAGTTAAAATAAGTACCAATCGGTTTATAATAATTATTGCGACCAGTTTATTAGCCGGAAGCATCACCGCCTTTGCGGGACCAATTGCTTTTGTTGGCCTTGCAGTGCCGCATTTAATAAGACAAGTTATTCCAACAAACGATCATAAAATTTTATTGCCAGCTGTGATTTTTGGAGGCGCAATATTGATGTTAGCTTGCGATATAGCTGCACAAATGCCCGGAACAGAATATACCTTGCCCATAAACGCCATTACTTCTTTAATTGGTGCTCCTGTTGTAATTTGGTTATTGATTAGAAAACGAAAATTTATATTTTAATATTAAAACAAGAACTTCAAATACAGTGATTAGCGCCCGTGATTTAAGCATTGGTTACCGAAATAAATCGGGTGATACTTGTATTGCATCTACGATCAACCTTGAAATTGAAGAAGGTGAGTTGGTGGGGTTAATTGGCGTAAATGGAGTTGGAAAATCCACCTTATTACGGAGTTTAAGCGGAGTGCAACCTTATTTAAAGGGAGAAGTCTCTATTTTAAATAAAAATCTCCATAAGCTATCTTCTGAAGAGTTAGCGAAAACTATAAGTGTTGTCCTTACAGAACAACCAATATCTAAGAATTTAAGTGTTTCAGAATTGATTGCATTAGGGAGACAGCCTTATACCAACTGGATAGGGTCTCTTTCTAAAGATGATAGAAATAAAATTCAAAATGCGATCGAATTGGTGAATATTGAAGATCTTAAAGACAAAAAGTGTTTCGAGTTAAGCGACGGACAACTTCAAAAAGTGCTTATTGCAAGAGCGTTGGCGCAGGATACGCCATTCATCATTCTGGATGAACCTACCACACATTTAGATATGTATCATCAAGCCTATGTACTTAAACTTTTAAAGAAGCTTACTACCGAGACCAATAAAAGTATTTTATTTGCAACACACGAAATTAATTTAGCGCTTCAACTCTGCGATAAAATTATAATCATGGAAAAAGATAAGGTAACTGCTGGTTCTCCGCATGAGCTTATAGAGAAAAATGCCTTTTCGAATATCTTTCCAAGCGATCTTATATACTTCGATAACGAATCTGTTTCCTTCAAAATTAGAACTTAGTCAATACCTTTAGAATTCAGTATTATTCTCTTCAAAAGAAATTCAATTAAGTATATTTGAAGAAAGCTAAGCTCTGTATGTCCGAACCCCTTCTAATTTCTCTCATTTTTTGTATAGCGTTGATCATTGGTGTAGTAGTTGGATATTTTCTAACCAAGCTTAAAATGAATGCTTCTGTTGAAATAAACAAAGCCAATAATATTCAATTAAAAAATCAATTAGACACTATTAAAATTCAGCATACCAATATTTTAGAAGACATTAAAAAAGCTAATTCAGAAAGCAAGGAGCTTCTAGAGAAACAAATCAATAAAATTGAAGCGGAGCGGGATTTTATCAGAAAAGAAAAAGATTTTTTAAGTACAGAACTTGCCACTCGCAATTCGGAATTTGAAAGTTTAGCACAAAAAAAATTCAGAACAAAAAAAGGAAGTAGAAGAATTGCAGGAAAAATTCAGGAAAGAATTTGAAAATCTCGCCAATAAGATCTTCGATCAGAAATCGGAGAAATTCACTTTGATGAATAAGGAGAATATTCAGAATATATTAGATCCTTTAGGAGATAAAATTAAAAGTTTTGAGCAAAAAGTAGATAAAAACAATATCGACTTTATCCAACGACATGCTCAACTTGGGGAACAGTTGCTACATCTAAATAAGCAAAACCTTAAGATTAGCGAAGAAGCCATCAACCTTACCAAAGCATTGAAAGGTGATAACAAAATGCAGGGAAATTGGGGAGAAATGGTGCTGGAACGCGTTTTAGAACGCAGCGGACTTCAGAAAGACAGTGAATATTTTGTTCAGCAAAATTTTCAGAACGAAAATGGCAAAAGAGTAATGCCCGATGTAGTAATCCATTTACCTGGAGAAAAAAAGATGATCATCGACTCCAAAGTATCGCTAAATGCTTATGAACGCTACATGAATGAGGAAGATAATTCTGAGAAAGGATTACATCTCAAAAATCATGTGATCTCGGTTAAAAAAAGGGTTGATGAGTTGGGCGCCAAAAATTACCATGCACTTTACCAAATGGACAGCCCTGATTTTGTGTTGCTTTTTATTCCAATAGAAGCCGCCTTTGCAGTGGCTTCCAACAACTATCCTCATTTATATAATGATGCTTTCGATAAAAACATTATTATAGTAACTCCTACTACGCTTTTAGCCGTGCTGAAAACTATAGATAGCATGTGGCAAAATGAGAAGCAAAAACAAAATGCCATAGATATTGCTACGAAGGCTGGTGCGCTTTACGATTCTTTCACTAATTTAACCGAAGAACTCCTTAAGGTTGGAAGGCAAATAGGAACTGTACAGAATACTTACGATTCTGCTATGAGGAAACTTACCGGGAAAGGAAATTTAATTAAAAAAGTGGAGCACCTAAAAAAATTAGGTGCTAAGGCAAGTAAGCAATTGGATGAAAAACTAATTACCAAAGCTGATAACGAGGAAAACGAACTAGAAAATAACATTTTGAACCAATAGTTTATGAAATTAATTTTAACTGCAATTTTACTAACCACTCTTGGCATAGGGTCTATATGCGCTCAAGACACCTACTTCCCTCCAGCAAATGAATGGGAAGTTAAAAAACCCACAGATTTTAATATAGATGAAACTAAGTTAAATTTAGCTGTAGAATTTGCTCAGGAAAACGAATATACTGAATCACGAGATCTAAGATTAGCTATTATAGAAGGTTTTAAAAAGGAGCCCTTTCATAAAATTGCCGGCCCTACTAAAAAACGAGGAGGTCCAGCAGGAATTATTCTTAAAGATGGCTATATCGTTGCTCAATGGGGAGCACCTCAAACTGTGGATATGACGTTTAGCGTTACTAAAAGTTTTCTCTCCACCACTGCATTGTTAGCCTTAGAAGAAGGTTTAATTGCAAATGCAACAGAACCGGTAAAGAACTATGTATGGGACAACACATACCAAGGCAAGCATAACAGCCAAATTACCTGGAAACATTTATTGCAACAAACTTCCGATTGGAGTGGGGAACTCTGGGGTGGCTTAGATTGGGCAGACAGGCCTCCAAATGAAGGAGATTTGGACGATTGGAAAAATAGAAAACTACATACTCCAGGAACCGTATTCGAATATAACGATGTGCGAGTTAATTTATTAGCGTACTCTCTTTTGCAAGTTTGGCGCAAACCGCTTCCGCAGGTTTTAAAAGATAAGATCATGGATCCTATAGGCTCTTCCACCACTTGGCGATGGTTTGGATATGATAATGCATGGGTAGATCTGGACGGATTAAAAATGCAGTCGGTTACAGGAGGTGGACATTCCGGAGGTGGAATGTTTATTAATACCTTAGATATGGCTAGATTTGGATTGCTTTTCGAAAACAATGGAATGTGGAAAGGAAAGCAGTTGTTAGCTGAAGAGTTTATTAAAGATGCTGTAGAATCCTCCGCTCCCAATCCTAATTACGGATATATGTGGTGGCTAAACAAACCGGGGAATAGACACTGGAAAGGGCTTTCTGAAAACATATTTTATGCCGCAGGATTTGGTGGGAATTTTATAGTTATAGATCAAGAAAAGAATTTAGTTATAGTTACAAGATGGCTAGAACCCTCTCAAATAGAAACATTTATAAACAAAGTATATAACGCATTATAATATGAAAAGATTTTTATTTTACTTTCTTGGAGCACTCTTCTTGCTTTACATTCTATATTTCGCATTTGTAAGTCTTGTGCCCTATAGTGAAGGAACCAGAACTGGCGAACTTATAAAATTCAGTCATAAAGGGGTGATCGTAAAAACTTGGGAAGCGAAATTAGCCAAGGAATTAGTGGCGCACAAATCTTTCAGTTTTCGGTGTTATCCAAAAATGACGATGTTATTAAAGAACTTCAAAAGAACGAGGGTAATTACGTCAAACTAACTTATGTAGAACGTTACTCAACTTTTTTTCTTTTGGGGTGATACCCCCTATTTTATTACCGAAGTAGAAGAAGCGCAATCTCCACACTTTAGAGATCGATAATGGAAAAGAAATTTAAAAAAATAGCGGAATCCCAAGTAGTGATTTCAGAACTAATGCTTCCCTCCCATTCTAATTTCAATGGAAAAATTCATGGTGGGTATCTTTTATCTCTTTTAGACCAAATTGCATTTGCCTGTGGTTCCAAACATTCAAGAGCCTATTGCGTAACTGCCAGTGTAGACACAGTGGATTTCTTGAAACCCATTGAAATAGGAGAACTGGTTACCTTAAAAGCCTCTGTAAATTACGTGGGCACAAGCTCTATGGTTATAGGAATTCGGGTAGAATCTGAAAATATTCAAACCGGCCACATAAATCATTGTAATTCCTCCTATTTCACTATGGTAGCTAAAGATAGTGAGGGAAATTCTTTAGCAGTTCCTGGACTTATTTTGGAAAATGATGATGATATTCGAAGATTTGTGAAAAGTATTAAGCGGAATAAGATGAAATTTAAACGCAAAAAGGAATTTCATGAAACCGATTTTTCCTCTAAGGAATACATGCATTTATTAGAAGATCATAATGTGAAAATAATCGATTAATTGAAGATAAACGGATTTATAGTTAGCCTAGTTTTGGCCATCATATTGGCGTATTTCTTTCCGACTGTTTTACAAGAATTTCCAATAAATACTATCACTAATATTGGGATTGGACTTATCTTTTTTTTCTACGGACTTAAATTAGCACCGGAAGAATTAAAATTGGGTTTTCTTAATTATAGATCGCATCTCTTAATACAACTATCTACCTTTTTACTATTCCCCTTATTAACATTTCTATTTATTCCGTTTTTTGATGGCGGAATTCAATCTGACTTATGGCTTTCGATCTTCTTCTTAGGGGTTTTACCTTCCACAGTATCTTCTTCTGTAGTAATGGTGGCAATTGCAAGAGGAAATTTGCCTACAGCCATCTTTAATGCGAGTATTTCAGGCTTAATTGGAATTCTTATCACTCCACTATGGATGAGTATTTTTATGGCTAAATCCGGGAATTTTGATTTCCTCAGCATCCTCTATAAACTCTTTTTACAAATTGTGTTGCCTTTATTTATTGGCTTAATGCTTCAGCAATACTCTGGCAAAATTGCAAGAAAATATAGTCGGGAACTAAGCTATTTTGACAAGGTGGTTATCTTTCTAATAGTTTACACTAGTTTCAGTAATTCCTTCAATTCCGGTTTATTTGAAATGGTAAAAGTTATAGACCTCTTGAAGATTGCAGGAATCGTTATACTCTTATTCGTAGGGATGTATACACTCTTAGGTTTGCTTTGTAAATGGCTGGGCTTTGATCTTAGAGATACCATCACAGCAAAATTCTGCGGTACAAAAAAATCCTTGGTTCATGGATCGGTGATGGTGAAGATCATATTTGGTGCCAGTGCAAGTGTCGGGATCTTTTTATTACCCATCATGTTATATCACATCTTACAACTATTTGTAGTCACCATTTTTGCTGAAAAATATAGAAAAAGAGAAGATTTAGTGTCCGACTAAAACCAGTTTCAACTCAACTAGATAGTTATTGAGGATAGAGACACGATTGTCCTTCTGAAGGGAGAATAGCGGACCGAAGAATCTCAACGGAGCAGAAGCTCTTTAAGAATAGATCCCTCCTCCCGATAGTTATCGGGACGTCGGGATGACCTGAGAAATCTAAAGAAAACACCCTGAAACAAGTTCAGGGCGACGATGCCCTAAGACAATACTTAATGGTATTTACACTACAAATAAAGAGCAATTTCTGAAGCATTAATTGTAAACAAAACCCAACCAATTAGCAATAACAAACCTCCAATTGGAGTAATTGGACCTAGAAATTTCCATTTATTATTATTAGCAGAACTTAAGCAAAGCCCGTAGATGCTAAATGAAAATAAAATCACACCAAGTATAAAACACCAACCCATAATTTGCTGCGAGGTTTCGATAAAAGGAAAGATCACTCCAGATATTATAATGATTAACGCGTGATACATCTGGTAACGCACTCCGGTTTCGAAACTTTTTTGAAGTTCTTCAGAAAAGCGCTTTTTTAACGCATGTGCGCCAAAAGCACCAAACAATACTGCTAAACCTCCATAAATTCCGCCAAAAATTAGCATTAATTCCTTCATAACCTAGATGTTATTTAGCCAAAAATAAAAAAGGCTACCTAATTAAAGGTAGCCTTTAGCTTCATTTTGAAATTATTTACTCAAATACATTTTTCTTCTTGCATACAGATCATAAAAAATATCATCCTTTAGATCATCAATAAACAAAATGCTTTCTCCTGTACTTTTCATTTCAGGCCCAAGCTGTTTATTCACATTATGGAACTTATCAAAAGAAAATACAGGTTGTTTAATTGCATATCCATCCAACTGAGGATTAAAATCGAAATCTGTAACTTTCTTTTCACCTAGCATCACCTTAGTTGCGTAATTCACGTAAGGTTCTCCATATGCCTTCGCAATAAATGGAACGGTACGAGAAGCTCTAGGATTGGCTTCTATAATATACACCACATCGTCCTTAATAGCGAATTGGATGTTGATCAATCCAACCGTATTTAATGCCAACGCAATTTTATGAGTATGATCTTTTATTTGTTGCATTACCAGATCTCCTAAATTAAAAGGAGGAAGTAACGCATTAGAATCTCCAGAGTGAACTCCGCATGGCTCAATATGTTCCATAATTCCAATGATATAGACATTTTCACCATCGCAAATAGCATCTGCTTCAGCTTCTATCGCTCCATCTAAATAATGATCTAACAGCAGCTTATTATTAGGGATTTTTCTAAGAAGATCTACAACATGCGCTTCCAGTTCATCTTTATTAATTACGATCTTCATTCCTTGTCCTCCTAAAACATAAGAAGGTCTCACCAAAATAGGGAAGTTAAGATCATCTGCAATTGTCAAAGCTTCATCGGCAGTTTCTGCAACTCCAAATTCCGGGAATGGAATATCATTTTCTTTTAAGAGTTTAGAAAAACTTCCTCTATCTTCGGCTAAGTCTAAAGATTGATAACTGGTCCCTATAACCTTGATCCCGTATCTATCTAATTTTTCAGCTAGTTTAAGAGCAGTTTGCCCTCCTAATTGCACAATCACCCCTTCAGGCTTTTCATGCCTTATAATATCATATATATGCTCCCAGAAAACTGGTTCGAAATATAACTTATCTGCAACATCAAAATCTGTAGAGACAGTTTCAGGGTTACAGTTAATCATAATCGTTTCGTATCCACATTCAGATGCAGCTAAAACCCCGTGCACACAACTATAATCGAATTCTATTCCTTGTCCAATACGGTTTGGACCAGAACCAAGAACAACAATTTTCTTCTTATCGCTTACCTTACTCTCATTATCTACATATCGAGTTCCATCAGCTCTTTCAATTTCAGCTTCAAAAGTAGAATAGTAATAAGGTGTTTCCGCCTTAAATTCAGCAGCACAAGTATCTACCAATTTAAAAATTCGGTTAATGCTTAATTCTTCACGCTTATTATAAACCTGACTTTCTAAACATTTCAACATATGAGCGATCTGTCTATCTGCAAAACCTTTTTGCTTAGCTTCCAGCAATAGATCTTTTGGTAAAGTATCTATATCGAATTTGGAGATTTCCACTTCTAGCGCATATAATTCCTCGTATTGCTTCAAGAACCACATATCTATCTTAGTGATCTCATGAATTCTGCTTAATGGTATTCCAATCTGGATAGCATCATAAATCACAAACACTCTATCCCAACTGGCATGAGTCAGTTTATCTATGATCTGATCGTAGTTAGTATAACTCTTCCCATCGGCTCCTAATCCATTTCTCTTTATTTCTAAAGATTGCGTAGCCTTGTGCAATGCCTCTTGGAAAGATCTTCCAATTCCCATTACTTCTCCTACAGATTTCATTTGAAGTCCAAGAGTTCGATCGCTTCCTTCAAATTTATCGAAATTCCAACGTGGGATTTTCACGATTACATAGTCTAAAGTAGGTTCGAATAAAGCTGAAGTAGATTTGGTGATCTGATTTTCCAATTCATCCAAAGTAAAACCAATCGCCAACTTCGTAGCAATCTTCGCAATAGGATATCCTGTTGCTTTTGATGCTAGTGCAGAAGACCTTGAAACTCTCGGATTTATCTCGATCGCGATAATATCTTCGTTTTCATCTGGACTTACCGCAAATTGCACATTACAACCCCCGGAGAAATTACCAATTTTACGCATCATCTTGATGGCAAGATCTCTCATTTTCTGAAAAGTGACATCACTCAAGGTCATTGCAGGAGCCACTGTAATGGAATCTCCTGTATGGATTCCCATAGGATCCATATTTTCTATAGAACAGATAATTACTACATTATCATTTTTATCTCTAAGTAATTCTAATTCATATTCTTTCCAACCAAGAAGAGCTTTGTCTATTAAAACCTCATGAATTGGAGAAGCCTCTAAACCACGAGTCAACAACTCATCAAAATCTTCAGCTCTATGAACAAAGGCTGCTCCACTTCCACCAAGTGTAAAAGAAGCACGAATTACTAATGGAAAACCAAATTCCTGAGCAACTTCTTTTCCTTGTAAATAAGAGGTTACCGTTTTAGCTGGTGCAACAGGAACATTAATTTTTCCCATTAATTGCTTAAACTTCTCTCTATCTTCGGTGATGTTTATCGCGTCTATATCTACACCGATTAATTTTACATCAAAATCCTTCCAAATTCCTTTTTCATCTGCCTCAATACATAGATTTAATGCAGTTTGGCCACCCATAGTAGGTAAAACTGCATCTATTTCAGGATGTTTTTTTAGGATTTCTACTATAGATTTTGTGGTTAGAGGAAGTAAATAAACATGATCTGCCATTGCTGGATCTGTCATGATTGTTGCAGGATTAGAATTTATAAGTACAGTTTTAATCCCCTCGTCGCTAAGAGATTTAAGAGACTGTGCTCCGGCATAATCAAATTCACATGCCTGACCAATTACAATTGGTCCGGAACCGATTAAAAGAACACATTTAAGTTGACTGTTTTTAGGCATTTTGAAAGGCTATTTATGATTAGGAAATACTAGGAAACGCTTAGATATAAAAAAAAGGCGTTACTCCTAAAAGTAACACCTTATTATTTCAATACTAATTTTCACTAGTGTTTGTGTCTAGTTTCTGAAGATACAGATATTTTCTTTCTCCCTTTAGCACGTCTTCTCGCTAACACCTTTCTCCCGTTCACACTCGCCATGCGCTCTCTGAATCCGTGTTTGTTTTTTCTTTTTCTCTTAGATGGTTGAAATGTTCTTTTCATTTTAATTATCTTTAATCTTCTGTGGAATTCTTGGTTTAACTAGTTTAGACCTATCTCTAAAACTGCGGGCAAATATACAAAGACTTATATATCTTCCAAAAACAAAATTGAAATAATTTCTAATTGTTTTTATTAACTTTGCGCTCTCAAAAAATAGGAGACTTATGTTCAATAAAAATTTCAAATTAATATTAGCCGGAATCATTTTTATCGCCTCTATCTGGCAATTTATTGAAGGTCACATTGGCAATGGAATAATGTTTATTCTACTCGGACTAATTTTCGTATTCCTATATTTTAAAAATGAAATGATCTTAATGGCGTTTTTAAGACTTCGGAAACAAGATTTTCCGGGTGCTAAAAAATGGTTGGACAAAATAAAAGATCCTGAAACAGCTCTTACTCAAAAACAACAAGGTTATTATTGGTATTTAAATGGATTGATGCTTTCTCAAACCAATATTACTCAAGCTGGCAAATATTTCAAAAAAGCGATTAAATTAGGTTTGGCAATGGATCAAGATCTTGCCATGGCGAAATTAAATCTTGCCGGAATCGCTATGACAAAAAGAAGAAAAAGAGAGGCACAAATGCTTCTTACTGAAGCTAAAAAACTGGATAAACATGGAATGCTGAAAGAGCAAATTACCATGATGAAACAGCAAATGAAAAAAATATAACCCCATAAGTGTTAACAACTTAGGGAATAACTTTTTATTTATGTATTTCAACTAATTTAACGGGGTTTGGTCGATTAAGTTTCGTAGCCATTGACATCTAACTTATCTTTAAAGAGTTAGTATGTAAATGCAGCAAATGAAGAAATTATTACTCATCTTAAGTTTACTTTTATTGGACTTATCAATTTGCGCCCAACAGAAAGAAAATAAAGTTTTCTTTTCTGAAGCTCTCAGCATGCATCTTCCAAAATACAAATCCAATTCGGAAAAAGCTTATAGTCGCCGAGATTATAAAGAAGCTACTAGACTTTTTGATTCATTAGTGGATTATGGTTTAAATGGAAGCTATATGAACGACTTCCAATTTAACCAATTGAACAGTAAAGAAATTTCTTTATCGGATTTTAAAAAACCCACTTATTTTATAACTTACGCTTCTTGGTGTATAACTACCGAAGGAGAAATTCCTGCTATTAATGAGCTTGCTAATAAGTATAATGATAAAATAGATTTTGTAATCCTCTTTTGGGATGATCAAAAAACCACCAAAAAAATGGCCAAATCATATAATAAGAATATCAAAGTGTTATATGTAAATGAATTAAACAATAAAGATGGTCATGTTGTTAGCCAACTAAAGCATTCTCTTGGCTTACCAACTACATTTTTATTAGATAGGGATAAGAAGATACTTGATATTAGAAGAGGCGTTACGCACGCTTTAAATAAGAGTTTTGAAGAATCTTTTGATCTCAACTACAATTCTATATATGATGGTATCGCAAATCACTTATTAGGTGATAAAATCTACAATACAAATCAAGAAACAGTTGCAATTAATTAACGTATAAGTTATTTGCAAATTAAAAAAGGTGAACATTAAAATGTTCACCTTTTTTTTTCCATAAATATTATATCTACTTATAATATCCTTTCTCAGGAATATCTAAATAATAAGTTTTTCGCGATTTATTATTTAAGTATGAATCCCTAAGCCAAGGATTATGAATCTTCAATATTTTATAATTAACGCCCATTCCCTTAGCAAAAGCAGCAAAATCTGTCACTGCGGTATCTACTTTCACTTTATAAGTGGGGATATCCTTGTATAACTGATCTTCGCTATAATGAAACCCATATTTCATTGGATTGTTCATAATTTCTTTAAGTGCAAGAATTCTAAACACGTATCGTCCAGTCTCTTCTCCTAGCAATAAATCATAGTATTTACTAACATCTTGTCGCTCTAACTGCCTTAAAACTCCTGTGTTTCCCGCATTATATGCAGCAGCAGCCATCGTCCAAGTACCAAATTTCGCTTTAGATTTTATTAAATACTCGCAAGCAACTCTTGTAGATTTTTCGATATGATAGCGTTCATCCACATTATCGTTAATCTCCAATTTAAAATCTTTCCCTGTTCCTTCTAAAATTTGCCAGAAACCAACTGCTCTAGCCGGTGAAACAGCCTGCGTAAGCCCACTCTCGATTACCGCCAAGTATTTAAAATCATCTGGCACCCCATATTCTTTAAGAATTGGTTCTATAACCGGGAAATATTTATTTGCTCTCTTAATCAACAATAAAGCATTAGACTGCCAATAGGTATTCACCAACAGCTCCCTATCCATTCGTTCATAAATGTCAGGATTTTCAATTGGCACTGCTTCGCCTGCAAAATTTAAATTTTCCGGCATTGGCAAAGCATGTATTGCGTAATGCTCTCCAACCACCTTGGTTATTGGTTCTTTAGTAATTTCTACGTCTGGACCATCTTGAAATGCTTGTATACTTACTGCACAAACACTAATAAACCCAACGCTCATCAATAATACTTTCAATAGTTTCATAAATAATATTTTTAATTTTACTCTTCTTTTTTTCCTGTTAAGATAATAGATGGAAGGTACTTATTAAACCATCTAAATCTATTTACTACCATAATATGAGTTCCACCTTTTACAGTGATGCATCCATTTATATATTTATACGGAAAAACAATATCCGCATCCCCGTGAATATGCACAATCCCGGGAATAGGCCTTTTACACTCCCAGTTTATCATGTTCTTGATTGCCCAATCTACATAATTCACATCCCTTATAGATAAATATTTTTTATAAAGTTCTGCCCTCTTTTTCAAAAAATCTCCAAATGCAAATTTTTCAAATTTTTCTATATGATTCAATAAACTAGTAGGAATAAACTTCACCAAGCCTTTATTAGACGCATAACGCATTCGTCTTGGTAGTTCGTCCCTACACTTAACACTAGAAATTATAATGAGCCTTTTAATTTTTAAATATTTACTCATCTCCTGTACAACAATCCCTCCAAAAGAAACACCAATTAAAGCAATATTGTCGTGTTCTATAAAAGAATTCATTCTAATAGCGTAATCTTTCAAAGTTTCGTTAGCTTCCGGAATTTGCCACTCTAACCAATGAACTTGGAATTGTTCTTCAGGCAATTTTAAATACTCAAAAATCGAAGGATTTGCAGCCATGCCCGGCATGAAATACACATGTACAATTTCATTGTTAATCAGCTTTTTAACAGGCATGTAACATTATTAAGGAAAGTATTATCGTAAATTTACCGTTCAAATTACCACTATTTTTTTTGCTTTTACAAATAAGATCTATTAAAATATAATGGATAAAACACACAATCCATCGCGTTTTAAGGACAAAACAAATAACGCTTGTTTTTCATTTTAATACTCTTATTATTATGCCAATTTCTGTGATTAAAAGAGATTAATATTAGAAAAATCTACTTTTCAGTAAAATCATTTTAAATTCTGAATTGAAGCTTAGTATATTTCTCAACTTATTCGTTAAAAATTTCTTTTATAAACCGAAATAATACTGTTAAAAACAACTAAAATATTCAGAATATCAAAATGATAGTTAAACAACCCTTAAAAATACTTCTTATTGGAGTATCTTTGAAATAAACCTTACGATGATGATTGATGTAGAGATTAAAATTACAGACAATGAGTTTTTAAGACAATTTGAATCTGTAATCAACGAAGAATTAGTAATTGTAGAATATTCCCAACAAGAGAGAAAAGTCTTCTTAACAAAGCTTAAAATGCCAGATGTTCTTAAAGAAGCTGGATATTTAGAACCGTTTTTAGAATCTCTTTTAAGTTATATTCAAGAAGGAACCCATAGAGTTGTTCCTACAAATCCGGAAATCGCTAAATATATGCGCAAGCATAGAAGAAAGTATAAAGATTTATTACCCGTTGGAATGAATATTTAATTCTTCTTTGAAGATTTAAAAATCAATGTTGAAAGTGCTCGGGATTGTAGTTAAAAATGGGTTCTTTAATTAAAAGCTTTTTGGGTTGGCATAATTATTTTATTCTGCCAACTCTAGCTCGCTATAGGTAAAACGTACAATACCATCTTCATCGATTCTATCTAACGTAATTTGATGAAGTGTATTTACTAACTCCGGATTCCACAGGGTTTTTACTTTTACATAATTTTCTGTAAATCCGTGAATATACCCCTCTTTATTCTCACCTTCGAATAAAACGGTGTGTGTATTTCCTAATTGACTCTCATAAAAAGCTCTACGCTTTTTAGCTGAAAGCCCTCTTAGCATCTTACTTCTCTTTTTTCTAATGCTTAGTGGAATTACTCCTTCCATTTCAGCCGCTAGTGTATTCTCTCTTTCAGAATAAGCAAATACATGTAAATAAGAAATATCTAATTCGTTTAAGAAATTATAGGTTTCCAAAAAGTGTTCATTTGTCTCTCCAGGGAAGCCAACTATTACATCTACTCCAATACACGCATTTGGCATCACTCTTTTAATCTGATTTACTTTTTCCACATACAATTCTCGCATATACCTACGGCGCATAGCCTTCAATATCTGATTGCTTCCACTCTGCAGTGGAATATGGAAATGAGGAACAAAACTATTGCTTTGAGCTACAAAATCTATGGTTTCATTCTGAAGTAGATTAGGTTCTATAGATGAGATTCTTAACCTGTTAATCCCTTTTACTTCATCCAAAGCTTTAACTAAATCTAAAAAAGTGTGCTCATGTTTTTTATCTCCGAATTCACCCTTTCCATAGTCTCCGATATTCACTCCTGTAAGTACTATTTCCTGAATTCCTTTGGCAGCAATTTCTGAAGCGTTCTTTAAAACATTTTGTAAATTATCACTTCTGGAAATTCCTCTGGCTAATGGAATGGTACAATAAGTACATTTATAATCAC
>NZ_AJLT01000034.1 GCF_000258765.1 Gillisia marina
CGAATCCCTCATTGCCCACATAGAGAAGCCCTCCATTTATGGAGGGCTTTTTTTTTGTATTTTCTATTGATGGATTTCAAATTGTATATTCTTCATTCTAAGAAATTGAACAAATATTATATTGGTCATACCTCTAATTTAACCGAAAGAATAAGATCTCACTTATTCAATCATAAAGGATTTACTTCCCGCGCTAAGGATTGGAAATTGGTTTATTCTGAAGGGTTTTCTAATAAACCTGAAGCATATCAAAGGGAGTTGGAAATAAAGAAATGGAAAAGCAAATTGATGATCCAGAAATTGATTGAAAACAGCTAAGGATTAGAGCATCCCGATTTTTATCGGGAGGGTCGGGGGTTTCCCGAAGCTAGTTCGTGACAGGCTGAATCCCTCATTGCCCACTTAGAAAAGCCTTCCATTTATGGAGGGCTTTTTTTATAGGGTATACTTATGCTTTTTCATTACCTGATTAGAAAATTGAATTGATTATTAAAATAATGTCTTAACTTTCAGTGTGCTGGCAAATGTAAAAGGAAAAATCATGAAAAATAAAGTGCTATTTGTTGTTTGTCTTTTATTTGGGCTGTTGTTTATTAATTCTGGTTTAAACAAATTCTTTAATTATATGCCAATGCCGGAAGATATGCCTGAGAGCATGATAAGTCTAATGGCAGCTTTTAGCGAAATTGGTTGGCTAATGCCTCTTGTGGGAATTACAGAGATTGTTGGAGGGGCTTTAATTATCCCTTCGAAATTTAGAGCACTTGGAGCTATAATTATTTTGCCAATCATGATCGGTATTCTTTTAACTCATATTGTAAATGAGCCTTCAGGATTAATTTTGGCCGTAATACTTTTTGCGATCAATATCTGGGTTATTATTGAAAAGCGCCAGAAATATTACCACCTAGTAAAGTAAGTCATAAAGAATCAGCTATTTCTTAAGCATATAGTTGTTAATAAGCCAGAGGCTCATTGTAAAATGAGAATGATTAATTAAGGTCTAATTAACTGCAGCCGATTTCAAAATCTCTAATACTCTCTCTAATGCCATGCCTCGAGAGCCTTTAATGAGTAGATAAGAATTTTCTATTTTTTCTGCTTCAAGTACTTTTTGAAGTTCAGAAAACTCTTCAAATTTTCTTATTTTTTTGTTTTTAGAATGGGTTTGAAAGAAATTTTTTCCAACTAAGAATATTTGCTCTAGATTCATATGCTCCAAAAAGGCCACAATATTTTGATGTTCTTCTTTGGAAGTTTCTCCAAGTTCAAACATGTCTCCTAATACAGCTATTTTATTTGTTGCTGGATTTGCTTCTAAACTTTCCAAAGCAGCCTTCATGCTGGTAGGATTTGCATTGTAAGCATCCATAAGTAAAGCATTGTTGCCGCACTTTACAATTTGAGAACGATTGTTTTTAGGGAAGTAGTTAAAAATAGCTTTCTTAATACTTTCTATAGAAATTTTGAAATAAATTCCTATGCAAACTGCTGCTGCAATATTTATCGAGTTATAAGTGCCTGTGAGCTGACTTTTAATTTCGGTATCTTGATATTTAACTTCCGCTAATGTTTTAGAGTTTTCATACTTAATTACAACATCTGCATTGTTGGAATCTCCAAAAGTAAAGATGTTATTATAGGTGGTTTGTTTTTGCTGTATGGCATCATCAAGATTTAAGAATATCTTTCCATTAGATGCTTTTAAATAATTGTATAGTTCGCTTTTTGCTGAAATTACTCCTTCAACACTTCCAAAGCCTTCCAAATGTGCTTTCCCGAAATTGGTTATATAACCAAAATTAGGTTTTGCAATCTCACATAATTTTTCAATTTCCTTTGGGTGATTAGCTCCCATTTCTACAATTCCAAATTCAGTCTTAGAATTCATGGAAAGTAATGTGAGAGGTACCCCGATGTGGTTGTTTAAATTACCAAGGGTTGCTACTGTGTCAAACTTCCTCCTTAGCACGGCATGTATCAACTCTTTACTGGTTGTTTTTCCATTACTTCCAGTAATTGCAAGAATTGGAAGTTTTAAAAAATCACGGTGATAGGTGCTTAACTCTTGGAGCGTTTGCAAAACATCATCAACTAAAATATAACGCTCATTTTGTTCTTCAGGTACTTCATCAATAATCGCATAGCTAGCGCCCTTTAAGAGTGCTTTATCAGCAAATAAATTACCGTTAAAGTTGTCTCCTTTTAATGCAAAAAATAGTTGATTCGTTTTAAGCGCACGAGTATCGGTGGCCACGCCTTTGCTTTCAAGAAAAAGCTGATGTAATGTTTCAATATTCATTACTTAAATATATTAAATAGCAAACGGTTTAAAAAGCAGTTTTTCGAATTTTAAAATAAATTAGAAACTTGAGTGTCTAATTATTATAACCGAAAAATAAACTTTTTAAACCGTTTAATTGAAAGACGATAAGATTAATTTCTTGCCGTTTTATTTTTGTCTTTAGATTTAGAACCAACTCTGGACATTGCGTTTCTAAACCCAATGTAATCTGTAGCCATATCTTGTGGGAAATATCTTCTTTGAGAAGGATCTAGCCAGTAGGCTCTATCTCTCCATGATCCACCTTTGTATACGCGAACTTCGTCACTCACTAAAGTAGTTCTGCTTGTTTCGTCATATTTAGGCTTGATAGTTCCTGTGCTATCTGTATCTGTACTAAATTGTGGAGAATTATACATTCTCTTAGACGGATTCGAAATTTCGTTAAATGGCTCGTAGTATCTTGTAGAACTTTTGTCTCCATCACGGAAATTCCTATTATCACTTTCGTTAAAGTTTGTTCTAAGATAAGTGTCTTTTTCATTAATTGGAACTTGAGCCAACTCACCTGGCAAAGCTCGAGCCATAATTCTACCGCTACTTAAAGTGTCGTAAACTACACCATCCGGAGTTACCACTTTCACAGTTCCATCATCATTTATGGCATTTTTAGTGTATACATTTCCTCTGTAGTAATTGAAATCGTTAAATTCATCGTCTACTATAGGTCTATAAACATCGGCTACCCATTCCGCTACATTTCCGGCCATGTCATAGAGTCCGTAATCATTTGCTTCGTAAGATTTAACTTCTGCAGTGATATCTGCGCCATCATCACTCCATCCAGCAATACCACCGTAATCACCTTCACCTTGTTTGAAATTGGCTAATTGATCACCTTGTCTTTTAACATCTCCAGATCTGGTATATTGACCATCCCATGGATATTTTTTTCTACCACGGTATACGTTATAATTTCTAATACCTACTAAACCTAGAGCGGCATATTCCCATTCTGCCTCCGTTGGCAATCTGTATTCTGGTAATAGCACACCATCTTTACGTTGGATGTAGATGTTCTTAGCATTACTAGTATCCTTTGCAGTCCCTAGTTTGTCAGCGTTTTTACCTCCACGCGTAATGCTATCATTTCCGCCATAAGTTTTAGTTGGTGCATTTAAATAGGTTTCTGTATCAAAAGTGGCACCTGCGGAAACATCTGTGTAACGAGCTCCTTCTTTTGAATATCCTTCTTTTTCTAATTTTAATTCATTTACCCTATTGGTTCTCCATTTACTAAACTCAGTAGCCTGAATCCAGTTAACTCCAACAACAGGATAATTTGAATATGCCGGGTGACGTAAATAGTTGTTCACCATAGTTTCATTGAAACCTAATCTGTTTCTCCAAACTAACGTATCTGGCACAGCACCGGAATATATGTTTCTATAATTTGCTTCACTTGGAGGGAATACATTCTTTAACCAATCTAGGTATTCCATATACATGATATTGGTAACTTCAGTTTCATCCATATAAAAAGACTGAACGTGTTGCTGAGTAGGAGTGTTGTTCCAATCATGCATAACATCATCCTGAACTCTACCCATGGTAAAAGTTCCACCCTCTACAAAAACAAGCCCTGGACCAGTTTCCTGCTCCTTGTAATCTGTTTTGTATTGGAAACCACCTTCCTTAGAATTAATATCCCAACCAGTAGCTCGTGAATTATTTTTATAATCTTTAGAATTGTTACAGCTAAACAAACTAGCGCCTAAAGCGATAGCGAATAGTGTCTTAAAGGCAACTTTAGTCCTCATATTTTATTCTATTTAAGTAGTAATTTAGGCCTTGCAATATAGTGATTAACGCGAAAAGTACAAGTTTATTTTGTCTTAATCAAAATGTTCTAAACAGTTAATATTCTTAAGGCTTAGAACTTTTTTGACATATATAATACTCTCGCAAAAGTAATACTTAATGTCTAGGTTTGAAATATTTTTAGTTAAGCTTGTGAAAACAAGTATTTAAATGCAATAAAAACTACAATTATTAGTTCTAATAGAATCTTAGAGTTTTTACTAATTCTATGAAAATACAATACAAAATTGATAAGAGGAACTTCTCTTAACAAGAATAAAAATATATATTTGTTAAAGACTAAATAATGTGATGAAAAAAATTACGATACTTTTTCTTGGATTTTCCCTTTTATCAAATACACTTGTGTTCTCTCAAGAGGAACGAGATAGGGTTATAACTACTGCAGTTCCATTTTTATTAATAGCAGCCGATGCCAGAGCAGCCGGAATGGGTGATCAAGGGGTTGCAACTTCTGCAGATGCATTTTCTCAACAATGGAATCCTGCTAAATATGCATTTATTAACAACGAACAGGGGATAGGGGTTTCTTATACTCCCTATTTAAGCAATATTGTGAACGATATATTCTTAGGAAATCTTACGTATTTTAATAAGCTTGATGATAGAAGCGCGGTTGCGGCAAGTTTAAGATATTTTAGTTTGGGGTCTATAGAAACTCAGGGAGGTTTTGAAGAATCTCCTCTTATATTAAGTCCCAATGAATTAACTCTAGACGTTTCATATGCTTTAAAGTTGTCCGATAATATTTCTATGGCGGTTGCCGGTCGTTATTTAAGATCAGATCTTAAGTTGGCTGTAAATGACGAAGATGCAACAGCAGCTTCGACTTTTGGAGTAGATGTAGCAGCATATTATCAAAGTGATAACATTGTGTTTGAAAGTTTTGATGGAAGAGTGAGAGCAGGAGCAAATATCTCTAACATTGGTCCAAAGATTAAATATGATGAGGTAGGACAGGAAAATTTTATTCCAACTAACTTTAAAGTTGGTGGAGGTTTCGACTTTATTTTTGATCCTTCAAATAGATTAGGTACTTATCTTGAATTTAATAAATTGTTAGTTCCAACTCCCAAAGATTTTAATGGAGATGGTGAGATCGATGCTGAAGATGAAGAGGAATATAATAACATTGGTGCCATTGAAGGAATTTTCAAATCCTTTGGAGATGCACCAGATGGCTTTGGTGAAGAATTAAGAGAAGTTACCTGGGCCTTTGGTGCAGAGTATGTATATCAAGATCAATTTTCGCTTAGAACAGGGTATTTCAATGAGAGCGATACAAAGGGTTCAAGAAAATTTGTAGCAGTTGGAGCCGGATTTAAATACGCTCCGGTAGTTATAGATGTTTCTTATTTGTTTTCTACATCTGATGTAGTAAGCCCTTTGGAAGGAACACTTAGATTTGGATTGATCTTCCATTTTGGTGAAGAATTCGCCAATAACTAATATTTCGTATATTTTCCAGAAGTTCGTAGGTTGCTGAATAATACAGCTGCCTTATTAACACGTGCAAAACTCAAACAATTTAAATGAAGTCAATTACCATAACTGCCACTATAGAGCTCTACGAATCTATAGATAAACTTCCTGTAGACGTTATAAAACTTATGAATACAGCAATTGAAGCAAGGGAGAAAGCATATGCTCCATACTCTAAATTTAATGTTGGTGCCGCCATACTTTTAGATAATGATGAAGTGATTTCTGGAAGCAATCAAGAAAACGCTTCATACCCAAGCGGTTTATGTGCAGAGAGAACTGCGATATATTATGCTGGAGCCAAATATCCAAAAGCTGTTATTAAACGAATAGCAATTTCAGCTACCTCATTAAACCATGCAGTAACCTCTCCAATACCTCCATGTGGTGCATGTAGACAGGCTATTGCAGAATACGAAGTGAAGCAAAACGTACCTATAGAAATTTATTTTATGGGAGAGCGTGGTGAAGTTGCTAAATCCAATTCATTAGGAGATTTATTGCCTTTCGCCTTCGATAAGTCCAATCTATAACGATTTCGGTATTTTTAATAATAAAACTGTTTTTGATTCTTATTGAAAATAGTATTTTTGTTGTCCGCTAGGCAAAAACCACTGTCCGGCCTAAATATATTTGTAAATGAAGAAAATTACCAAAGCCACTTATCTAAAGTGGTACGAGGATATGCTTTTTTGGAGAAAGTTTGAGGATAAATTAGCTCAGGTATATATTCAACAAAAAGTAAGAGGATTTTTGCACCTATATAATGGTCAAGAAGCAATTTTAGCCGGATCCCTTCATGTGATGGATCTTACCAAAGATAAAATGATCACTGCCTATAGAAATCACGTACAACCAATTGGTATGGGCGTGGATCCTAAGAAAGTAATGGCAGAATTGTATGGTAAGAAGACCGGTACCTCTCAGGGACTTGGTGGTTCCATGCACATTTTCTCTAAAGAACATCGTTTTTACGGAGGTCATGGAATTGTGGGTGGACAAATACCTTTAGGTGCTGGATTGGCTTTTGCCGATAAGTATTTTAAAAGAGATGCCGTTACTTTAACTTTTATGGGCGATGGTGCAATGCGTCAGGGTTCTCTTCATGAGACACTTACTATGGCTGTAAATTGGAATTTACCTGTTGTCTTTTGTGTTGAAAATAATGGATATGCCATGGGAACTTCTGTAGCTAGAACTTCAAAAAGTACAGAGATCTGGAAAATGGGTCTTGCTTACGATATGCCTTGTGGGCCTGTAGACGCAATGAATCCTATTAAGGTTGCTGAAGCGATGGATGAGGCTATCAAGAGAGCAAGAGATGGAAAAGGACCTACGTTCTTAGAGTTAAAAACGTACAGGTATAGAGGACACTCTATGAGTGATGCTCAAAAATATAGAACTAAAGATGAAGTTGCTGAATATCAAAAAATAGATCCTATCACTCAGGTGTTAGATGTAATAAAAGATAAAAAGTACGCAACAGATAAACAAATCAAGGAAATAGATAAACGGGTTAAGGATTTGGTAAGTGAATGCGAGAAATTCGCAGAAGAATCAGATTATCCGGACGCTAGCTTGATGTATGATGCTGTTTACGAGCAAGAAGACTATCCATTTTTATCACATAAAGTAGAGTAAATTATGGCTGAAGTAATAAATATGCCACGTTTAAGCGACACCATGGAAGAAGGTGTTGTCGCTAAATGGTTGAAAAAAGTTGGAGACAAGGTCGAAGAAGGTGATATTTTAGCTGAAATTGAAACCGATAAGGCTACTATGGAATTTGAATCTTTTCACGAAGGGACATTACTACATATTGGTATTGAAGAAGGAGAAACTGCGCCGGTAGATAATTTACTCGCTATTATAGGTGAAGAAGGAGAAGATATTTCCAGTTTATTAAAAGGGGAAAGCAAGCCTTCTGAAAAAGAAAAAAGTAAATCTGCGTCTAAGGATGCTTCCAAAGAAGCTCCAGTTGCAGATTCTAAAGATAAAAAAGAGGAAACATCTGAATCTTCCAATGAGGTTCCTGAAGGAGTAGAGGTAATTAATATGCCTAGACTTAGTGATACCATGGAAGAAGGTACAGTAGCAGCTTGGCTTAAAAAAGAAGGTGACACCGTTGAAGAAGGAGATATTTTAGCTGAAATCGAAACCGATAAAGCTACGATGGAATTCGAGTCTTTCTACAGTGGAACTTTATTAAAAATTGGAGTTCAGGAAGGAGAAACCGTAAAAGTTGACACCTTGTTGGCGATTATTGGGCCTGAAGGAACAGATGTCTCTGGAATTGCTTCCGGAAAGTCTGCACCAAAATCTTCTGATAAAAAAGAGGAAACTTTAACTGAAGAAAATGTTTCTGAGGGTGAAACTTCAGAAGAAAAAGAAAAAGCAAATACTACCGAAGCAAAAGACGGAAGTAGAATTTTTGCTTCCCCCTTAGCAAAAAAGATTGCTGAAGATAAAGGGATAGATTTAGCAGATGTTAAAGGTTCCGGAGAAAATGGACGAATCGTAAAGAAAGATGTTGAAGCTTTCCAACCTTCAGCTAAACCAGCAGCGGCAAAATCTGAAAGCCCTGCGGCTTCTTCAGAAAAAGCTGTTCAAACATATACGCCTGTAGGAGAAGAATCTTTTGAGGAAATCAAGAATTCTCAAATGCGTAAAACCATTGCCAAACGTTTAGGAGAATCTAAATTTACGGCGCCACACTATTATTTAACGATAGAAGTGAATATGGAGACGGCGATGGCTTCAAGAAAGCAGATCAATGAGATTCCTGATGTAAAGGTTTCTTTTAACGATATGGTAATTAAGGCTTCTGCGATGGCATTAAGAAAACACCCTAGAGTGAATTCCCAATGGACAGGTGATGCTACCAAAATAGCTAAGCATATCCATATGGGAGTTGCAGTAGCTGTAGAAGATGGGCTAGTTGTTCCTGTTGTTAAATTTGCAGATCAACTATCTATGACTCAAATTGGTGCTCAAGTAAAAGACCTTGCAGGAAAATCCAGAAACAAAAAGTTGCAACCTTCAGAAATGGAAGGAAGTACTTTTACAGTTTCTAACCTTGGAATGTTTGGAATTACTGAATTTACCAGTATTATAAATCAGCCTAATTCAGCAATCCTATCTGTAGGAGCAATTGTAGAAAAGCCGGTTGTGAAAGATGGACAAATTGTAGTTGGAAACACTATGAAAGTAACCTTAGCCTGCGATCATCGAACCGTAGATGGTGCTACAGGGGCGGCTTTCTTGCAAACTTTAAAAACATACTTGGAGAATCCTGTAACAATGTTAGCATAAGCTAAATATCATAAGGAATATACTATTTGAAAATCCCGCGCTATTGCGGGATTTTTTTATCTTTATGGCTATGATAAAATTAACTTTAAGAATAGCGAGCCTTGGGCTGCTGTTTGTTTTTTCCGCGTGTAACCTTACACAAAACTCTACAGAAGAGAAACAAATAATCTCACCAACCCAAAAAATTGAAACTCCTAAGGCGACATTAAATGCATCGGCTGTTAAGGAGGAATTGGAGTTTCTAACTTCAAATGATTTGATGGGCCGAAATACTGGGACTGATGGGATAGAGAAAGCCGCGGTGTATTTAGAAGGCATTCTAAAGAAAAACAACATCAAACCATATTACAAAACCTACAGAGATTCCTTTGAAGTTAAGGGAGCAACTGGATACAACATCATTGGTTTTGTAGAAGGAGCAGATCCAGTATTGAAAAATGAGTTTTTAATAATAAGTGCCCATTACGATCATATTGGATTGGTTTCTCCAATCGCAAACGATTCCATAGCAAATGGTGCTAATGATAATGCAGCAGGTTCTGTTGCAGTACTTGAATTGGCAAAATATTTTGCTACTGCACCAAAGAACCGAAGAAGCATGCTCTTTGTTTTTCTTTCGGCTGAAGAAAAAGGGCTTTTAGGATCTAAGCATTTGGCCAAAAGATTAAAAGATGAAAAATTGGATCTTTATGTGAACTTTAATATTGAAATGATTGGAGTTCCTATGCAAGGAAAAGATCATAAAGCATATTTAACCGGATTTGAAGAATCGAATTTGGCCGATAAATTCAATGAATATTCTGATGAAAAGATTTTAGGGTTTCTTCCGAAAGCGAAAGAATTTGACCTTTTTAGAAGAAGTGATAACTATTCTTTTTATAAAGAATTCAATGTACCGGCACAAACCATAAGCTCGTTCGATTTTACAAATTATAGTTACTATCATCAAGTGCAAGATGAAGCAGACAAATTGGATATTGCGTTTATGACAGATTTAATAGAATCTATTATTCCCGGAATTTATACCATGGCGAATACTTCAACTAAAGAAATAAAATTAAACTAAGCATGAAGCATGTTGTAATAACAGGAACTAGCAGAGGAATTGGTTTCGAAATGGTGAAGCTTTTTTCTGAAGCAGGTCATCATGTAATAGCTTTGTCCAGGAAACCGGAATCACTCCAAGCTTTAAATTTGAAAAATGTACAGGTGATTGCCTGCGATATTACAAAGGAAGAAGAGCTTCAGGAAATAGCGGTTCATATTGAAAAGACATGGCAAAAAGTAGATGTTTTAATCAATAACGCAGGAGCAATTTTAAATAAATCTTTTGCTGAAGCATCTTTAGATGAGTTTAAAGCCATTTATAATACTAATGTTTTTGGGGTAGCTGGACTTATTCAAAAATTACTTCCTTTTATGGATTCCACTTCTCACGTAGTTAACATTAGCAGTATGGGTGGAGTGCAGGGCAGCATGAAATTCCCTGGTCTTTCGGCTTATAGTTCGAGTAAGGGAGCATTAATAACCTTAACAGAAATGCTAGCTGAAGAATATAAAGAGAATGGTCCGTCATTTAATGTATTGGCTTTAGGTGCCGTACAAACCGAAATGTTGGAAGAAGCATTTCCGGGATATAAAGCACCGGTTTCTGCACAAGATATGGCCGAATATATAATGGATTTTAGTCTTACCGGTCAAAAATATTATAATGGGAAACTTTTACAGGTTTCTAATAGCACCCCTTAAAAAGGAAGAAATGAGTGATGTTCTTGAGCGATATTTACCAAGTCACGCGGTATCTCCTGTTTTTAATCTTATAGAGGAAAATAATATTCATCTAAAAATTGTAAACGAAAGGGTAACGAGGCATGGCGATTATAGAAGGAGGCCAAATGGAGTTCATCAAATTACAATTAATGCAAATTTAAATAAGTACAGGTTTTTAATAACTTTAGTGCATGAAATTGCTCATCTCTTAGCTTTCGAAAGATTTGGGAGTGCAATAAAACCACACGGGAGAGAATGGAAATTTACATTTCAGCAAATGATGTTACGATTTATAAGACCTGAGATATTTCCGATACAATTACTACCTTTAATTGCGAAACATTTCAAAAATCCTAAAGCGAGTAGCGATACCGATGCTCAATTATCTGTAGCCCTTAAAAGTTTTGACCCCGAAAATGATAAAAATTATATTTTCGAGCTGCCACTTGGTGGAGTATTCAAGATTTACAACGGTAAGGTGTTCAAAAAAGGAGCAAAGAGAAGGAAGCGGTATGAATGTGTAGAGATGGATACGGGCAAAGTTTATTTATTTCAACCTAATGCCGAAGTTGAGTTAATTGCCGGCTAGGTTTTAAACAAAAGAAAGAATGACAAGTTATAATAAAGATTATTATGCGGTAATTATGGCTGGGGGAGTAGGTTCCAGATTCTGGCCACTAAGCACGGCTAAATACCCAAAGCAATTTCACGATATGCTTGGTATAGGGGAAACCTTATTGCAAAGTACTTTTAATAGACTTAGGAATGTAGTTCCGCACGAGAATATTCTTATTCTTAGTAACGAAGCTTACAACGATATTATAAAGGAACAGCTCCCGAAAATCAAGCAAGAACAAATTATTTTGGAACCGGCAATGCGCAATACCGCGCCATGTATCTTATTGGCGGCAATGAAAATTAAGAAGAAAAACCCAAATGCAGTGATGATCGTAGCGCCGAGTGATCATTTTATAAATGATGAAGATGCGTTTGTTGCAGATATCAACTTAGCTTTTGAAGCGGCAATTAAGGAAGATATTTTAATCACTTTAGGAATAAAACCTACGTTTCCAAACACTGGTTACGGATATATAAAATATGAACAAGAAGAGGGTAAAGACTTGCAAAAAGTTGAGGTGTTTACTGAAAAGCCAACTTTAAGAAACGCTAAAAAGTATTTAGAAGAAGGGAATTATGTGTGGAATGCCGGAATCTTCATTTGGAAGGCTTCATTTATAACCGATTCTTTCGACGCGCATTTACCGGAGATGTTTAAATTATTTAATGAAGGAGAAAAAGTTCTAAACACTTCAAAAGAAGAAAAATTTGTTGCAGAAACCTATCCTAAGGCACAAAATATTTCTATCGATTATGCGATCATGGAAAAGTCAGATTCAGTATATGTAATTCCCGCTTCATTTAAATGGAGTGATCTGGGAACTTGGGGATCTCTGCATGAAGAGTTGCCCAAGGATAGAAATGATAATGCGGTGGTAAAAGCGCAATTGATGCATGAAGATGCAACAGGAAACATGATCTATACTCACAATTCTAAAGTGGTGGTTGTAGATGGCTTGAAAGATTATATTATTGTGGATGATAAAGATGTGCTGCTAATCGTTCCGAAGGAGAAAGAGCAAGACATTAAAGAGATCAGAAATAAAGTGATGGAAAAATTTGACGAGAGTTTAGGATAGAAATGGCGAATCAAGATAATATAGGAAGCAATCCTCCGCAGCAAGAAACTTTTGAAACCGATATGTCTAAAGCCAAAGGTTTATGGGCGCATATTAAAGATTTTATTTCTGAATTACTGGATATTAGAGAAGACACAGATAGGGAATCTACTGTAGAGGCAATTAAGAAAGATATTCCTTTTAAGGGGCATAATGCTTGGATACTTATTTTCTCCATCTTCGTTGCATCTATAGGATTGAATGTAAGTAGTACTGCAGTAGTTATAGGAGCGATGCTTATTTCTCCCCTAATGGGACCAATTGTAGGAGTAGGATTATCTGTTGCCATTAATGATGTGGATACCTTGAAAAGATCGTTCATTAATTTGGGCGTTATGGTATTCCTAAGTGTTTTAACAGCTTATATCTACTTTCTCATATCACCTATAAAAGAAGAAACGCCAGAATTGCTGTCCCGTACGTATCCTACAATCTTAGACGTGTTAGTTGCTGTTTTTGGTGGCCTGGCACTCATTGTTGCTAAAACCAAAAAAGGTACTATTGCAAGTGTTATATTTGGGGTTGCAATTGCCACGGCATTAATGCCACCATTGTGTACCGTGGGATATGGTTTAGCAATAGGTAATATGGCTTGGGCCGGTGGCGCACTGTATCTTTTCTCTATAAACGCAGTATTTATAGCTCTTTCCACATTTGTGGTCTCAAAAATTTTAGGTTTCCCATTGGTGAAATATGCCAATCAGCAAAAAAGAAAGAGAATTGCTCAAATTGCCTCTGCAGTTGCAATTGTGGTAATAATACCAAGTGTAATCCTTTTTGTTAACCTTCTAAGAAAGCAAGTTTTTGAATCTAAGGCAAAAGAATATTTAGGGAAAGTGGTGCAATATGAGGGCGCGCAAACCATTAAATTTGAACAAGATTTTAAGAATAAAGAGATAGAAGTATATCTAATTGGAAAAGTTGTTCCAATGGCAACAATAAACGAATGGAGGGAAGGACTCAAAGAGTATGATGCGTTAAAAGAATCTAATTTAATTATCCATCAAGGGACTAACGAATCTGGGGAGGATATAGGTTTATTATCTTCTCAATTAAGAAGTGGGATTTTGGAAGATCTTTATGTGAAAAACCAAGAAGTGATCGAGAATAAGGATGCACAAATCAGCTTTTTGGAAAATGAGCTTTTAAAATATAAACAAGGAGATTTTTCTTTTGAAGAAATTAGTAAAGAGCTAAAGATTAACTATGAAAAAGTTGAGAATTTAAGCTACGCTAATACTATTTCAACCAATTTTGAAAGCACCGATACTATTCCCACTTTTAATGTGACTTGGAATTCTAAAATTAGGAATGCAGAAAAGATTGCTGAAGCAAATAAAATTCAACGATGGTTAACTATGAGATTAAAATTAGATACGCTTGCCGTAAGATCTCTTAATTAATGCCCTTTTAATTGTGCGTCTCTTACTTTTTTGAAAAGATTAGAAGAATACACGAAATCCGTCACTGTTTTATCATCTGTTTGAAAAATCTGGGATTTATCACCTTTCCATGCTAGAACACCATCTTTTAAAAATGCAATATTTTCCCCTATTTCTAGTACCGAATTCATATCGTGGGTGATTATAACGGTAGTTATATCATTTTCACGTGTTAATTCCTGAATAAGATTATCAATAACGGTTGCTGTTGTGGGATCCAATCCAGAGTTAGGTTCATCACAAAACAGATATTTCGGCTTGTTTACAATAGCTCTCGCAATTGCAACACGCTTTTGCATTCCTCCACTAATTTCTGAAGGAAATTTATTTTCACTGCCTTCCAAGTTTACACGTTTTAAAACTTCAGCAACCCTAGATTTTAATTCGCGTTTGCGTTGTTTTGTAAACATTCGAAGTGGAAACATGACATTTTCTTCAACTGTCATAGAATCAAATAAGGCACCTCCTTGAAATAACATTCCAACCTCTGTGCGAAGCTCTCTTTGCTCTTCATCTGTAAAAGAAGAATACGCCTTTCCATCATACTCAATAGTTCCTTTTTCGGGTTTAAATAAGCCGAGCATACATTTTAAAAGCACACTTTTCCCGGAACCCGATTGACCGATGATCAAATTTGTTTTTCCTGTTTCAAAAACAAAATTTATCCCTTTCAGAATTTCTTCGCCACCAAAACCTTTATGAAGATTCTTAATTTCAATCATTAGCTAAGTAATAGTTGGGTTACTAAATAATTTGTGATAATTAGAACTACACTAGTCCAAACGAAAGATGTGGTACTTGCATGACCTACTTCTAGTGCTCCACCTTTCATGTAGTAACCATGATATGCGGGTATCGTTGCAAGTATCATTGCAAAAATGAAGGTTTTAATAAAAGCATAGATCACATGAAATCCATCGAAATTATCCTGTAATCCGGAGAGAAAAAGATCTGCACCAACAAATCCCCCAAATACTGCGGCAGCATAGGCCCCCATAATCCCTAAGAACATGGAAATAGCGATTACAAATGGGTACGTTAGCATCGCAATGATCTTTGGAAAAATTAAATAGTTCAAAGAATTTATACCCATCACTTCCAAGGCGTCAATTTGCTCGGTTACCCTCATAGAACCAATACTCGAGGTTATAAAAGAACCTACTTTACCCGCCATAATAATGGAGATAAATGTAGGTGCGAATTCAAGGATTATAGATTGCCTCGCAGCAAAAGCAATTAAGGTCTTTGGGATTAATGGATTGTTAAGGTTTAAGGCAGTTTGTATGGCTACAACTCCGCCAATAAAAAAGGAGATAAATGCAACTATCCCCAGCGAACCAATAATAAGCTCATTTATCTCTTTAAAGATTAATTCTCTTAAGACAGATCGTTTGGTCATTCTGCCAAACACGCCTTTAATCATTAAAAAATATTCACCAATAGAATGGACGTAGCTCATCAAGGAATTTTTGTAAAGCTAAAATACTAAAATTTAGCAGGAAACTATTTAACGAAGAATTAAAGTTTAAAGCCTAATTCTTTAGTAATTTTGAGACTATTACTAATAGCAGATCTATTTTATGAAATTTTATATTACAATTCTTCTGGTAAGTGTTTTATCTTTTAATTCCTTAGCTCAAACCAAACTTGATTCTTCAGTTAAAACTGATAAGCCTAAATTGGTAGTTGGAGTGGTTGTAGACCAGATGAGGTATGATTATTTAACTAGGTTTTGGAATAAATATGGGAATGACGGATTTAAGAGATTGATTTCTGAAGGTTTCAACTTTAAAAATAATCACTTTAATTATATCCCGACATATACAGCTCCCGGACATGCTTCAGTGTTTACAGGAACAACTCCACAAAATCATGGGATTATAAGTAATAGTTGGTATAATAAATTCGAGCAACAATATATTTACTGTGTGACGGATGAAAGTGTACAGCCACTTGGTACAATCGCTTCCGCAGGAAAAATGTCACCAAATAGAATGCTAACTACTACTATTGCAGATGAAAATAGATTGTTTACTCAAATGCGGGGGAAGACAATTGGGATAGCCTTAAAAGATCGAGGTGCAATTTTACCGGCAGGGCATACCGCAAATGCAGCATATTGGTTTCATGGGCAAGAAGAGGGCAAATGGATCAGTAGCACGTTTTATATGGAAGAAATGCCAAAATGGGTTCAAGAATTTAATATTTCTGGAGCTGCTCTTTCGTATATGAAACCTTGGGATGCGATCCAGGATTTGGAATCTTATTTGGAAAGTGGTACAGATGAAAATTTATTTGAAGGAGGATATAAAGGTAAGAGTACCGCCACTTTTCCATACGATTTGGAAGCTCTCGGAAAGAATAATGGAAATTATGATCTCTTAAAAGTAACTCCTTATGGAAATTCTTTGACTACAGATTTTGCAATCGCTGCGATTAAAGGGGAGGAATTAGGTAAAGATGATTACACAGATTTTCTAACAGTAAGTTTTTCCAGTACAGATTATATAGGGCATAATTTTGGTGTGAATTCTAAGGAAATCGAAGATGCTTACTTAAGATTGGATCTGGATCTTGCTAGATTGCTTGAAAATTTAGATGCTGAAGTAGGAAAAGGAAATTACACCCTTTTTCTCACTGCCGATCATGGTGGGGGAGATGTACCAACATATTTAACTTCGGTTAAAATTCCATCCGGATATTTTGATGATGTAAAATTCGAGGAAGATTTAAATAAGTTTATTGGTGAAAAATATAAAAAAGGAGGCACTATAGAATCTGTTTCAAATTATCAAATTTTCTTTAATTATAGAACCCTAAGAGAATTAGGGATTGATAGAAATGCTTTTGAAAAAGATATAGCACATTTTATTTTACAATATCCAAAGGTGAGTAATGTATTTACCAGAAGTCAATTGGAAAGTGGAAGTTATGTTCAAGGAATTTCAGGATTGATACAGAATGGATTTAACCAGAAACGCAGTGGAGATGTGATTTTTGTATTGAAGCCTTCCGTGATCTCGTATACCACAACAACCGGTTCCACGCATGGTAGTGGATTTTCTTATGATACCCACGCGCCATTAATTTTCTTTGGAAATGGTATTAACCAAGGTAGTACTGCGAGAAGGTCTGAAATAATAGATATTGCACCAACAATCTCTGTGTTGCTGGGAATTGCTTTTCCAAATGCGACTACTGGTGTTCCTTTAGAAGTGGTTTTAAAGAAAACGAATTAAAATATTTTTTCTATCATCTTTTTCCATCTAAGCTTTCTTACAAATTTCCCTTGTGCAGGAGATATGAGGAACGTTTGTTTTTCACTCACAGCTTTAAAATATCCGGAAATATAATCTCGAAAAAGAGAGAAGTCTTGTTTACGAGATGCAAGTTTTGCAGAGGCGATTAAGGTGATTAGAAATCCGTATCGCAATCTATAGAAAGCTTCCCCTTGCTTGTATTTTGATGCTTTATTATAAGTAGCTCCTGTGGGTTTAAGATGCTTCACCAAAAGACTTTGATCTGTCTTTATATTCCAGCCATGAAATTGCGCCAGGAGTTCATCTGCGGTATCCCAGCCCATAGCAGGTTTTAATCCCTCAATATCCTTAAAACAAGCTTTACGATACGCTTTTAATGCACCTCTTATATGATCTTTATTGGTAAGGTTTTCTAAAATCCACTTTTCATCTTTTTTAATACTGCAAAACCCTCCCACCATTCCTATTTCTAGGGAGCTTCTAAAGTGATTCACTATTGTTTCTATATAATTGCTAGGAAATATAAGATCGGCATCAAATTTACAAATGATGTCATAATCGTCATCAAGCGTTTGAAGTCCGTGATTGAATGCATTAATCACTTTGCTTCCCGGAAGATGAGCTTCGATTGAGGTAATAGATACCAATGAGAAAAATGGGTATTGCTTAATGTATTCTGAAACTATATCGGGCGTTGCATCATTAGACTGATCATCTACAATCACAATCTTTTGTGCTGAATAAGTCTGATTTATTAAAGACTCTAATGTAGAGCCAATATATGCAGCTTCATTATGCGCAGGTATTACAATATAGATCTTCAAAATATATCTGAGTGAATTTTATGGAAGTTGAGAATAAATTTTCAGAAAATAAAATTTATCGCTCTGCATATACTGCATAATATCTTGGAGTAATAGTTCTTAGAAGGGGTCTAATTCCGATTTTTTGAACAGGATTCGTCCATTTTTCTCTTTTTTTGATATTCCATCCTGCTTTTTCCAAGAGCCAATCGAATTGCCAATCTTCGAATTCATGATAATGCCGGTCGCGCATATCGGTCTTGCTTCTGTAAGCTTCGGCGAACCAAAGTTTTAAGGGTACTGTGGCAACTAATTTGTTAGCTTTTATGTTTTTCAAAACATTAAAAGGAGACAATAAGTGCTCAAAAATTTCAAAAGCTGTTACTACATCATATAAATTATCCTGATCACTAACGGGTGTAGATCGAGATCTTCTCCTGAGGTATTTGTAACTTCATAATTGTGGGATTTCATGATGGCCGAAAAAGGGTTTTCTACGCCAAGATCCAAAACCTTTGCAGGGGCTGGGACCGCATTTTCGAGAAATTCTAAAGTTTTTTTAAATCGTTTATTCGGAAATGTATTTTCGTACATTTTAGTATTGGTAGACAAGTGCATTAATATTCATTCCCGCTCCAACACTTGCAAGGATTATCACATCTCCTTTATTTAAGTTTTGGTTTGGAATATTTCCCGTAATCACCAAATCTAAAAGAGTTGGAACGGTTGCTACACTACTGTTTCCAAGCTCATGAATACTCATAGGCATTACATTCTCCGGAGCTTTCATTTTGTATTGCTTGTAAAAACGATTGATTATAGCTTCATCCATTTTTTCATTTGCCTGATGTAGAAAGACTTTTTTTACATCCTCAATAGATTTGCCGCTTTCTTCTAAACAAGATTTCATCGCTTCGGGTACATGAGTTAAGGCAAATTCATAAATCTTTCGCCCATTCATTTTAATATATCTGGTATCATCTTCTTCTTCATTTCTATTAGATTTTCCGAAGTAGATATGATGCGCATCTTGATATGCATAGGTAGCAGAACTATGTGAAAGTATTCCTCCCGGCTCTTCTGAAGCCTCAAAAATCGCGGCTCCGGCTCCATCAGAAAATATCATAGAATCCCTGTCGTAATTATCTACAACTCTCGAGAGTGCTTCTGCTCCAATAACCAAACATTTTTTGGCCATTCCACTTTTAATGAAAGCCTGAGCTTGAATTACAGCTTCTATCCATCCCGGGCACCCAAAAAGCACGTCGTATCCAACACACTTTGGGTTTTTTATTCTAAGATTGTGTTTTACTCTAGTAGCAAGACTTGGAACGGTATCGCTCTGAATACTTCCAAATTTTACATCTCCATAGTTATGAGCGACAATTATATAATCTAAAGTTTCGGGATCTATACCGGCATTTTCTATCGCTTTTTGAGCAGCAACAGTTGCCATGTCTGAAGTACTTAAATCTTCTTCAAGATATCTTCTTTCTTCTATACCGGTAATCGCTTTAAATTTTTCAATAGTAACCTCATTAGCATGAGGAAAACCTGATCCATCTAAATTTAAAAATTCATGTTTCAAAAAGTCTGAATTCTTTCTCTTTAAGTTCGGAATAAAACTTCCTAAACCTGTCATCTTTATGCTCATTGAAACCGAGGGTTTTGTAATTATATCAACTAAAATACTAAAAGCAATCTAAGTAATCCGCAAGGAATTATATAAATTATTGCGTTTTATGATTTTAGTAAAATATCATGTTATAATTATTAAATCGATAATTTAAGCGTCTTAAATTATAAATAGCCAAAGATTTAATTTTAAACCTTTGGCTTAAAATTCTCTATGCTTCCATATATTCTTCAATAGGAGCACAAGTACATATCAAGTTTCTGTCACCATAAGCATCATCTACTCTCCTTACAGTTGGCCAAAATTTATTGTCGGCAACATATTCTAATGGAAACGCTGCTTGTTCTCTTGAATATGGAAAATCCCAAGTATCTGCGGTAAGCATTGCCATTGTATGTGGCGCATTTTTAAGAATATTTACCTCATCCTTAGTAGAGGATTCGCTAATTTCCTTACGAATAGAGATTAACGCATCACAAAATCTATCTAATTCTGCCTTACTCTCACTTTCAGTAGGCTCTATCATAATGGTTCCTGCAACCGGGAAAGATACTGTTGGTGCATGAAACCCATAATCCATGAGTCTTTTTGCAATATCTACCACTTCTATTCCATTATTTTTGAATGGTCTGCAATCCACGATCATCTCATGAGCAGCACGTCCTCTTTCTCCGGAATATAAAGTTTGGTAGTGGTCCTTTAAACGGGCTTTGATGTAATTAGCATTTAAAATAGCATATTCTGTTGCTTTTTGAAGTCCGTTTACTCCAAGCATTGTGATGTAACCATAAGAGATAAGACATGCTAATGCAGATCCCCATGGAGCTGAAGAAATAGCAGTAATCGCTTGCTCTCCTCCAGTTTTTATCACTGGGTTACCCGGTAAAAATGGAAGTAATTGTTTTGCAACACATATTGGTCCAACTCCTGGTCCTCCACCACCGTGTGGGATCGCAAAGGTTTTATGAAGATTCAAATGACAAACATCGGCTCCAATAGCTCCAGGATTGGTTAATCCAACCTGTGCATTCATATTGGCACCATCCATATAAACCTGCCCTCCATTATCATGGATCAATTGAGTGATTTCTCTAATTGCCGATTCAAATACCCCGTGAGTAGATGGGTACGTAACCATTAAAGCTGCCAGATTATCTTTATATTTTAATGCTTTCTCTCTAAGATCGTCTACATCTATATTTCCTTCTTTAGTAGACTTCGTTACTACTACCTTCATTCCGGCCATCACCGCTGATGCCGGGTTAGTACCATGTGCAGAAGATGGAATCAAGCAAATATTTCTTTGTGAATCTCCACGAGATTCATGATACGCACGAATAACCATCAAACCTGCATATTCTCCTTGTGCACCAGAATTAGGTTGTAAAGAAGTGCCTGCAAAACCTGTAATTTCTGTTAATTGATCTTCTAATCTTTTTAAAACTATTTGATATCCTTCAGCCTGATCTATAGGTGCAAAAGGGTGAATATTTCCCCATTGCGGATTGCTCAACGGAAGCATTTCTGATGCAGCATTCAATTTCATGGTACAAGAACCCAAAGCGATCATCGAATGATTAAGAGAAAGGTCTTTTCGCTCCAATTTCTTGATGTAACGCATCAATTCAGTTTCAGAATGGTAGGAGCTAAAAACTTCATGCGTTAAAAAATCAGTTTTTCTATTTACTTCTGAAGTGATTGAAGTTCCTTCTGCTAATGCTTCAATTTTATCGAACTTCTTGTTTTCAAGTTCAGCAAAAACAGAAACTATTTTATTAAGATCCTTTATTGTTGTTGTTTCGTTTAAAGCGATTACAACAGTCTCAGCATCTGGGTAGTAGAAATTAATTTTATTGTTTTCAGCTAAAGTCTTAATTGCTTTTGCATCGGCTTTAATTTGAAGTGTATCAAAGTAAGAATTGTTAAGTTGTTCGAAACCTAAGCTTTCTAATTTTTGATGTAGCGTATAAGCTGAAGCGTGAACGGTATTTGCTATATATTCTAAACCTTTTGGGCCATGATACACAGCATACATCCCAGCCATCACGGCCAACAATACTTGTGCTGTACAAATATTAGAAGTCGCTTTATCTCTTTTAATATGTTGCTCTCTTGTTTGTAGCGCCATTCTTAAAGCACGATTCCCGTTAAGATCTTTGGTTACCCCAATAATTCTTCCCGGTATGCTTCTTTTATATTCTTCCCTTGTTGCAAAATAAGCGGCATGAGGTCCACCGTAACCTAACGGAATTCCGAAACGTTGTGTGGTTCCAACTACTACATCTACTCCGAAATGTCCCGGAGATTCTAATTTTATTAAACTTAAAATATCTGCCGCAACAACTACCTTAATTCCTGCATCTTTACATTTAGCAACATAGCCGGAATAGTCGAATACGTGTCCGGATTTCCCTGGATACTGTAAGATTGCTCCAAAATATTCTGAAGAAAAATCGAATTCTGTATGATCTCCAATAACCAATTCTATTCCTAGTGGAATTGCTCTGGTTTTAAGTAAGGAGATAGATTGTGGTAACACTTCTTCTGAAACGAAGAATTTAACAACCTCATTTTTTTTCTGATCTCTTTCTCTTACAGCGAATAGCAATGCCATTGCTTCTGCAGCAGCAGTAGATTCATCTAAAAGAGAGGCATTTGCCAATTCCATCCCGGTTAAATCGGTGATCATGGTCTGGAAGTTCAACAGTGCTTCTAGTCTTCCTTGAGCAATTTCTGCTTGGTAAGGAGTATACGCAGTATACCATCCCGGATTTTCCAAAATATTACGCTGTATTACTGCGGGCATGATGGCTTGGTGATATCCTAAGCTATATAAGATTTGTATACTTTATTTTTTGCAGCCAGCTCTCCAATATGCTCTGCGTATTCATTTTCGCTTAAAGCAGTATCAAGATTTAAAGGAGATTTTAAACGAATATCATCTGGAATCGTCTCGTAAATAAGCTGGTCTAAAGAGGAGGCACCAACGGTGGAAAGCATTTCTGAAAGTTCACTTTCCTTGGGACCAATATGTCTAAGTGCAAAAGAATCTGTTCTCATCAAAATTAAGTTGTGTTTTGTGCTGCGAAATTACATATTTAAAACGTAAATTTTTACAATTTAGCTACTTAGACTTGTTAAGATTTTATAGCTTATTTTTGATAGGTAAAGCAGTTAATAAATGAACTGGAAATCTATACTCAATTTTTATATTAGTAGTAGTATTCATGTAGCTTTGGCAGTGGTTAGTCTGGCTGTTGTAACTATGCTTAATTTTGGGATTTCTATAGATCCTAAATTATGTTTGTTTATAATCTTCGGCGCTATTACGGGTTATAATATTGTGAAATATGCGGGAATTGCAGGTTTACATCATTTAAGTTTGACTAAGAATCTCCGATTGATTCAGGTTTTTTCTCTTCTAATATTTTTTGCCTTACTCTTTATCATATTTCAATTATCGTTGAATGTTATTATTTTTTCAGCACTAATGGGATTATTCACGGTGCTTTATATTCTTCCATTTTTTGGAGGTGGAAGAAATTTAAGGGCTTTAGCCGGAGTAAAGATTTATGTGATTGCCTTTGTATGGAGTGGCGTAACTGTTTTGTTACCATTAATTGGTAAAACTGAACTAATACAATGGAACGTGCTTTTAGAATTTATTCAAAGATTCCTTTTTGTTTTTGCATTAACCCTTCCTTTTGAAATTAGAGATTTAAAATTCGACATGGCTAATTTAAGAACTGTAGCGCAGGTATTTGGAGTGCAAAAAACTAAAATTATTGGGGTCTTGTCCTTACTAGCAATAGTCTTACTGGAATTTTTAAAATTGGGATCTAACTTTAAAAGTGCGATCTCTTTAATCCTTGTTTGTGTATTGTTGAGTTTTCTAATTACAAGTTCGAGAATTAGACAAGCAAAATATTATTCGTCACTATGGGTGGAGGGAGTTCCCATTCTATGGTGTTTAATGCTCTTGGGAATGCAATTTATATCTTGGTAAGTTCTTTTTCAATTTCCTCTTGCCATATTTTTTTTTTCGTCTTCTGAACAGGTTTCTAAATTTGATTGTTCAATTAATTCGGTAAGGCGACTGTTATGTGAGGAGTATTTTCTGCATTTCTTACAGTATATAAGATGCAACAACATCTTTAATTTTTCGGTAACAGAAGCTTCTTTGTACTGACTTTTATCGCAGCAATGTGCCGCTTCTGAGCAATCTATTAAAAGTGTCTTTTTTTGTATCCATATTAAAACCAGTTTTTTTCTAGACACTGAGCTAAAGTTGTTCGTGCTCTGTGAATTATAACCCAAAGATTAGACGGCGTAATATTAAACTCATTACAAATAGCTTCGGTATCAAAGCCATCTATTGTCTTCATTTTAAAAATTTTAGCCTGCTTTTCGTTTAATTGCTCCATGCATTCTAAGATCGCTATTCCCAATTCTTCATTTTCCATTACGTCTTCCGCAGTCTTATCAAATCTGTCGGGAGCGTTTTCTTCTAGCCAATCCCCTTCATTAGAATCATCGTTATATTGGATCTTTATCTCTGCTCTTCCTTTTTTAGAATTACTTTTTCTATAATGATCTATGATCTTTCTTTTTAAAATGGAGATTAACCAAGTACGCTCGGTAGCCTCGCCCTTAAAATTTTTCATAGATTTTAAGCCAGCCAAAAATGTTTCAGAAATAAGATCATGAGCCAACTCCCGATCATTCACTCTTACAATTGTAAAATTGAAGAGATAATCGGAATATCTATCTACCCATTTATTAGGATCTATTTTATTGGTGGACATAGGCAAATAACATTATATACTCAAAATTAAGAAAAGTTTGATATCAAAACATTAATTGAAAGATAAGATATATCTAAGGAATTATGAGTTTTTATTGTTTTTCTAATAATCCGGCTCTTTTAAGCAGCGCATCCGGCTGAGGTTCTTTCCCTCTAAAACGCTTGTATAAAGTCATTGGATCCTCGGTTCCTCCCAAAGAAAGAATGTTGTCTTGGAATTTTTTAGCAACTTCTGAATTAAAGATACCTTGCTCTTTAAAATATTCAAAGGCATCGGCATCTAAGACTTCTGCCCATTTATAAGAATAATAACCAGAAGAATATCCTCCCTGAAAAATATGAGAAAACGAGGTGCTCATACAATTTTCTTCCACTTCTGGATATAGCTTTGTGGATTCAAATGCTTTGTCTTCATGCTCTTTGATGTTGGATAAATCTGAAGGATCTACCGCGTGGTAGCTCATATCTAACATTCCAAAGCTTATTTGGCGTAAAGTTGCCATTCCTTCATGAAAATTAGAAGCTTTCTTGATCTTATCTATTAATTCCTGCGGAATAACTTCTCCAGTTTCGTAATGTTTGGCAAAAAGCTGAAGCGCTTCCGGCTCATAACACCAATTTTCTAAAACCTGACTTGGGAGCTCAACAAAATCCCAATATACACTAGTTCCGGAAAGACTTGGATAAGTGGTGTTAGCTAACATTCCATGTAATGCGTGCCCAAATTCATGGAACAGAGTTGTTACTTCATTAAAGGTTAATAAGGAAGGCGTATTTTTAGTTGGCTTCGTGAAGTTGCACACTATAGAAATATGAGGTCGAATATTCTTTTCTTCCAATATTTCTTGCGATTTGTACACAGTCATCCATGCGCCATCTCTTTTTCCAGCCCTTGGATGAAAATCGGCATAAAACAGTGCTACTTCCTTTCCTTCATTATCGGTGACTTGATATGTTTTTACATCTTTATGATAAACATCTATATCTTTTACTTCGGTAAAAGTTAAGTTGTAAAGCTTTTTCGCAACTGTAAAAACCCCGTCGATTACATTATTTAGCTGAAAATAGGGTTTTAATATTTCATCATCTAAATCGAATAATTTTTGTTTTAACTTTTCTGCATAATAAGAGGCATCCCATTTTTGAAGTTGATCTATTCCTTCCAGGTCTTGAGCAAAATTCTCTAATTCAGAAAATTCTTTTAAAGCTGCCGGTTTTGCTTTTTCTAGTAATTCTTGTAAAAAAGTTGTTACGGTCTTAGGGTTTTTAGCCATTCGTTCTTCTAAAACAAAGTGGGCATGAGATTTATATCCTAATAATTTGGCGCGCTCAAATCTTAATTTTACAATTTGAAGCACGTTATCTTGATTATCCAGTTCGTCGTTATGAAATCCCTTTGCTCCAAAGGCCAGAGCCATTGTTTTACGAAGCGATCTGTTTTTGGCATATTTCATAAATGGGATGTAGCTGGGATATTCCAAAGTGAAAATCCAACCATCCTTGTTTTTAGAATTCGCTACTTCGCTAGCTGCCTGTTTTACATGATCGGGTAAGCCATCAAGATCGGTTTCCTCAGTGATATGAAGTTCAAATTTATTGGCTTCAGCCAATACGTTTTCACCAAATTTAAGACTGAGAGAAGATAATTTCTTGTCTATTTCTCTCAATTTTGTTTGATCTTCCGAATTTAGATTTGCTCCATTTCTTGAAAACGCTTTATATTTCTTATCAAGCAACATTAATTGCTCTCCATTTAATTCTAAACTCTTCTTGTTGTTGAAAACTTCTTTTACCCTTTCAAAAAGTTTTTCATTAAGGATAACATCATTTTTAAATTCGGAAAGAAGTGGTGAAATTTCTTGAGCAATCTTTTGAATCTCTTCATTTGTTTCTGCTGAATTCAAATTGAAAAAGATACTTGTTATTCTGTCCAGTTTTTTTCCTGAAAATTCTAATGCTTCGATAGTGTTCTCGAATGTAGGATTAGAAGTGGAATCAGCAATTTTATCTATTTCGTTTTTGGCAAGCTCGATCGCCTTCAAAATGGCAGGTTTAAAATGTTCGGTTTTTATTTTCGAGAATGGTGCAAAATCGAATTCTTGAAGAAGAGGGTTACGACTATTCATGGTTTGATATGTTATATTAATCGGGCTAATATTGTATTGTAACGATATTTAGAACCTGATTATTAATATGTTAAAATTTTATGTAACTTTGAAGCTTGGAATAAAAATTATTATAAAATATAGTAAGTAGTCTTTATAGTTTAGAATAATATATTTAGAATGGTTAATAAATGATGATTTTAACGAAGAAGTACTACAGAGAAAGCCACATTTTATGTGGCTTTCTTGCTATTTAATAGTTTTTGCTCCTTCAATCACTTTTTGTTTTAAACCTTCTTTATAAACCAATATTTTATCCAGCATACATTTATCTGAACTTCCTAAAATTTGGGCCGCAAGAATTCCCGCATTTTTCGCCCCATTTAGTGCTACTGTTGCCACAGGAACTCCACCGGGCATTTGTAATATTGAGAGAACAGAATCCCAACCATCTATGGAGTTACTGGATTTAACCGGTACGCCAATAACTGGAAGTGGAGATAAAGATGCAACCATCCCGGGTAAATGTGCAGCACCACCGGCACCTGCTATAATTACTTTTATTCCGCGAGTATGTGCAGATTTGCTGAATTCGAAAAGTTTTTCAGGAGTTCTATGTGCAGAAACTATATCTACTTCTACCTCGATATCGAATCCCTTCAAAACTTCAATGGCTTCTTGCATTACAGGCATGTCACTCGTACTGCCCATGATTACCGCTACTTTACTCATAAGTTTTGTTTTAATAGTATCAGTTTAAATTGACACTTTGTTTTCGCTAATTACTTTTAAGGTGTTTTTAACCTCTTCAGCAATCGTTCTCGCTTTTTGAATATCTTTATTTACAATGGTTACATGCCCCATTTTTCTAAAAGGTCTGGTTTCTTTCTTTCCGTAAATGTGTGGAGTTACTCCGGGCATTTTTAGGATTTGTTCCATATTTTGATAGATTGGAACACCTTTATGGTTTTCTTCACCAGATAAATTTACCATTATTCCAGCAACTTTACTTGCTGTATTTCCTAAAGGTAAATCTAATATCGCTCTTAAATGTTGCTCAAATTGATTGGTGTAACTAGCTTCAATACTGTAGTGCCCGCTATTGTGGGGTCTAGGTGCAACTTCATTTACAACCAATTCCTCATCTTGAGTCAAGAACATTTCTACAGCTAAAAGCCCAACATGTTCGAATGCTGCGGAAACCTTTTCTGCTAAATCTCTAGCTTTCTTAGAAATTGATTCTTCAATTCTTGCAGGACAAATCACGTATTCTACCTGATTGGCAACTGGGTGAAATTCCATTTCTACTACCGGATAAGAAACTACTTCTCCTGAAGGATTTCGAGCTACAATTACTGCCAATTCATTTTTGAATGGAATTAATTTTTCGGCTAAGCATTTTCCCTCTGGAATTTGATTGAGATCTTCTTGAGTTTTCACGATCATTACGCCTCTCCCATCATATCCGCCGGTAGCACTCTTCCACACAAAAGGAAATGACACCTGATTTTCAGTAGAAGCTTTTAATAATTCCGCTCTGGAATTATATGCAGAAAATGCAGCGGTAGAAATTCCGTTATCCAAATAGAATTGCTTTTGAACCACTTTGTCGCTAATCTTTTCTAACGTATTAGGGGATGGGTAGACTTTAATTCCTTCCTTTTCCAGTTGCTTTAAAGCTTCCAAATTAACCGATTCTATTTCGAAGGTTAGCAGATCCACTTTTCTTCCGAAATTAAGAACTGCATCATAATCCATTAAATCGCCCTGAATAAATGTATTTGCCGATATTTTGCATGGAGCTTCATCACTTGGATCCATCACAATAGTGTGAATATCAAGTTTTCTGGTTTCATAAAGAAGCATTTTCCCGAGTTGTCCACCGCCTAAAATACCCAATTTAAAAGCTGAAGAAAAATAATTAATCATAGCGATTCTTATGTTTAAGCAAAAATAATTTTTTAAGATGGAATAGTCGAAAGATTGTAACATAAATGCATTTATTTATTAAGGTGTTAGGATGATAAGAATCCCTATCTTTGCTGCTTTAATTTTTATACTAGTGATTCAGTTACACGATCTTAAGTTCGAGCCTTTTATTTCTGAAAAAAAAATAGATATAGCTGTAAAGGCTATGGCTACACAGATCAATCAAGATTTTAGGGGAAAAACTCCGATCTTTTTAGCTGTTTTGAATGGAGCATTCATGGTTGCTTCAGAAATCATTAAACAGTTTGAAGGTGATTGTGAAGTTGCATTTGTAAAGCTAGAGTCTTATAAGGGCACAGAAACTACGGGAAACGTGGAAACCTTAGTTGGATTAAATATCTCATTAGAAAATAGGCACGTAATCATCATCGAAGATATTGTAGACACAGGAATTACCTTGTCTGCTATTTATAAAATGTTGGAAAAGGAAAATGTTGCCGATGTTCGCATTGCAACATTATTCTTCAAGCCGAAAGCATATCAGAAAAATTTCAAAATTAATTATATAGGAATGAAAATCCCCAATGATTTTATTGTGGGATACGGATTAGATTATGATGGCCTTGGCCGAAATCTAACCCAAGTATATAAACTTAAAAAAGAGAACATGACAAATTTGGTCTTATTTGGCCCTCCGGGTGCAGGAAAAGGAACCCAAGCAAACTTTTTGAAGGAAAAATATAAGTTGGTACATATTTCTACCGGGGATGTGTTTAGATATAATATTAAAAATGAAACAGAGCTTGGGCTGCATGCGAAATCCTTTATGGATAAGGGGCAATTAGTTCCAGATGATGTTACTATTAAAATGTTGGGAGCTGAGGTTGATAAAAATCCTGATTGTAATGGATTTATTTTTGATGGTTTTCCAAGAACTGTTGCTCAGGCAGAGGCGCTTGCAGATTTGATGAAGGAAAAGAATACGGAAGTTTCAGCAATGATCGCTTTAGAAGTAGATGATGAGGTTTTAGTGGAACGTCTTTTAGAAAGAGGGAAAACTTCCGGACGAAAGGATGATGCCGACGAAGCTATTATAAGAAATAGAATTCATATCTATTACGAAGAAACTGCCATTTTAAAGCAGTTTTATCTGAAGGAAGATAAATATTACGGAGTAGATGGAGTGGGTTCTGTTTCAGAAATTACTGAAAGAATTAGTAAAGTAATTGATTCTTTATAAATTAAGTAACAGTTAAGAATTATTACAACCGATTGTGAAATCGCAAAAATATAGAAGAATATGACAGAAGGAAATTTTGTAGATTATGTAAAGATCCATGTGGCTTCCGGAAAAGGAGGACAGGGATCAGCACATTTACGTCGGGAGAAATATATTACAAAAGGTGGTCCCGATGGGGGAGACGGTGGTCGTGGTGGACATATTATCCTGAAAGGGAATAAGAACCTTTGGACACTTTTTCATCTAAAATTTAAAAGGCATGCAAGAGCAGAGCATGGATCTCACGGATCCAAACAGCGAAGTTCTGGAGCAGATGGAGCCGATCAATATATTGAAGTTCCTTTAGGAACTGTGGTTAGAGATACGGAGACAGAAGAAATTTTATTTGAAATCACCGAGGATGGAGAAGAGCGTATTGTTGCTGAGGGTGGAAAAGGTGGTCTAGGTAACTGGCACTTTAAATCTTCAACAAATCAAACTCCAAGATACGCACAGCCCGGAATAGATGGGCAGGAAGTGGATGTTACTTTGGAATTAAAGATTTTAGCCGATGTCGGTCTAGTTGGTTTTCCAAATGCAGGAAAGTCTACATTGCTTTCCGTAATTACGGCTGCGAAACCAAAGATTGCCGATTACGAGTTTACGACTTTGAAGCCTAACCTCGGTATTGTTGAATACAGAGAATTTAAAACTTTTGTGGTTGCAGACATTCCTGGAATTATTGAAGGTGCTGCAGAAGGGAAGGGAATCGGACATCGTTTTTTACGTCATATAGAGCGTAATTCTACTTTATTGTTTTTAGTCCCAGCAGATGCACCAGATATTGTTAAGCAATATGAAATCCTTTTGGATGAACTAAGGAGGTACAATCCTGAAATGTTGGATAAGGACCGTCTTATTGCCATATCAAAAAGTGATATGTTGGACGAAGAATTAAAAGCCGAACTAAAAGTGGTTTTAGATAAAGGTTTAAAGGCGCCATATTTATATATATCATCGGTAGCACAACAAGGTTTGATGGAGCTCAAAGATAAACTTTGGGAAATGTTGAATACTGAAACCGATTAAAATTTTTATTGAAACTTTTCGTGGGATGATTTTTGCTTAACTTTAAGTAAAAACATCTCATGAAAAATTTAAAATATCTTCTTTTACTGTTCATAGTTTCATCATGTAATGCTCCTAGAGCTACTTATGATTATGATCAGAATATGGAATTTAATTCCATAAACACTTTCCAAATCTATCCAGATCTAAAATCTAATTTGAGTCAGTTAGACGAGCAACGAATGCTGGATGTCTTAAATTCTGAAATGAATAAAATAGGCTTCACTTCTTCGGAATCTCCAGATGTATATTTGAACTTTTATTCATCTTCTTTTGAAGAACCCAATAGAAATAATATAGGAATTGGAGTAGGAGGCACTGGCAGGAATGTTGGGGTTGGAGTATCTGGTGGAATTCCGTTAGGTGGTTCCAATACCTATTTAAGAGTAACTTTCGATTTTATTAATGCGAAGAATGATTCTTTAATCTGGCAGGCCATTGTGGATTCTCAATTCGATTTGAATGGAACTCCAATGGAACGAGAAGAGCAATTACGAGCAATGGTTCAAAAAGCATTAAAAGGCTATCCGCCAAATAAAAAGTAATTCTCCCAGCTGATTAAACCCATCACTATATAAAAATAAAAAAGCCCCAATTTCTTGGGGCTTTTTCTTGGTTAGTTAATTGCAACTTTTAGTTCATGATCGTAAACTCACTACGTCTGTTCTTAGCATATTGCTCATTAGTACATCCGGTTGGTTTAGTACAATCATTCAATGGCATAGATTCACCGTAACCTTTAGAGGTTAAACGATCTCTTTCAATACCATGATTTACTAAGTATTCTAAAGTAGCAGCAGCACGTCTTTCAGAAAGAGCCATGTTATAGCTATCTGTTCCTCTAGCATCTGCGTGTGAACCAACTTCAATATTTAATGTTGGGTATTTTTTCATGATTGCTACAACTTTATCTAAAGTAACCTCAGATTCTTTCTTGATGGTCGCTTTATCAAAGTCGAAGTAGATATTTCCAACATCTTTTAATTGTTGTCTACCAGTTTCGGTATTGGTTTCTCTTTCTTCAATTTCAACAACAGGAGGCGTATAGTCTTCTCTTAAGAAATTGTAAAGGTTATCTGTACCTCTTCTGTTAGATGCAAACCATCCTGTGTCTTCTCCTTCTTTTACAACGTATGCAAAATCATCGAATCCACTATTGATAGTTGCTCCTAAGTTTTTAGCTTCAGAAAAATCTCCTTCAGACTTGTAAATATCTAAGTTTCCAAAACCTTGATGACCGTCTGAAGAGAAATATAAAATACCTTCTTCACTAATAAAAGGAAATTGTTCTCTGTGAGCAGTGTTCACTCCAGCTCCTAAATTTTGAGGAGTTCCAAAAGAACCATCTTCATTTACAGATACCATGTAGATATCGAAAGAACCTGTAGTTCCTGGCATATCACTAGCAAAATACAAGGTTTTACCATCTGCACTTAAGCTTGGGTGCTCTACAGAATATGTATCGCTAGAGAAAGGAAGTTTTTCGATATTACTCCATTTTCCATCTACCATTTTAGCACGGTATAGGCTTATGTGAGCAATTTTGTCATCATCAACTTTTACTCTGTTTTCGTTGGTTCTATCAAAATACATTGTCATTCCGTTCTTGCTAAAAGTTGCAGAACTTTCATGAGAGTCTGTATTAATATCCCCTGGGAAAAGTACGATTTCGCTTAACTGACCTTCATCATCTGTTGTAGCAGTGTACAAATCTAATGTTGGTTTTTTGTTCCATGGATACAAAGGACGTTCTGCATTTCTTGTAGATGCAAATGTTACTTTATCATCTCCATAAAAAGAAATTCCAAAATCTGCCGATGCTGCATTGTTCATCACTTGGTTAGAAGTGAAAACGTGAGAAACTGTAGTGTCTAATTCTCTTCGGAATTTTTCAAAGTCAGTTTCAGTTCCAGAGAATTCTGAAAAATACTTATCTGCTTCCTTGTAATTTCCTACTGCCATAGAAGCATGTGCATATCTGAATTTATATTCAGCAGCAACCTCTTCTCCATACTTAAGAAACAAATTCTTATACACTTCAGATGCATTTTGCATTTGATTCGTATAGAAGTAAGAGTCTGCAAGATTTTGAAGAACTTCCTGGGTTTTGTTATTTACATTCTCGTATGCATCAGTAGCATCCATAAATGCTCGCTGGGCAAAAAATCTATCGGCCTTCTTGATCTCAGAATTTTGGGCAAAACCTGAGAAACTAATAACCGCTATTAATATAAAACTGTATAATTTTTTCATGTTGTTTCTGGTTTTAGAAGAATCTAGGTGATTTATCATATCCTTTAGACAATCCGAATAAATCTAGATCGAATAACAAAAGGAATTCGTGGGTTCCATCGTTGTAATCTCCAAGATTAGAAGTTGTTCTGTCATACGCATATCCAAGTTTTAATTGTGGAGTAATTGCGAAGTTAACAAGTCCGGTGATTGCATCACCAAATCTGTAACCTACACCAGCTTCCAATCTATTAAACATTAAAACATTTGCTGTAATATCTACAGAAAGTGGAGCGCCTTGTACACCTCTAGCCATAAATGCAGGCTTTAATTTGAAGTCTTCATTGATATCAAAAACATATCCACCAGTAACAAAATAGTGAATGTTTTCTTCTCCAAGAGTTCTTAAACCTTGCTGATTCTCTAGATGCTTAGAAGTAAGTAGGTTTGGTGCAGAAAGACCAACGTAGTATTTCTCTCCAAAAAAGTAAGCTCCAACTCCAACTACGGGAAATACTTCGTTTATATCCTCGCGGAATGCGGGATCATCTAACTGATTTAATGTTAAACCTGAAATATTAGAATCAAAAGTTGTTAACCCACCTTTAATACCTAAAGACAATTTATTGGTTTCATTTAAAGGCAACACGTACGCAAAATCTGCAGTTATGTTATTTTCCTTAACCCAATCTCCAATTTCATCGTGAACAATAGAGATACCCACTTCTACTCTTTCGCTAAGAGGAGTATGGGCGAAGAAATTGGCGGTGCTTGGTGCACCGTCAATTCCAACCCATTGAGATCTATATATACCACCCAGTCTTAACATTCCCGGATCATCGGTAGCGTATGCAGGGTTTAATACACTCATATTATACATATACTGAGTATATAAGGGGTCTTGCTGTGACATTCCTTGAAACGAGATAAGGATAATGCCTGTGAAAATTAAGAATTTTGTTATATTATTTTTCATTTCTGTCTAATGTTTATCCTTTAGTTATATACTTAAGTATAATTTTCCTTGTACCGGAGAAGTTTGTCCGTCGTTGTAATTCAGGATATAGAAGTATACACCTACTGGTAAAACATCATCTCCTAATGTTCCTGACTGATTTGAAATTCCATCCCAATCTCCCGTATTCGCATTTCCTTTGAATACAACATTACCCCATCTATTAAAAATTTCAATAGAGTAGTTAGGGAAGTTTTCAGCGATATCCGGAATTACAAATCTATCATTGATTCCGTCACCATTTGGAGAGAATCCTTCTGGGATTCCACAGAATTCAACTTTTGCAACAACTGCAATTCTCTCTGTGCTTTCACATCCTGTAGTTCCATCTAAGGAAGCACCATAGTAAGTAACACCATTTTCTAGAGCTGTTGTAGCTGCAAGAGGCGAACCACCAGTTGATGAAGTGTAAATTAGAACTCCAGAACCAGTAAAGTTGTTGATTAAGTCTTGAACCGTAGGATTATCACTTCTGCAGAATTCATCACCATCAGTTGAAAGTGTTGGAGCTGCAGGATCTGTTAAACTTACTGTTATCGTAGTAGCGTCAGATGAGCAAGTTGCTTCATCATTATTAGCAACCGCGTAAAAGATAGCTCCATCAGTTAATGCTGTAGTAGCATCAACAACAGTAGTCAATTCAGCATCTGAATAAATAATAACATTATCTCCAGTTGCAACTAAATCTGCAGCTGTTGGGTTATCGATTAAACAGAAAGACTGATTTGCATCGGCAGTTGGTGCATCAGGAAGATCAGTTACTGTAATTGTAAAGGTAGTAGTAGAAGTTCCAGTCACACAATCATCTGCACCATCCAACGTATAATCAAATTCAAAAACTCCAACACCTGCTGTCGCCGGGTTGAAAATTCCATTTTCGAATGGTGCATCAAAATCACCTAATGTATTTATACCATCAGATAAAAGTGAAGTTAATTGAACATCTTGCGCTTCAGTAATACAGAAAGATGCAACTACAGGCGCACCTGCATTCGCTTCCTCAATATCTCTAACTGTAATTGTAAAGGTAGTCGTAGAAGTTCCAGTTACACAATCGTCTGCACCATCTAACGTATAATCAAATTCAAAGGTTCCAACTCCAGCTGTAGCCGGATTGAAAATTCCATCTTCAAATGGAGCATCAAAATCACCTAAAGTGTTTATTCCATCACCTAAAAGTGAAGTTAATTGAACATCTTGAGTTTCAGTAACACAGAAAGATGCCACCACAGGTTTTCCAGCTTCAGCTTCCTCA
>NZ_AJLT01000035.1 GCF_000258765.1 Gillisia marina
CGCCTCGGTAAAAAACACTTGAACTGAAGGCTAAGAATGTAGATCCTGCTCGGTATTATCTTTCAAATACTGCCACCAATCTACTTCCCGGGATTTTCGAGAAGCAGTAGTTCAATATTTGCAAGAATGTCTTCGAATCTGGAGATATCATTGTCCAATACTTTTCTAATTTTTTCCTTCATCCTTAGCATGTTGCCAGATTTGGTTTCTTCTCTTTCCAGGTAAACAGTTCTAAAGTATTTGATCTGATTGGTTATATAATCCCGGTAATCACCAAAGAAATTTGAATCTACCAGTAACAGATTAAAATGATCCAGGCTAGCTTTATCATTTTCTGCATAAAAGCGATTAAGGGCCACCAGGTTTACTTTGTCAAGGAACTTATCGTTGAGAGAAACAGATAACACGGGGTCTACCACTTTATCAAGATCCAAGGATTCTTTAAATTGCCTAAGGTCTGCAATGGCATGTTGTATGGAAGATTTTAATCCCTGAAGCGAAGCTTTAAAGAACCTATGCGCATCTGTAGCCCTATCTTTTCTTTGTACTTTATAAAGACTGAAGGCAATTATGAACCCTACTAAAGTCAATATTACTGCGGTGCCATCCATGAGCATAGCCCATTGGTTTGGATCCAAACTCCACTCTCTAAATAGTATATAATAGTTGTCTTGCTGCTGTGTCAATTTCCGAATTTTATAGCATTCAATTTAGCTTTTAATATACATAATCTTAAATAAGAAACTTCTGCGATCTCAAAATTAGACTAAAAAGAACTGAAATTTCGATGGACTTTCAAATATTAAGCATTTAAATTTAAACAAAAAAACCCACCAAAATGGTGGGTTTCTAACTTCAACAGATAGTTAAATTAATCTTTAACTTCTTCTTTTTCTAAATTAATAGGTAGGGTAACTTCGTTTCCTTGCTTGTCTAGCACTTTAACTTCATCAAACCCCATTTCTCTAAATTGGTCCAACTGCGTTGCAGCATCACCTACTACCAGATAAGCCATTTTTGACTCATCCAGATATTTTTGTGCCAGCTGCTTGTGTTGCTCTAGAGTCATTGCGCCAATAATTTCCTCCTCTTTTTCAATATATTTAGGATCGAGATCGTAGGCACTCATTTCTTGAAGCATTCCAAGTAAAGACCCTTGCGTTTCAAAACGAAGCGCGTTGGATTTTATTAGAGCATTCTTTGTGAAATCCAGATCTTCAGGAGTTATTCCTTCTTTATATTTAGCAATTTCATCTCTAAAAATCCCTACAGATTCCCCTGTGGTATTTGTACGTACACTTGAGGAAGCGGTAAAAGTCCCCGGTATTTTAGATCCGCTAAAGCGCGAACGTGCACCATAAGTATAGCCTTTTTCTTCTCGCAAAATAAGATTTACATTTCCAGAGAACGATCCTCCAAGTTTGTAATTCATTACCTCCACAGGGAAGAAATCTTCACTGGTTCTCGGCAAAGCGATGTATCCAATGTTGATAACAGATTGCTTTGCATTTGGCACATCTACAAAATATAGGGATGCCTTGTCGCGATCGTTACTAACTTCAAATTCCGGGATAATTACCTCTTTTGCCTCCCATTTTTCTGCCAAACCTTTTGCAGCTTTTAATGCTTCATCCTTAGAGATATCCCCAACGATGTGCATACGGCTCACAGTAGGAGAAAAATTCTTATTATAAAAATCTTTAAGGTCTTGGATCTTAATAGATTCTACAGACGCTACTGTTCCTGAAGTTGGATAAGCAAAAGGATGGTTTTCTCCGTACAAGACCTTATTATAAACTTGGCTGGCAATCACGTTAGGATTCGCCTCATTTCTTTTTATCCCATTAATTGTACTGGTTTTAATACGTGCGAATTCCTTTTCATCCCATCTTGGCTCTAGTAAAATTTCCTCCACCAAGGCCATGGTTTTATCAAAGTTACGTTTAAGGGTATTCCCACGAATAACGATAGACTCGTTCCCGGTATACATATAGATGTTAGCCCCAAGCATGTCTATTTCCTCTTCCAATTCTGCAGGAGTTTTATTTGCAGTACCTTCCATCAAGATATCTGTCATTAAATTTGCTACTCCATTTTTGCTTAAGTCGTCTAGTAGATGTCCTCCTTCAATAACAATACTGAAATTTACCAATGGCAGTTCAGTCTGTTCTAATCCATAAACCTGCAATTGATTTCCAAGTGTCTCTTTCCAAGAATTCGGAATATTCAGTTTCGGCGTATCACCCATTTTAGGTTGAACGGAACGATCGAATTTTGAAGGCGTTTTTTGGATTTCTTGCTGCGCTTCAACAACTTCTGTCTCCACATTCTCTGTAATCTCTTCTTCAACAACTTCGGCTTTTTCAGAATTTTCAGCAATAAGATCTAGTTGTCCTTTAGGAACAAAACTCGTAAGAATAAAAGGTTTGTTCTTAATGTATTTATTGTAAACACGCATTACATCTTCTTTTGTTACCGCACGAATGTTTTGGATGTCTTTTTCAATAAATCCAGGATTTCCGGTGAATACATCGTAGTTGGCTAATTGAAAAGATTTGCCAAGAACACTGCTTATTCCGTTGTAAAAATCGGTTTCTTGCCCGGCTTTAATTCTCTCAATATCTCTTTCTGTGATACCTTCCTTTTCAAATAAAGCGAACGCTTCTTTAATTCCTGCCTCTACGTTATCAAGATCTACATCTGCATTTGCAGTTACGGAGATCTGAAATTTTCCGGCAATCTGGCTTGGATTGTTATACGCATAGGGTTTGGAGGTAAGCTCTTTATCCTCTACAAGAACCTTGTATAAAGGTGCTTCTTTTCCATCAGACAATATTTCCCCAAGGAAGTCTAGTGCATAAGCGTCTTTGCTGTATTGCTCTGCAACCGGCCAAACCATATTAAGTTGCGGTGCTTTAGCAAAATTATCTTCATGATAAAGACGTTTGGATGCTGAAAGTGACACTGTTTGAATCTTTAATGGTGCTACTTCCTGTCTTTTTTTGATCTCTCCAAAATATTTTTCGATCAGATTTTTAGCATCCGATTTTTCAAAATCTCCGGCAATAACCAACGTGGCATTGTTGGGCCCGTAGAATTTGTCATAAAATTCTTTTACATCTGCTACGGTAGCACTTTGAAGATCTTCCAATTCACCAATTACCTGCCAGCTATAAGGGTGTCCATCTGGATATAAATTTTTATCGATTACCCAACCGGTGTGTCCATATGGGTTGTTATCTACACGCTGGCGCTTCTCATTTTGTACAACTTCTTGCTGATTTGCAAAAGCAGTTTCAGTTACTGTATTAATGAGGTAACCCATCCTGTCGGACTCTAGCCACATCACCATTTCTAAGGCATTTTTTGGCACTACTTCGTAATATACCGTTCCGTCTTGCCAGGTTCCACCGTTTAATGTACCTCCGGCATCCTGAATCTTTTTGAAAAACTGATCCTGTGGAACATTTTCAGATTCTTGGAAGAGCATATGCTCAAAAAGGTGGGCAAAACCTGTGCGACCCTTTTTCTCACGGTTAGACCCAACACCATACTGAATTGCTACAGAAACGATGGGATCTGACTTGTCCTGATGAAGAACAATATTAAGTCCGTTATCGAGCTCATACTTCTCATATTCTATAGATAACTCGGGATCTTGATTGGCTTTTTCTTGTCCGAAAGCCTCACTACAAGAAACAAATGTTGCGACGCTAAACGACAGCATAAAAGCCATCAGCTTAAACTTTGAATTTATCATGTTATTTTTTTTGGTTTATGATAGCTAAATATAAAGAATTGATTTTTAGAAAATTGAATATTTTTAAAAGAAGATGAATGTATGGTGATTTTGGTCTCAGTTTGAATGAAAAAAAACTACATAATGCAAGTTTCCGATATTTTTCAAATTAATGATTAACCTAATAGTGATTAAAAAATTGGCGTTTTAATTATTTAATATTGCTCTTAAAAGCCCTTGATTAAATGGATGAACATTGTTAAATCTATTCCTAGTATAAAAAAACCACCAGCAACATATGTTCGCTAGTGGTTTTATAATTTTAAACAAATCACCGATTTATAACCACGACTTATTGTTCTAATGATTAGAGAAATTACGATTACCAATTGTCGCTAAAAAAATATTAAAGCCCTACCTAAAATAGATTTTTGCGAATAATTTTCAATATTAATATAACCGTAACTTCGTCTAATTTTTTATAAATATATATCCAAATATATTAGAAGAAACATGCATTTAGTAAACGTGTGGAAACTCTAAGTTATCGTTATACCTCTAACCTAATAATAACGGAAATACCTTTATTTTTTGTGGAAATAATTTCTACTGCGTTATCTATTTTATGACCAAGCAGCGCTAAACGTTCTTTAACTAGGTTAACTCCTTTAGACTCGTGTAAAGGATCTCCAGATTTTGAAGAAAATCCAATTCCGTTATCTTCGATCTTGCATTGCAAAATATTTTCAGATAATAATTTGAAAGAAACACTTAACCTTGGCGCTGCAATACTTGGAGGAAAAGCGTGGACGAAGACATTTTCCACAAATGTTTGTAGGACCATCGTAGGGATTTCAATATCGTAAACATCTATTGCAGGATCTACTTCTATTATCACATTAATCCTGTTGCTAAATCGTGTGTTTTCAACACGAATATATGAGCTTAAATATTCAATTTCTTCGACTAATAAAATCGTTGGCTTTGTACAGTGATCTAGATTTAACCTAATTAATTTCGCGAAATCACCTAAGAAAATACTCGCGTTATCTACATCATTATCCATGATATAATTTTGAATGGAATTCATAGCATTAAAAATGAAATGCGGATTCATTTGCGCCAAGAGAGCTTCCATTTTGGTTTCTTCAAAACGCTTCTGAATCATACTTTTTTGCATTTCAAATTCTTTGCTCTGTCTTATCTGAAATGCATATATGCTATAAACTAGAATGAGTAATAAACCAATCATCAAGATTATAAACCACCAGGTTTTCCAAAAAGGGGGAAGTATATCTAATTTTAGAAACGATTGCGTGTAACTTAAACCAGTGCTTGCATCTAAGACTTTTACAGACAGGTCGTATTCATTTGCTGGTAGAAAAGGCAGAAATATTTCGGGTTTGGAAGAGGAAAGACTCCAGCGCTCATTTTCATTTAAGCGATATTGATAGCTTAATTTATGCGGATTTGGATGTGCATTTGTACTAAACTTAAGCAGTACTGTATTTTCATTATATGATAAGTCTATTTCCTCTTTATTCGAAAATTTTTCAAGAGGAAATTTATTGTTATTGATAAAAATTTCTTCGAGTTTTAATTGATTTACCAAGGGTTTAGGATTACTAAACGCATCTAGATTAACCGTATAATAACCATTTTTACTGCCGATGGACAAGTTATCCTGATGTACCTCTGCACTCAACAAAGGTTGCTTTAAGCCCTGTTCTTCATCCAGAAATATATAACGCTTGTTTTTATATATTGTTAAGCCCTTTTCTGTACCTATCAATAAATTGCCATCATATTCCTTTAAAAATGAAATTGTATTTCCCTGAATTTTTGCTCTTGGTATTTTTTCTATTAGCTGAAAAGAAGCTTCATCCTTTAAGATAAATACATCTCCAAATTCATTGGAAATTGCCATATTTTCACCTAAAGTTGTAATATGCCTTAATTTCTTTTCTTTCCAAATTACACTGTTTAGATAAGATTTAAACTCATTATTTTCCCATGCAAATAGACCGGAGAAGACAGATAAAAAATAGGTTTTATTATCCTTTTGCAAGCTGTTTACCACCATGGTTGGGGTTTGAGGCTCTTCTTGCTTAAAATGGGTATATTTAAAAGTATCTAAATCGCTGTAAACTCTAAGTCCGCCATAAGGGTTTGTTTCTATGAGGTTCCCTGCCTCTGTAAAATTTATTTCTTCTGAATGTAATGGTATATACCTTTCCAATGTTCCCGAAGGATTTATAGCAAAAACGCCAATATTGGAATTTACCCAATACCTATTTTTATATGATTTTATATCATAAAAATTGATGTCCTCTGCCTTTGTGTTGTAATCCAGTTCATAAAATGAATCCTTGTGTTCCGGTAATGGCAATTTTGTTTTTAAGAGATAATATTTTTGCCATTTTTTAAGCTGAATGAGTGATATTGCTTGCTCCCTTTCAGGGTTTTTTAAAAGGATACCGTTATTCAAAAGTAAAGCCGAGGAGTTGTTCGTTTTGGCAAAGCCGATGATATTTTTCCCCTGAACCTCATTGAATTTTATCTGCGGATTCAATTTGATTTCGAATAAACCAGCATCTTTGCTTCCTACATATATTTTTTCAAAGCGGGCATCATAGGCTAAAGAAATTACCTCTTTACTATTGATATTAAAATCTGAAGCTCTGGAAATAAACTCTTCATTTTTAATCTCATAAATGCCTCCATTACTGTCGTAAATTCCCCATGCGGCTGCGAAAACTTGTTGATCTTTAGTTTTAATATAATCCCAGATAATGGACGCTCCATGTTTCATGGCCTGAAGAGTGTCTACTCCTTGCATATAATCGCTAAGAATACTCTTTGTAAAAAAACCTTTATTACTGCTATAGATGCTATCCTTATCTACTAAAACGGAATAAATATACTTATGGTCATTCACTTTAATCAAAGAAGGATGGTCATTCTTAAAAACAATTTTATACACCCCGGAGTTGTAAGTAACCACGTAGATTTCTTCATTATATTCAAAAAAATCCTGAACTCTAAAAAGTTCTTTATCTCTGTCATTATTTAAAGAAAATACTTCAAAAGTATTGATATTTATAACAGAGACGCCATCGCTAGTTCCCACATAGATATTGTTTTCATGAGCAAACAGCTTGGTTATTTCGTTATGAACCAATCCCTGTTTTTTTGAAATCACTTTGAATTTGGTGCCATCATAAACACTTACTCCTTCGCCATAGCTACCAAACCATATGTTTTTGTTTTTATCTTCAGCTATTGCCCAACAGCTGTTTAAGGCCAATCCATCCTCTTCAAAGAAGTTGCTGAAAATGTCATTTTCCTTTCTTACAACACCATTATCAGTACCAATCCATAAAATATTATTACTGTCTACCAATAAAGATCTAACGGTATTGTTTGGCAACTCGTTGGATGACGTATAATTTTTGCTGGGATAATTTTGGGATAGCGCAAGAGTAGCCCACAAAAAAAAAGAAGAAAAAAAAGTTTAATTGTTTTGTAAAATGGCATTTATAAATTCTTCCTCTTTTCGAAAAGAAACAGGAAGTTTCTCTCCATTGGTTAATTCCACTTCTTTATTAATCTTATTGTACCTCACTACATAATTTAGATTAATAACATAGGTTTTATGGATCCTTCTAAAGGAAGTGGCGGGAAGAATTTCTTCCACGTATTTTAAAGTCTTTGTAACCGTCTTCGTAATGCCTTCAATTTTTTTAATGCAACAATAGTTGCTTTCTGCCTTGCAGTATAGAATTTGATTTGAATGAATCAGTTCAAAGCCATCCAGTGTTGTAAAAGCTATTTTACTAACGTTTTGATCGTTTACATTTAAATTTTCAAGTAATAAGGATAATTTTTTATGAGCAAAATTTCCTTTATTTCTATTTTCAAACCTTTTAATAGCTTCGGATAGGTCCAAATGATTTATAGGCTTCAACAGATAATCTAGAGCACTTTGCTTTATTGCTTTAATAGCAAACTGATTGTAGGCAGTAGTAAATATTACTTCAAATTTTATAACCTCAAAAGCTTTGAACAACTCAAAGCCATTTTTTTCCGGCATTTGAATATCCAAAAAAACCAACTCCGGCTCATGTTCTTTAATTGCACGCACTCCTGCATCTACCGAATCGCATTTGGCAACAATATTAAATTTGCTAGGAAAATATCGGATAAGTGTTTTTTCCAATAAATTTTGTGCATTTATTTCGTCGTCAATAATTACTGCTTTGATCATTAAGTAAAACTACAATTAAATGCTGAGTTGAGTTGCTCCTTCTCAAATTATGAGCTTTTTGGTACATCTTAAAGAATTTCGTTCCCGCCAAAAAATGTCAATTTCAAATATTTATTTGTTCTTATTTGATTTTATGTGAACATGATTTTGTCCTAATACAGTGGTTAAAAGTCACGTTTTAAGCTCTTCTTAAGATAATTTAATTTCAAAAAAATGTATTTTGACATTTTTAAAATTGAACTATGAAAATCCCTTTACTTTTTACTTTCCAAGACACTCCTAAGGATGAAACCGGTGAAATCGATGTTAACCCGCAATCCATTATAGAAAAACTAGATGGTTGGCTAGATGGTTTTATTAAAGCGATCCCAAATATTCTTATTGGAGTCGCTGTTTTTATAGCATTCCTATATTTAGGGCGCTGGTTAGGGAAAGTTGTTAATCGTTTAATGAATAATAGAGGACGTGACAATTTTGGAGATCTTCTTGGAGCTTTTACGCGTTATTTAATTGTAATTGCCGGGATTGCATTGTCTCTTACCATAATGGCACCAGGTCTAAGCCCAGCCGATTTAATTGCTAGTCTTGGGGTTTCTTCTGTGGCAATTGGTTTTGCTTTTCAAGATATTCTACAAAATTGGCTTGCTGGAATTCTTATATTACTTAGACAACCTTTTAAAATTGGAGATCAGATTGTTGTAAATGAATTTGAAGGTACTGTAGAAATGGTTCAAATTCGATCTACTATAATTACCACATACGATGGCCAACGTGTCGTTATTCCTAATAATACTGTATATAATAATTCCGTAAAAGTTATAACTGCTCATGAGCTTATCCGTTCACAATATGATATTGGTTTGGGATATGATGAGAATTATATGGAAGCAATGAAAATTTTGAAGCAGACCGTTGAAAAAATTGAAGGCGTGAGTTCAGAAAAACCAGTGGAAACATTGGTATGGGATCAAGCAGATAGTTGGTTGACCATTCGTGTGCGTTGGTGGACAAAAAGTGATCGCGCCAGTGTAGTGCAGGTTTGGTCTAAAGTTTTACTCGGTACTCAGAAAGCTATGAACGAGGCTGGTATAGATTTACCATTTCCAACACAAGTGGAAGTGCAAAATGCTCATGATTTAGAGGAAGCTAGAGAAGATTTAAAAGAAAATAGAGAATTACATAAAAGCGCGATATCTCATAAAGCTAAAAAGCGGTCTGAGAAGGATAGTGATGATAATGAGGATTAATTATATCAGAAGAAATTTATAAACTCAGTTGCTCTCTAAACAAATAGAAATGAATTCTGG
>NZ_AJLT01000036.1 GCF_000258765.1 Gillisia marina
TTTTTTCAATTTCTCTCTTTTCCAAGTTATTGGAAACCGTGCTTACGTATACTATGGCATATCTCATATTATCAGGTTTAATAAAAACTAAAATAAATAATTTAATAATCTAAACCCAAGCTAATTCAAGAACTAATATAGCAGTTTACTCAAATTTTTAAAATGAAAAGACCCCGGTCATCACTCCGGGGTCATTCATCAATCAAAAAACGAACAGTTATCCCGATAGATATCGGGTATACTGTTGTCATCTTCAATGGGATATTATCCCAAATATGTTTTTAAGATCTTACTTCTAGAAGTATGTTTCAATCTTCTAATCGCTTTTTCCTTAATTTGTCTAACACGCTCACGAGTAAGGTCAAAAGTTTCTCCTATTTCTTCTAAGGTCATTGGGTGCTGATCCCCAAGACCAAAATACAATCTAATAACATCTGCTTCACGCGGAGTAAGCGTTTCTAAGGCGCGCTCTATCTCAGTTCTTAGAGATTCATGCAATAATTCTCTATCTGGATTTGGAGACTCTCCAGAACGCAATACATCGTATAGGTTAGAATCTTCTCCTTCTACCAAAGGTGCATCCATAGATACGTGACGTCCGGAATTCTTCATAGATTCCTTTACATCATTAATCGTCATGTCCAGTTCTTTTGCAATTTCTTCAGCACTAGGTGGGCGCTCATGAGATTGCTCAAGAAAAGCAAATGTTTTATTGATTTTATTTATAGATCCAATCTTGTTTAATGGCAAACGTACAATACGAGATTGCTCCGCCAACGCTTGCAGGATAGATTGTCTAATCCACCAAACTGCATACGAGATAAATTTAAAACCACGAGTTTCATCAAAACGTTTTGCAGCTTTAATCAATCCTAAATTTCCTTCGTTAATAAGATCGGGAAGTGTTAATCCCTGATTTTGATATTGTTTTGCAACCGAAACCACAAAACGTAAATTTGCCTTAGTTAATTTCTCTAGTGCACGGTCATCGCCCGCTTTAATTTTTTGTGCTAATTCTACCTCTTCTTCAGCTGTAATTAAGTCTACTTTTCCTATTTCTTGCAAATACTTATCTAGCGAAGCGGTTTCTCTATTGGTTACCTGCTTCGTAATTTTAAGTTGTCTCATCTATCGTCTCCTTGGATTTTAATTGTGAATAGCTCTTGTATTAGGTTATACGTAAGAATTCCTGAAAATGTTACAAAAGTCCTGCTAAACTTTTCTTGGGCGTTTCCCCTCAATCCATAAAAATGGCTTTCATGGTCGGGCTTTTCGCTACAAGTTCTCGCTCCCTATGGTCGCTGCGGGCTTTTCGCTGCAATCCCTAACGCAAACAAAATTACTTTAATATTAAGCAAAAAAAAGAGGCCGATTTTTCAATCGACCTCTTAAATTATTTATTAAAACAGTTTAATCTCTGTCCTCTCTTGGTTTTCTATCATCGCGACCTCTGTTGTCACGTGAACCACGATTGTCTCTAGATCCTCTGTTATCACGACCTCTGTCGTTATTTTCTCTTGGCTTAGGTGCAACATAACCTTCTGGTTTTTCCAATAAAGCTTTACGAGAAACTTTCTCTTTACGCGTACGTTTGTCTAAACCAAAGTATTTTACATCAAATACATCACCCATGTTAACAACATCGCTCACATTTTCTGTACGTTCCCAAGCTAACTCAGATACGTGCAATAATACTTCGTTTCCTGGAGCATCTAAATATTCCACAACAGCACCAAAATCTAACATCTTGATTACTTTTACTTCGTATACAGATCCTACTTCCGGCTTAAACGTGATAGTATCAATTTTAGCTAATACTTTATCGATTCCTTCTTGTCCTGTTCCTAATATTTCAACAATACCTTCTTCGGTTACTGGATCTTCGTTTATAACGATTGTACATCCAGTTTCTTTTTGAAGTTCTTGAATTACTTTTCCTCCTGGTCCAATTAACGCACCAATAAATTCGTTTTTAATACGAACAGAAACCATTTTTGGAGCATATTCTTTCACGTCTTCTCTTGGAGTAGCAATCGTGTCAGTTATTTTCTCAAGAATATGTAAACGACCATCTCTTGCTTGCTTTAATGCACTTACAAGAATTTCGTAACGTAATCCTTTTACTTTAATATCCATCTGGCAAGCGGTAATACCATCTGCAGTTCCGGTTACTTTAAAGTCCATATCTCCTAAGTGATCTTCATCACCAAGAATATCAGATAATACTGCGAATTTTCCAGAATCAGCATCAGAAATTAATCCCATTGCAATTCCAGAAACTGGCTTTTTCATTTGGATTCCTGCATCCATCATTGCCATTGTTCCGGCACAAACAGTTGCCATGGAAGAAGAACCGTTAGATTCTAATACTTCAGAAACTACACGAACTGTGTAAGGACAATCATTTGGTACCATTCCTTTTAATCCACGCTGCGCTAAGTTACCATGTCCAACTTCTCTACGAGATGTTCCACGAATAGGTCTTGCTTCACCAGTACAAAAAGGAGGGAAGTTATAGTGAAGATAGAAGTTCTCTTCTCCTTCAAATGATGGCATGTCAATTTTATTTGCTTCTCTAGAAGTACCTAAAGTTACGGTAGCTAAAGCCTGAGTTTCTCCACGTGTGAAGATAGCCGACCCATGTACAGAAGGTAAATAATCGATCTCACACCAAATTGGACGAATATCTACAGTCTTACGACCATCAAGACGAAGTCCTTCATTTAAAGTTAGATCTCTAATAGCAGCTTTTTCTGCACTACGGTAATATTTAGAAACTAAACCACCATAATCTTCTAACTCTTCTTCAGAGAAAGTTGCTTTGATGTCTTCTTTAATTTTATTGAAAGCATCGCTTCGCTCGTGCTTGGCAGAACCAGCTTTTGCAATAGCATACACTTTATCGTAAGCCATGTCGTGAACTTTCTGCTTAAGATCTGCATCTTCTCTTTCTGCCGGGTACTCGCGAGTCTCTTTTTTTCCAACAGCTTCAGCTAATCTTAACTGAGCCGCACATTGTATCTTAATATGCTCATGTGCAAACTTAATAGCGTCTGCCATTTCTTCTTCAGAAATCTCATCCATTTCACCTTCAACCATCATCACAGAATCTGCAGAAGCTCCAATCATCATATCGATGTCAGACTCTAATAATTGTGCTCTTGTTGGGTTAATTACAAATTCACCATTAACACGTCCTACTCTGGCTTCAGAAATAGCACATTCAAACGGGAAATCTGATAATTGTATTGCTGCAGATGCGGCAAGACCTGCCATTGCATCTGGCATAACATCATCGTCATGAGACATTAATTGGATCATCACCTGAGTTTCAGAGTGATAATCTTTAGGGAATAATGGTCTTAATACTCGATCCACTAAACGCATTGTTAAAACTTCACCATCACTAGGACGGGCTTCTCTTTTAAAGAAACCACCTGGGTAACGTCCTGCTGCTGCAAATTTTTCACGGTAATCTACCGTTAACGGTAAGAAATCTAGATCCTTTTGTTCGTAGTTAGAAACTACAGTACAAAGCATCATACATTTTCCAGACTGAACCACTACGGATCCGTGTGCCTGTTTAGCTAATTTTCCTGTTTCGATAGAAATTTCTCTACCGTCTCCAAGATCGATAACCTCTTTAAAAACTTTTGGTATCATATTGTTTTTTTTCAATTCCAATTTGCAATAAATACAAATTGTGTGTTATACAATGGTCTTCGTCTTTCTAAACGAACAAGTTGTGTTGTTGTGTGGTTGTTGTGTGACCAATGAAAAACTACTCTTCGATTTTGCTAAGAGTAACAATTTTAAATAAATCTAAAGACAGTGAGAAGTTGTATTAATTTGAATAAAAAAAAGGGAGCATAAAGCTCCCTTGAAAATTATTTTCTTAATCCTAATTCTTTTACGATAGCACGGTATCTTAAGATATCTTTCTTCATTAAATAATCAAGTAGATTTCTTCTTTTCCCTACCAATCTTACAAGAGATCGCTCAGTATTATAATCTTTACGATTTGTTTTTAAATGACCAGAAAGGTGTGAAATACGTTGTGTGAACAATGCGATTTGACCTTCTGCGGATCCAGTATCTTTAGTACTTTTTCCGTGTTTTTTAAAAAGCTCCTGCTTTTCTTCCTTAGTTAAATACATTCCAATATTAATTTTAATGATTTTTATGTACAGACAGTATTTCTGTCAAGGCGCAAATATACTATATTATTCTTAAAATATTTAGATGTTAATTCTTTTATTATTCAGTGAACTAAAATTGCTAAATAATTAAATGTTAAACCCTTACCGGTTGGTTTAAAATTAAGTCTAAGTATAAATTCACTTTATCTTTTAATTCAGATCTTGGGGTTATAAAATCTAGAAAACCATGATCTTTTAAAAATTCTGCAGTCTGAAAATCTTTTGGTAGATCTTGGCCTGTAGTATCTTTTACAACTCTTGGTCCAGCGAATCCTATAAGTGCTCCAGGTTCCGAAATATTAATATCTCCCAACATTGCGAAAGAAGCGGTTGTACCTCCGGTAGTAGGATCGGTACATAATGAAATATATGGGATGTTAGCATCTGCCAACTGTGCTAGTTTTGCAGATGTTTTTGCCAATTGCATTAAAGACAATGCAGCCTCCATCATTCTGGCGCCTCCAGATTTAGAAATGATCATAAATGGAATATTGTTTTCCAACGCATAATCTGCGGCGCGAGCAATCTTTTCTCCCACTACAGAACCCATGGATCCTCCAATAAAACTAAAATCCATACAAGCAATAACTAAATCTTTTCCTTTAGATTTTCCAACTGCAGTTCTTACGGCATCTTTTAATCCTGTTTTTTCTTGCGCGGCTTTTAATCTGTCGGTATATTTTTTAGTATCTACAAATCCTAAAGGATCTTTAGAATCTATGTTTTTGTCAAGCTCCTTGAATTTATTGTCATCAAAAAGAATTTTGAAATATTCTTTACTTCCAATTCTTACATGATAACCATCTTCCGGGCTTACATAAAAATTTTTTTCTAATTGTTCTGCATCAACGATCTTTCCTGTAGGCGACTTATACCATAATCCTTTTGGTACATCTTTCTTGTCTTCGGTGGCAGTTTGAATTCCTTTTTGTGTTCTTTTAAACCAAGCCATAATTTATAGTATAATTAAAAACCTGAAATAATTAAATATTTCAGGTTCCGTTTTATTAAAGTGTATTTATATTATTAAGGTCTTCAAAAGCCTTCGTAAGTCTGTTCTTAAAAGTGATTTCTCCTGCACGCAACCATACTCTTGGATCGTAATATTTTTTATTTGGAACATCTGCTCCGTCAGGATTTCCTATTTGAGCTTTTAAATACTCTTTCTTTTCTCCCATATAATCACGAATTCCTTCGGCATAGGCATATTGAAGATCGGTATCTATATTCATTTTTATAACCCCATATCCAATAGCTTCTCTAATTTCTTCTAAGGTAGAACCGCTTCCACCGTGAAAAACAAAATCGATATGATTATCTCCTAATCCATGCTTCTTGCTTAAAAATTCTTGAGAATTCTTAAGGATCTTTGGTGTAAGTTTTACATTCCCCGGCTTGTAAACTCCATGTACATTTCCAAAAGCTGCAGCAATAGTAAATTGATTACTTATTTTGCTCAACTCTTCAAAGGCATAAGCCACTTCTTCTGGTTGGGTATATAATTTTGAATCATCTACATCGGTGTTATCTACACCATCTTCTTCACCACCAGTTATACCTAATTCAATTTCTAAAGTCATTCCCATCTTGCTCATTCTTTCAAGATATTTTTTACATATCTCAATATTTTCTTCAATAGATTCTTCAGAAAGATCTATCATGTGAGAGCTGTACAATGGTTTGCCATGTTCTTTATAGAATTTTTCTCCAGCATCTAAAAGTCCATCTATCCAAGGCAATAATTTTTTAGCACAATGGTCTGTATGTAATATTACTGTTGCGCCATAAACTTTGGCCAATTCATGAATGTGTAGTGCTCCGGCAACGCCACCTGCAATAGCCGCTTGTTGATTTTCATTAGAAAGTCCTTTTCCCGCATTAAACTGTGAACCACCGTTTGAGAACTGAATAATAACCGGCGAATTAAGTTCTGCAGCCGTCTCCATAACAGCATTTACAGTACTAGAACCAACAACATTAACCGCGGGAAGTGCAAATCCTTTTTGTTTTGCATACTTAAAAATTTCCTGTACTTCTTTTCCAGTGGCAACCCCTGGTTTTATATTGTGACTCATGTTAGTTAGTTTAAATTAAGATTTACAAAAATAAGAAAATTAGTTTGGTTAGAATGGATAATTGATACCCACGTTATAAACAGCGTGGGCTAGATTATAATCTTTAAACCATCTAGCTCCCAAAGGTCTTGATGGATCATATGTTTTAAGGCCAACATCAAATCGCAATACGAAAAAATTGAAATCGTATCGCAACCCAGCTCCGGAACCCACAGCAATATCTTTGAGGTCTGCCAATGAAGTAAATGTGGCAGCAGGATCATCTACGATATCCAAAACATTCCAAATATTACCAACATCTATGAAAAAGGCACTATTTAAAGCGCCAAAAAGATTATATCTATATTCTGCGTTAAATGCTAGTTTTAAATTCGCTTCATTAAACTCATTTCTTCCTCCAGAACTACCCGGGCCAAGGTCGTAGGCTTGCCATGCTCTATTATCATTGGGTCCACCTGCAAAAAAACTTCTAATAAATGGGATGCTGTTGGCGTTGCCATAAGGAATAGCAATTCCTCCAAATGCTCTTAAAGCGAATATATTTTTGTTTCCCCAATCCCAGTGCTTTATGTAATCTATTTCAGTTTTTACATACTGTGAATAATTTACCCCAAGCACATCGTATCTACCCTGATCATCTTTTTTTTGCACCTGTTAGACTAGAAAATGCAGCTAAAAAATTTCCTGCTGTTTCAATTTTAAAACGAAATCGGGAAAAATCATCATCATATAAATTCTCTTTATTATTACTTAAATAGGTGAAATTAGAGGCGAAAATTAAGTTGTTTTCTGTTAACCTTTCTTTTCGTTCGCGGATATTGTCAATAGTCTGTCGCTGATCTTCGGAAATTCCTGAAGTGCCTGGGTCATTAATTGTGACATCTCTTATAAATCCTTCAGCTCCTGTAGGAATAAGTAATTGCCCATTTTCGTTTATGTAATTTGGATTTGTAACAACATCTCCCGATTGAACAATTTCATTGAGGTTATTATAGGAATTTTGATATACATTAAAATAATTGTCGGTATTCAAATTCCGAACAAATTGAATGTTTAGAAGATCTAATTTATGTGAAAGTTTTTTTGAAGGGTTCCATTTGTAATTCAGGATTCCGTTCAAATTCTGCTTATCTAACCCTATATTATTTTGAGTGCTAACACCTACACTCAAGGTTGTGAATGGTGACATGTATTTAGGAATAAACTTCTCTGTGTTAAAAGGCATGAAAATTCTAGGGAAAATGAGCTTGATATCTGCACCAATTTCAGAAATATTGAAGAATTGATCCTGTGAACTTCCTCGTGCCGCATCCGAAGATGAACCAACACTCCCTCTTGCCGATATCTCAAAATTTTCGGCACCCTTAAAAACATTTCTAATTAATAGAGAACCTCCAAAACCTACCCCAAAATCCTGGATATTACTTTGAGAAATATCAAAATCGAAGCCCAATGAATATTTAGGTTGCGGACTTAGAAAGATATTTGCTATTAAATCGGTACTGGTGCTGTCTGAAGGATCAAGAGTATATTCAATATTAGGATATTTAAACACTCGTAGCGAACTCATTCTATTATACGTTCTGGTTCTGTCGGTATCCTTAAAAATTTCTCCGGGTTTTATAAAAATGGCGTCGGTAATTGCACGCGGTTTATACTCGAGTTCTTCAAAACTATAAATATTATAGCCATTATAGATAGCGCTATCGGTTACAGGCTTGTATCTATTGTTAAATGTGTAATCTGTAAACACATTTACTTTACTTATCGTATGTATTTTGAAAGGGATTCTTGCAGTGGTATCTCCTTGGGTAACTTGCCTGTTATTTATAATAACTGTGGCATTCACCTTTTTGTTTGTGCCAACTGTATCAGCTTCAAAACTTATATATTCCTGGTCAAAATAATAAACTCCATTATTCCTGAAGAGCCTTGATAATCGATCTCTTTCAGCATTAAAATCTAAAGTTTTATACTGAACCCCAGAGGTGATTAATGAGCTAGCTGAATAGGCATTATATATGGAATCTATTACCACAGAGCCAATTCTTTGATTAATGGAATCAACAATATAAGGCTGATGGGAGGTTACAAAATAATCTATTTCTCCTCTTTTGTTCTCTTGTGGTTTTATCTCATAATCGATTTCTGCATCAAACCAACCGTTATTAAAGTACCAAGCTTGAAGTCGGTTTTTCGACTTTTTTTGTTAATTCTTCATCTATAACTACCGGAGCTTCTCCAGTTTTTTTAATCCAATTATTTAGATCTATATAGGCTTCTTCAAGTTTGTTGACTTGCTTTTGAGAATAAATATTTTCTAAACGCTTAATTCTATTTGGTTTTTTATAAAGCCAAGTTTGAAAAGCTGAATCCGGATTTTTTTTTGCCAAATTATAAAAGTGAAGCCGCAAAGGAGTGCCTAAGAGCTTGGCATTGGGCTCTTGGTATAGTTGATTGTAAATTCTGGACTCCTTAATTTTTTTACCATTTAGAAAAATGGTGTTTTCTGTAAGTAATAATTCGTCGCTGCTAACTCTTTTAACAGCATCACAAGAAATGAAAAATGCCAAGGTTAAAAATAATAACGATATTTTTGCGGGATAGCGTTTCAATAAAGCTGAGTTAAGGATTCAAAAATACATTAATTGCATGGTTAGCAAAAGCCAAATTAAGTTAATAACAAGTCTTGAGCAAAAAAAAACATCGAAGCAAAACAGGTCTTTTTGTTGTTGAAGGAAAAAAGGGAATTGAGGAACTTTTAGAATCTAATATTGAATTAGATTCTCTCTATACAACGCAAGAGATATTTAATGCGCCTCAGCAAAAAACACACTTGATATCTGAGGTTGAATTAAAAAAAATAAGCCGATTAAAAACACCCCAAATTGGCTTGGCGATATTTAAAATTCCAATTGAAACTGAAATCAAGTTAGAAGGATTGGTGATTGCCTTAGATGGAATAAGAGATCCCGGAAATTTGGGAACTATCATTAGGCTTTGTGACTGGTTTGGAGTTGAAACCTTAATTTGTTCGTTAGACACGGTAGATTGTTATAATTCTAAAGTGGTTCAGGCCACAATGGGTAGTATTACAAGAGTGAAGATTCATTATGTAGAGTTATCGTCGTTTTTAAAACATAATAATTCTCATTTAAAAGTGGGAACTTTTCTCGAAGGTGAAAATGTGTTTGTTTCAGAAATATCAAAAAATGCCATTGTTATTTTAGGAAACGAAGCCAACGGCATTTCTGAAAGCATTGAAAAATTGGTAGAAAAGAAAATAAATATTCCTCAATTCGGCAATTCTAAAAACACTGAGAGTTTAAATGTTGCTACAGCAACAGCCATTCTATTAAGTGAAATCAGGCGGAAGGAAAGCTATTGAAAAGTAAAATTTAAAAACACTCCTCTTGTTCTCATTTGTTCTACATTGCCTGTGTACAAACTAGTAGGGTTTTCGTCTCTAACAAGTTCATCATTAATGGCGAAAATTCCTCTTAGGGAAGGAGAGAGTTTGAAGTATGGTAAATATAAATCTATTCCGACACCAACTTCGTAATAAAAAGTATTGGTTCTCATTCTAAATTGCCCAACACTATTGTCGTCAGGATTATTTTCATTACTGGATAAATTTAAGGACGTAGAGGCTCCTGCTACAACGAAAGGCCTAAAATTGTTAAGTCTGTTCGTAGAAAATTTTATTAATAGAGGAATATGCACATAGGTAGAATTAATCTCACGGAAGGTTTCCTGATCTGCCTTAAAGGCTTGAAAGTTTCGAGTGTTGAAACTAACTCCTGGCTCTAAGCGAAGGTCAAAATTATGGTTTAATTTCAAACTTCCCACAAGCCCAACATTAAAACCTATCGTTGTTTCAATATTAAAATCTTTTCCTAAAACCGGATTCGGATCATACTTTTTATAATCAAAATCAAAATCATAGGTATTAAAACCTAGGTAATATCCCCAAGACCATCGTTTATTATCGATATTTTCTTGATTGATAATACTTTCCCCTGAGAATATCTGAGCATTTGCATGAGAAAAGAACAAACAAAGCCCTAAAAAGGCAACAATTTTTTTCATATAGTTATTTAGAAGCTGTGTATATGGTTGCAACACCAAATGTTTGAGGCTTATCTTCTATACCTATAAACCCTATTTTACTTAAAATATTGTTGAACTCTGTTCCATATGGAAAAACTGCTGCACTTTCACTTAAATAGGAATATGCTGCTTTGTCTTTCGAGAATAATTTTCCAATAGCCGGTAATAGGCTTGTGGAATAAAATTTATAACCTTGTTTGTAGGGAAATTTGGTTGGAACTGAAGTTTCCAATATTACAAAAATTCCGTTAGGTTTTAAAACTCTGTAAATCTCTGAGAGACCTTTTTCTAAATTTTCAAAGTTCCGAACACCAAATGCCACAGTAATGGCATCAAAAGTTTCGTTATCGAAAGGCAGCGCTTCAGAGTCTGCTTGTACCATTTTTATTTTCTCGGAGAGCTGTTTATCTCCAATCTTTTTTCTTCCAACCTCTAGCATTCCTTCAGAAATATCTAATCCAATAATTTCTTTAGCACCGGTTTCCACTAAGTTAATAGCCAAATCTCCAGTCCCTGTAGCAATGTCCAGAATATTTCCGGGTTTTTTTTCAGAAACTAAGGCAACAACCTTTTTTCTCCATTTAATGTCTATCCCAAAAGATATTACTCTATTAAGCCCGTCATAATTTCCAGATATTTTATCGAACATTTGGGCAACTTGCTCTTTTTTATTAAGATTAGAATCTTTGTAAGGAGTCACTTTTTTATTCATGAGAAAAATTTGATTCAAAGATAGGGGATATCCAATAAAAGAGCTGATAAGATTGTAAATTTATTAAGATTCTACTCTAAAGCAGTTGTATAAAATAACTTACCTTTGGTTTTTCATACAACTGGAATATAAGATATGAAGATTATTATTGCCGGTGCTGGAGAAGTCGGCTTTCATTTAGCAAAACTTTTATCCTACGAGTCTCAAGATATTACCCTTATAGATAATAATAGGAATAATTTAGTATATGCAGATACTCATCTGGATATACGCACATTAAAAGGAGATGCTACTTCCATTAATATTCTTAAAGAAGCTCAAGTAAAAAATGTTGATCTTGTAATAGGGGTAACTTCTAGTGAAGCTACAAATATTACAGTTTGTGTTTTAGCCAAGCAACTTGGCGCAAAACGTACCATCGCTCGAATTTCTAACACCGAATTTTTAGATAATAAAGAGGAAATAGGTTTTGATAAATTCGGGATAGATGAACTTATATCTCCCGAGGCACTTGCTGCTCGTGAGATTGCTCTATTATTAAATCAATCTGCTTTTGATGATAGTTATGAGTTTGAGGACGGGGCTTTAACCATGATTGGCCTTAATTTGTCCCGAACAGCTACTTTCGTTGGTAAAACAGTGAAAGAAGCTGCTAAGATTTTCCCGGAACTTCACTTTGTTCCAATTGCCATTCAGCGGTTTGGTACTCAATATACGTTAATACCTAGAGGCGACACCCAATTTAAAGAAGGAGATCAAGTTTATTTCATTACAGTTCGTAGTGGAGTAGATGATCTTTATAAGCTTACAGGAAAGGTTAAGCAAACTATTAAGAATGTAATGATTCTTGGTGGAAGTAAAATAGGAAAGAAAACAGCTTCCGATCTATGCAGAAATAATTTCAAGGTAAAATTATTAGAAAATGATCGGGAAAAAGCATTCGATCTTGCAGATGAGTTGCCTAATACTTTGGTAATAAATAGCGATGGTAGAAATGTAGAACTTTTAGAAGAAGAAAATATTCACGATATGGATGCTTTTATAGCAGTAACGGGTAATTCTGAAACTAATATTATGTCTTGCCTTGTTGCGAAATCGAAAAGTGTTAAAAAGACGATCGCTTTAGTGGAGAATATGGATTATTTTCAATTAAGCCATTCTATTGGGATAGACACACTTATAAATAAGAAACTTTTAGCAGCAAATAATATTTTTAGGTTCATAAGAAAAGGGGAAGTGGTTGCCATGACCAAGCTCAATAATATGAATGCTGAATTACTGGAATTTATTGTAAAACCAACTTCTGAAGTTTGTGATACTAAAATAAAAGATTTGGATTTTCCTCGATCTGCAATAATTGGAGGAATTATTCGTGATGGAGAAGGAATAATCGCCTTGGGTGATTTTATGATTCGTGGTGGCGATAGAATTGTAGTATGCTGCTTGCCAAGATCTATTAATAAAGTTGAAAAGCTCTTTCTTTAATGCCAAAAATGAACTTTAAAATCATCTTGCACATCATGGGTTTACTCCTGTTGTGTAATGGTGGGTTCATGCTATTAGCAGTAATTACAAGTTGGTATTATGAGGACGGAGTTACATTGCAAATCTCTTCAGCTTCCTTACTTACAATGTTCGTAGGAACCATCCTAATGTTCTTAACTCGGGGACACCGAAAAGAAATTAAAAAGAGAGAAGGGTATGTTGTAGTAACTTTTGGATGGATTTTTATGGCTTTAAGTGGAACACTGCCCTATATATTTTCTGAAACAATTCCAGATTTTACGAATGCTTTTTTTGAAACGATGTCTGGGTATACAACCACAGGTGCCACCATTATCAATGATATTGAATCTATACCGAAAGGAATATTATTTTGGCGAAGTCTAACCCATTGGATTGGAGGAATGGGTATTATTGTCTTGGCAATTGCAATTTTGCCATTATTAGGAATAGGAGGGATGCAACTTTTTTCTGCTGAAGCACCCGGTCCTAGCGCCGATAAATTGAAGCCAAGGATTACAGATACCGCTAAGAGATTATGGTTAATTTACTTTCTCTATACTTTAGCTGAAACAATTTTGCTTAAAGTAGCTGGAATGAGCTTCTTTGATGCCATCAATCATTCTTTAAGTACCCTCTCCACGGGAGGCTTTTCAACTAAAAATGCTAGTCTAGCCTATTGGAATAATCAGCCAATAATACAATATATAATTATAGTTTTCATGTTTTTGGCGGGTTCCAATTTCGTGCTAAGTTATTTCAGTTTTAAAGGCAAGTTTCAGAAAGTATTACATGATGATGAGTTTGGATGGTATTGCATCTTTATAGTTGCCTTTACTCTTGTTGCATCTCTAATAATTTACTTTCAGGCAGATGTGGCAATTTCGTCTATAACACACCCTATGCTTTGGGGAGAAGGGGAGAGTGCGTTTAGACATTCATTATTTCAGGTGCTAACAGTTGTTACAACCACAGGATTTATTAGTGCAGATTATACACTATGGACGCCATTTCTTACCGTGATGTTCTTCGGATTAATGTTTTTGGGAGGATCAGCAGGGTCTACTGCGGGTGGAGTAAAAGTAATGCGCCATTTAATTTTGATAAGGAATGGAGTAACAGAATTTAAACGCAGTTTGCACCCAAATGCGATATTACCGATCCGTTATAATAAAAGATCTATAAAACAAGAAATTGTATTTAACATCCTTGGGTTTTTTATACTATATATGTTATCCTTTATAATAGGAGCCTTAGTATTTGCTTTTATGGGAATAGATTTTATAACAGCAATTGGAGGTGCGGCATCTTCTCTTGGGAATATTGGACCAGCATTGGGCGGACTTGGTCCGGTTAATAATTACGATATTTTACCCGCTGCCGGAAAGTGGTGGTCGGCATTTTTAATGCTTATAGGAAGGTTGGAATTATTTACGGTACTAATTCTACTTACACCCTTCTTTTGGCGTAATAGATAATAACCTACTGCCTCTATCAAATAAAAATGCTCCGTAAATTATACGGAGCATTTTTATTTGATGAAATATTTACTTTATGAAACAGCCTCCTTAATTCTTTTTAATGCTTCTTTAATTTGATCTTCGCTGGCAGCATAAGAGAATCTAATACAATTAGGATTTCCAAACGCATCGCCGGTTACCGTTGCTACCAATGCTTCTTCTAATAAAAACATAGAAAAATCTGTAGCATTATCTATTTGATGCCCTTTCAGTATTTTTCCGAAGAAAAAAGAAATATCTGGAAAAACATAAAATGCACCCTCAGGCTCTGTAGTTTTAAAACCTTCAATAGCATCTAACAAGGATATTATCAATTTACGACGCTCTTTAAAAGTATCTATCATAAATTGAATTTTGCTTACCGGAGCTTCTAAAGCTGTGATTACAGCCCGTTGAGCGATACAGTTCGCTCCACTTGTAATTTGACCTTGCATTTTGTTACACGCCCTTGCAATCCATTCTGGAGCGCCTATATAGCCTATTCTCCAACCAGTCATTGCGAAAGCTTTAGAAACACCATTCACGGTAATTACGCGATCATACATGTCATCGAATTGAGCCATCGATGCATGCCCTCCTACAAAATTTATATGTTCATAAATTTCATCGCTTAAAACAATAATATCCGGGTAATCAAGTAAAACATCGGCTAAAGCTCTTAATTCTTCTTTGCTATATACCATTCCACTTGGATTACAAGGAGAACTGTACCAGATCATTTTAGTTTTTGGAGTAATAGCTTCCTTTAATTGCTGAGGTGTAATTTTAAAATTACTCTCCACTGTAGTAGGAACTTCAACAGGAACACCTTCTGCTAATTTCACTATTTCAGAATAACTTACCCAATAAGGACAAGGAAGTAAAACTTCGTCTCCCGGATTCAGCAAAACCATTGCAGCATTAGCTAACGATTGTTTAGCGCCAGTAGAAACAACAATTTGTGATCTATCATAAGTCAAACTATTATCTCTCTCGAATTTCGTGATAATAGCATCTTTTAGCTCTACATACCCATCTACAGGCGTATATGAGTTATAATTATCGTTAATTGCTTGTATGGCAGCATCTTTAATAAAGTCTGGTGTATTAAAATCTGGCTCACCAAGACTTAATCCAATTATATCCTTCCCTTCTGCTCTTAGCTCTCTGGTTTTGGCAGCCATAGCCAAGGTTTGAGATGTTGCTAAATTATTAATACGGTCAGATAAATGTTTTTGCATAAATAAAGAGTTAAATTTTTTAGGCTGAAATAGGTTTAGCACCCATCTCTTTTAAGTATTTGAAGTGAGCTGCAATTGCACCTCGAGTAGTTTTAAATTCATTGTAAGGCAAGTTGCATTCTCTTGCAGTTTGCTTAACGATCTCAGCAATTTTAGTATAATGAATATGACTTATATTAGGGAAGATATGGTGTTCTACCTGATGATTAAGACCACCGGTAAACCAATTAACCAACCTATTTTTGGTAGCAAAATTCACTGTTGTAAATAATTGATGAATTGCCCAAGTATTTTTCATGGACCCAGTATTATCTGGTAAAGGCATATCGGTTTCATTTACTACATGTGCTAATTGAAATACGATACTAAGGATAAGACCTGCAGTGTAATGCATTACAAAAAAACCAATTAAAATTTTCCACCAAGCAACTGGTACAAAGAGCATCGGGATTACAATCCAAATAGCGAGGTATATTAATTTTGTGATTGCAATTATGCTCCACTGTTTTGTAGGAGATGGCAATTTTCCATAGGAAAGTTTTCGGGACAAGTAATTTTTTGTCTGTTTAAAATCTGTAGTAAGCGCCCAGTTAAAAGTTAGTAAACCATATAAAAATACAGAATAGTAGTGCTGAAACTTATGAAATCTAAACCATTTGGAATGTTTAGAAAATCGAATAATTCTTCCTGCATCTAAATCTTCGTCATGGCCATGTATATTTGTATAGGTATGATGTAGGACATTATGTTGCACTTGCCAGTTGTAAACATTTCCAGCCAAAACATAAATTGTTCCTCCCATAAAATTATTGATCCATTTTTTAGATGAATAAGATCCATGATTTCCATCATGCATAACATTCATTCCTACGCCTGCCATTCCAGCTCCCATTACAATAGTAAGGGCGAGCATCCACCATTGCGAAATATCTAAACTTAGGATTAAAAAGTATGGCGCAAGAAACATTGAAAACATGACAATAGTTTTCAAATGCAGTTTCCAATTTCCGGTTTTGGAAATTTCATTCTCCTTAAAATAGGCGTTTACACGTTTATTTAGGGTTTTAAAGAATTTTGCCGAGTCTACTCGAGAAAATCTAATAGGGTTTTTATCTAATGCCATTTTTTGTAACTCTGATTTCAAAGGTAAAACATTCTACAATGAGCATACCCTAATTAGGGAAAATTAACGTGATTATTTTAATTACTTTTGCAACCTAAAATACAAAACCTTGGATTTAATAAAAAAATACTTCCCAGATTTAACTTCTCTTCAACTAGATCAGTTCCAGGGATTACAGGATTTATACCAAGATTGGAACCTTAAAATCAATGTAGTTTCGAGAAAGGATATAGAGGAATTATACCTTCGCCATGTATTGCATTCTTTGGGAATTGCTAAAGTTCAGAAATTTAATTCAGGCTCTAAGATTTTGGACGTTGGCACAGGTGGAGGGTTTCCGGGTATTCCATTAGCGATTCTTTTTCCCGAATCTCAATTTCATTTAGTAGATTCTATTGGAAAAAAAATAAAAGTAGTGGATGAAGTAGTATCTGGTTTGGAGTTGAAAAATGTAAAAACTACGAACTCAAGGGTTGAAGAAATTAAAGGAGAATTTGATTTTATTGTGAGTAGAGCAGTGGCAGTTATGCCTTCTTTTGTTGCTTGGGTAAAGGGCAAGACCGCCAAGAACAGTACCCATGAATTAAAAAATGGTATTTTATATTTGAAGGGTGGGGATCTATCTGAAGAATTAAAAACCTACAAAACAGCTAAAATTTATAATTTGACAGATTATTTTGAAGAAGACTTTTTTGAAACTAAAAAAGTGGTTCATCTTCCTTTAAAATATAAAGGATAGACTTTTACATCTATCCTTCATATTTGTATTCTCAATTAATTAAGTCTTATGAAGTTTAATTTCTAATAATAATGTTTTTCGCGACCTGAAAGTTTGCAGTGTACAATTTTACTACATAAACTCCTGATGCAAATTGTCTTACCGGTAATGTTGGTTCCTTCTCGGTTACAACATTTCTATAATATTGCACCCTTTGACCGGCAATATTATAAATTTCGACTAGATGAATTTCGGCTAGATCTGGGTTAAGGATAGCCAATTCTTTATCAGCTTGGACATAAATAACTTGAATTCCATCTTCTGTTGGTTTTTGAGAGTCATTGTCACCCTCTTCTTCCATTTCTTCACTATCTGGCTCTTCATCTACTCCATCAGTATCCTCATCGACCTCTTCGTCAGTTTGAAATACAATCTGAAAACGTTCATAATAACCTCCGGGTTCTATTTCTAGTTTGAATGCACTTTTTCTGAGATCGTAAAATTTATTTTCTTTCAAATCTTGAACATAAATATTTGTTTCATTAGGAATGTTTTCTAGTGAGTTAATTTCTATAGAAAATTCTCCTTTTTGAGTTATGTAAATTCCAATTGGCAATACTTGCTCTAAATCGAAATTGGATACACCTTGGATCACATACTCTCTATTGTCTATTAGCCAAAAGAAATCCTCTAAATTATAGTCGTTCAAAGGTGCGTCGTAACCTAGATCAAAATTATTGGTTGCATTCGGGTTAGTTCCCACTAAAATTTGCCTGTTGTAACCTAAAGGAGAAGAAAAATCTAATCGTATTTTAGATTCTGACATTTCTTCTTTTTCATTTTTACTACTATTTTCTGGTCTTAAAAACAGGGAGGAACTCGAAGCTTCTGTAACAAATGCGCGTTGGCTATTTTTAAAAAGTACATCTCCACCAGTTACAATGTAATTTCCGGATACATCATCATTCGTTACAGTATTAATAAAGAACCCTTGGCCTACAGGAATATACTGTCCTGGTATTTTATTAGTGGTTTCGCTAGTACTGCTATTAATTCTATCATCTGTTGCAATAGCTTTAACACCACCCACCAAATTATAAGTCGCATAGCCACCTATATATTCGCTAAGAACGTGAGTTTGACCAGAAAAATGATCCCAAAAATAAATAGCGCCATTAAAAACATTACTAGTCGGATTAGTTCCTCCACTGTCTTTTAAATTATCTAGGATGAACTTTTTTGCATCCAAGGCGGAAGGATAAGGATTCCCTAGCATATAATTTTGATTCTCACCCACAGATAAACGGATATCTCCGTTATTTGGAAGTCCTTTGAACACATAATTTTGCCTTGCTGAAACATCTGCTTTTCCGGAAGTGCCTTTCATTGTGTATCCTTCGCCCACATTCAATATACCAGTGCTACCTATATGCTCATAGTCATTATATTCATCTGCTTTCCCTCTAAATTTGAATAACCAATAGTTACTAATTTTTCGAGGACTAGAAGCATCCCCATCGGCAAAAGTATGTCCGTTCCCAAATTTCAATATTTTTGGAGAGCTAGAATTGGTTCCATCCATTAAAACGCTTTCTACAGTATAGGTGGAATTTGGCATACTTCCTTGAGGTACTACAGGGGAGGACCAATAATTATAATTATAACTACTTGCGGTTCCTTGCTGATCTCTTTCTATATATCCCGTACTAGAATTATCTAAAATACTTCCTTCTGTTTGCACTAATTGAGATTCTCCAATTAAGTCTACAGATCCATTCAATTTAAAATAGTGCGTTATGGTAAGGCCTTGTCCAGAGTTATTCTCGTCCTTGTTTTCGTTAGGATTGAAAATTTCAAGTTCTTCACTTTCTGAAAACAGTCCTAACAACGTAATATCCTGTCCACCTGATGAAATATTGTGGGATATCTTAGCAATGTTCCAATCTATTTTATCACCATTTATACCTTTACTATTCGGTGCATCCCAAACGTCAGGTCTCAGCCAGATTTTATCATTGCTCCATACGCCATTATTATTTGAAATATATGGGAGGGGAGCTGTGTTTTCTTGAGTGGTTTGGATATTCTTTAATATTCCATTTATGCCCGAATTGGTAATGTCCAGCGTAACACCATTGTTTATTTCTGAAGCAATTAATCTATAATATCCTTCTAAATTACTCCAAGAAAGATTTTCTGGTGCATCCATTGGAATTATCTCACCTTGAACTTTTCCGTTATTATTTTTAATACGCTGATTCATCATGAACCTTACTTGTTCTTGATTTAAGCCAGTCTTCCAAATTCTAACTTCTTCGATCCAACCATGAAAATTGTTTTTAGGTAATAGCGGGTTAGTTGAATCGTACATAGCACCTATAAGCATAGGTGTATTTATACTTTTTGGTTTTGTGGGTAAATTATCTGTTTTAAGCTTAACGCCATCTACAAATACATTGATTTCACTTCCTTTTTGAACTGCTGCTATATGATACCATCTATCTGTTCCAATAGATTGGGTTGTTGTAATTGTTTTATTATTTAACCTAAAACTAGGTTTACCATTGTTCAAAATTAAATCATAGCCCCCTTCAGTTAGATCGTTTAAATTTCGTTTTGAAATAATTGTATTGATACCACTTATGGAATTAGGTTTTACCCAAGCTTCTATTGTGAAAGCATTTTCAGTATTTCGTAAATTAAAGTTATCTCCAAAATCTACGTAATCATCTACACCATCAAAATCCAATTTACTACAGCTTGGAGGAAATGTAATTTCAAGTTCATCAAAAATTGCTGGACATCCATTTAAAGGTGTAACTGTCCATTTTAGGATATAAGAGGTGTTGGCTTTACCAGTAAATTTACTTTGCCTATCGCTATCATCGCTAAATATTCCTCCACCACCATCAACCGGAAGAGTAATGGACCATTTTCCAGTAGCCGCTGTAGGATCAATTTCTGCAGCGTTTAGTTTAAACACTGTAGATCCACATTCAGCAATAGAAATATCATCCCCAGCAGAAGATGGAATTTCGTCGGGCTGATTTATTGTTAATGCTGTCGATAGAGAAGTGCAAGCATTGGATGTGGTAACTGTAAAGGTATAAGTAGAAGCTATTAAATTAGATATTGTTAGTAAACCTGTATCATTACTCTCTTCTTTATAAATTTCTAGGCCATCCATATCAAGTAAAGTGATAATATATTCAGGTGATTCTCCATCTAATATTCCACCTGCGATTTCTATAGAAACCGTCCCGTCCTCACCGGCAAAACATGTAACAGGTGTAAAACTAGATGCGACAATTTCTAACGGAGAAGGTTCAATTATTGTGATTTTGCCAGTAACAGAACAGCCAGCTTCATCTGTAACAATTACTGAATAATCTCCTATACTAAGACCTGTGGCTGTTTGTGTAGTTTGTCCATTACTCCAAGCATAGGTATAGGTTCCTGTTCCGCCCGATAAAGTTGCTGTCGCCGACCCATCACTGCCTTGGTAACAGCTAGGCATTACCGTTTCAATGTTATCAATAATTGGGGTTGGATTTATTATTAGTGTAAAAGTGTCTTCTGCAATAGCGCAGGGAGCAACAGGGGTTCCAGAAATCAGTGTCAAAACAACTGATCCTGTAGAAATTTCTCCGGCACTTGGAGTGTAAGTGGCGTCTAAGGTATTTCTATTAGGATTAAAAGTTCCTTCCCCTCCAGTCCATGCTCCAGTAGAAATAGATCCAGTTACTAAGCCATTTAAGGTTATTAAAGCATTCTCTGCACATACTATTTGATCTTCTCCAGCATCAACAATGGTTTCATGAATAATTTCAACTTCAGTCGTTCCAATTTGAGCAGTACAGCCATAACCATCGGTTACTGTTAGAGTGTAAGTTCCAGAATCTGTAGCTAATAAATCTTCTAAAATAGGATTTTCTTCTGTGGAAACTATATCGCCATTAGCGTTTGTCCATTGAAATTCTATAGGATCTCTTCCGCCTTCAATATTAGCATATAGTTCTAAGATGCTTCCTTCGCAAATTGCAGAGTTGTTAGTTGGATCTATACTGAAAATTATAGGTTCTAGAGTACCAAATGATATATCATCAATTCCGAAATCATTTCCGCTTCTTATGGTTTCTAAATTTATTATTTCTAGTACAGCAGTAGTGGCATTTCCAGAATTCCAGAATGGATTGCTATAGAACTGAATCCAGTTATTCGTATTCACTTGCCCATTACTTGTAGGTTTTGGAGCATCTTTTAGATCTGCAATGGTTCCCGTTGGAACTCCGTTTACTTGAAATTGGAGTCTTGCTGGGTTTCCTGGATTTAAATTCATTCCCCAAGCACTAAAGTAATAATTTGTGTTCGGTTGAATATTGGTTATAGTTTGTCTCCAAATAACCTTGCCAGAACCCGGATGTCCATTTATAATCATGAAATTTCCATTACCAGTGGTATGGTCTTTACCATAGAAATTGTTATGATAAAAATTTGCATTATCATCTACAGCGAAAAAACCTTCTGGATATAAACTTTGTGAAACCCCTGTTTCATCAGTATATTCTGTATAAAAACCAGTAGAGCCACTTTCAAAGTCTCCATTTGTCAGTAATTCATCTGAAACACTGATAGATCCAATTCCCATACACCCAAAACTATCGGTTACAGTTAGAGTGTAGGTTTGGGCAAGTTCAACATCTACGGTACGGCCCGTTCCCAAAATTTTACCACCAGATTCCCATTTATAAGTTGCAAACACATTATCTGACATTAATTCAATAAAAGTGGAATTTCCACAATAATTTGGGGTAATAGTTACCGCTGGTGGTTGTCTAACTATTACTTCCACAGTTTTGCTATTAGGGCATCCGGTATCTGGGTCAGTATATGTAGCGGTGTAGACAGTAGTTTCTAACGGAGTAACATTAGTAGGGTTTTGTTCTGAAGAAGTGAAATCTCCAACATCCGAAGTCCACGCTACTGTTGCAGGTTTAGATCCTTCTCCTGTAATGCTTACATTGTCTACTGCCATAATATAGCTATTGGCAGGTCCATTATGCCTAAATCGAACAAACAATGTTGCTTGACCTATGTAAGCGCTTAAATTTAAAGTAGTAGCGATTGGTCTATAAATATTAGTGTTATTATCATAACTACCATAACTAAAATTAACTGGCTGAATTAAAGCCGTCCAATTTGAGCCATTTGTTGAGATTTCTATATGTCCTGTATCTCCAAAAGTATCTCCTGCATCTAAATACAAGAAATCAAAGTTTAAAGTTAATGAAGTGTAACCAATGGTGTTAATACTAGGACTTCTTAAACTTCTGTTTCCGTTTTGGGTACCACTGTCAGATAAATAATAACGGGAATTATCACTAGATGCGATGTTAAAACCATATCTAGGTGTGGTGTAGGTTCCAGTTCTTGCATTTAATGAAGTCGTCCAATTATTAGAACCATTAAAGTTTTGGGATAATAAAGTAGAAGGGAGACTTGTATTTAATTCTGAAGAAGAAAACAAATCGATGCTTTCGCCTGAACAAATCTCTACTTCTGAAGCACTTGCTTCTATCTCTATAGACGGCAGAACAGTAACAATTACTGAATATTGTTGAGGATTTGAGCAGTTGTTCGATCTTAAAGAATAAATGTATTCTACTCCAACATTTTGAGAAGTGTTGTTAACTAAAGTTTCATTTATAGCTCCTGTGCCAGAACTCGCTGAATTCCCTGCTATTGCAGCTCTAGTCCAAGTAAATGTTGTATTGGAAACTTCGCTTTGTGGTGTAAAAGAAAATTCACTTCCCCCGCATATAGTGTAAGAAGTTGTAGTATTACTTAGAGTTGGTGTAGGTGTTACGTCAACTTTTACCTCTTGTATATTTTCACAACCTTCAGGTGTTGTCAAAGTGAAATTATAAATTACAGTTATGGTGGATGTAACCGAAGGGTCTAGGTTTAGAGTTTCATCTGGGTTACCAGAACCGGAACTTTGTGGATTACTTAATCCCGAAGTGGATCTTCTAATCCAGGTAACAGTCGTATTAGGTGAATTGGTGGTTGGTGTATATGAAAACACAGAGTTTCCACAAATACCACCAGGACTTAATGTACTAGTTAATTCTGGAGTTGTGTTTTCTGTAACTATAACTGGTTTAATAATAGAACAGCCACTACCAGAACTTGCCTTAATATAATAGGTTCCAGCTCCAATTTTTGTAGGATCGCTTATAGAACTAGTAGCTATGTCATTAGACCAATAAGTAAACGTTACCCCGGCTGAAGATCCACTAGTTATTTCTGCAGCAGTTAAATCCACTTCGGCTGGAGAACAAATAGTTGTTGGATTGGTGATTTGTAATTGCGGTGTTGGGTTTACAGTAACGGTAGCTGTAATTGGGGTTCCGGTACAGTTATTTGCTGTAGGGGTTATTTTATATTTTACAGTAGCTACTGAATTAGTGGTATTTGTGAGTAGCTGTTCTATTTTTATTCCTGTTCCATCAGCTGCTCCTGTAATGCTTCCAACAGGAGAGATCTCGGAAATTGTCCAGTTGAAACTGGATCCCGCTATTGGGCCTGAAAGCGCAATATTTGTTGTTTCTCCAGAACAAAGAGTTTGATTAGGAGGTGTTAAAGACACTGTTGGTGTAGGGTTCACAGTGATGTTATAAGTTACTGGGTCTCCTGTACATCCATTTGCCTTTGGTGTGATCTCAATGGTTGACGATCCTTTTAATGCAGTAAATGCAGGAATTTGGGTTACGCCCACTTTATTGGATAAACCTATGGCTGCCCCACCTTTGATATCATATAAAATTCCAGAAGGGGATCCTGATAAAGGAATTGCTGTTGTTAAAACTCCATTACAATAAATTTGGTCTTCAGGGGCTGTAACAGTAGGCCTAGGTTTAACTTCAATTTTAAAAGTTTCTGTTATACCTTCGCAGTTGTTCGCTGTGGGAACTATTGTTATAGTTGCAAAAATACTTTGATTAGTAGCATTTGACGCCACAAAAGAATCTACTCTGTTACGCCCACTTACTCCTAAACCTATAGCAGTATTATCATTAGCCCAATCTCTCCTTGTTCCGCTAACAGAAGAGCCTCTCAGAACAATTTCATCTACAGTTTCTCCATCACAAACTACAAGATCAGATGGTTTGGTGATAGTTGGTGTAGGATTTACTGTTATAGAAAAACTAACTGGTTCACCTTCGCAATCATTTGCTATTGGTACTACTGTTATAGTTGCAATTACAGGATCTGTAGAATTATTAACGGCTGTGAATGAACGAATATCCCCGGTTCCATTATTCTCCAAGGATATAGAGGTGTCACTATTGGTCCAAGAATATACTGTGCCAGAAACTGCACTTCCTGAGAAGCCTATAGTTGAGATTGCCTCTCCATTACATACAATAATATCATTCGGTTGGTTCACTATTGGTTCTGGAATAATTACTTTTTGGATAGCAGTTGTACTATTGTTTGCGCTATCGATGAAAGTCCAAGTGATGGAATATTCACCAAAAGTTTCGAATTGAAGTTTATCTGTCGTAGTACCCGTAATTATATCTTCGCAATTATCTGTAGTAGTTGGAAAATCAGTTATTTCTTTGCCACAACTCCAATCAATGTCAGCTAGGTTTGGCTTTAATGGGGGTTCGTTATCACTTATAGTAACTGTTTGTGTTGCAGTAGTAGTATTATCAGAATCATCGGTTACTGTCCAAGTAACATTTGTTACACCAAATGGAAATGTAGAAGGTGCATTATTAGA
>NZ_AJLT01000037.1 GCF_000258765.1 Gillisia marina
ATGATGCAAGATTATCCGCATATAAAACCGATGGGGGATCGTGCTATTTTAATAGATTTTGAACCAGAAATCAATGAAAAATCCTTAGAAAAGCTCCTGAATTTAAAAAGAATAATCGAAAATGATTCAGTTGAAGTTGAGATTGAGGTAATTAATACATATCATTCATTATTAATTATTTACGACTTCACTATAGAAAACATCTATAATAAGGTTTTAGCGCTCAAACAGCTCGTTTCTAGCGCTAATATAGAAAAAAATATCAACTCGAAAATTTATCATATCCCGGTATGTTATGAAGAGGAATTTGGATTGGATCTCGAGCTAATTGCTAGTGAAAAAAACCTAACGATTTCAAAGATTATTCAGCTTCATACCGCACCAGTTTATACCGTATATTTTATTGGTTTTTTACCGGGTTTTTTATACTTGGGCGGACTCGATAATAAGCTGCAAATTTCAAGAAAATCATCTCCACGTATGAAGGTTGAAAAAGGGGCTGTTGGGATAGGAGAAAATCAAACCGGAATCTATCCAAAATCCAGTCCCGGCGGATGGCAAATTATAGGCAATTCTCCCATCTCTTTTTTTGATAAAAATGCGAATCCTCCTTGCGTGATTTTGCCGGGAGATAAAGTAAAATTTTATTCGATAAGTAAGTCTCAATATGTGCAAATTTCTGATGAAATTAAGCGTGGTTTGTTTCAGTTAAAATTCGAAAAATATCATGGGTGAAATCGAAGTTTTGAAGCCGGGATTATATTCTACTATTCAGGATTTGGGCAGGCGCAATTTCCGAAAATATGGAGTGCCAAAAAGTGGAGTGATGGATTCTTATGCAGCTAAAAAAGCAAACCTAATTTTATGTAATTTGGAGACTAGTCCAGTTTTAGAAATTACTCAGTTGGGATCAAAATTGAAATTTACAGAACCTACACAAATAGCAATTTGTGGAGCTAATCTTAGTCCTAAAATTAATGATATATCAGTTTTGAACAACCGGATGCTTTCTATCAAAAAAGATGAAGTGCTCTCTTTTGGAAAAAGGATAAAAGGTTGCAGGGCCTATATTTCAATTTTAGGTGGTTTTGCTTCAGAAAAAATTTTGGGAAGTTATAGTTGGTATAATGGGATTACAGAAAACGAGCTGTTGCAAAAAGGAGATGTTATTAAGTATCTAAAATTAGGCAGCCTACCCAATACTTTAAATGCATCGTTAAAAGTTAATGAGGAGTATTTAAATAAGGTAGAGATTCAAGCCTTTCCGGGACCGGAATACGATTTACTTTCATCTTCTCAACAAAGGTTGCTTTTGGAATCAGAATTTCATTTGGATATAAATAATAACAGAATGGCGATTCAGCTTAAGGAGGTTTTAACTAACAAGCTTAGTCCTATAATAACCGGACCGGTACTTCCCGGAACAGTTCAATTAACGCCTTCAGGAAAATTGATTGTTCTTATGCGAGATTGCCAAACTACAGGAGGATATCCACGAGTGTTGCAACTAAGTGAGGCTGGGATAAACAGCATTGCTCAAAAAGTTGTGGGAGATATGCTTAGGTTTGAATTAAGTAAAATAAAATAAAGATTTTAACGTTTAAAGAATAGGAAAAAGGTTAAAAAATAAAAAGTGTCAATTAATCGTGTTAAAAGATTTAAAGCCCTACCTAAAAATCAATTTCACTCTTAACGACACTTTTTTAACCTTAACTTATTAAGTTAAATAAATGAATACTCAAAAATAAGTGCAGATTCCAAATTGTACAAGGGGGTTTTTCCCCTTTTTTTAAGGCATTACTTTTTTTGATACCTCAAATAGAATTTTTAGTGCACCTATTTAGTTTAGATTTAAAAAGGTGTCGTTTTTGTGCTTTCGATTTCTTATCGGCCCCACCCAATAAAAGATCACACATCCACGACACTTCTTTTTTTTAACAACTAAGCATTTATTTCAAAACAAAAATACTTCACCATCTAGCTTGCTACAAGGGGCTTTTCCCCTTTTTTTTAGTTTACTATTTTTTTCAAAATTAAAAAGCCCACCTAAAGAGATTGAAAGAAGAAAGTGCCGATTATATTTTGATTAATTAAAAGCCCTACCTAATAATTATCCTATAACCCGCACTTTTTTTGTTCCAATATTCTTTTAGATGGACTAAAATGATACTTCAAAATTAGCTATTGACTACGCAGATGGAAAGGGGTTTTTTCCCCTTTTTAATGATTTAAAAGAATATGTTAAAGAAAAATTCTATTTTTAACAAAATATAAAGTTCGTTTTTATATTTATTTTAATAAATCTGATAACATGGGTAGAAAAATCACAAATGCAAAAGCAAAAAAAGCTTCAAAAAAAAATGGTGGGAAACTAGATTAATTGTCACTACAGATGGGAAAGAACATGAAGATACTTGCCAGTTTCATTTTACTGTTGAGGAGCTTCAAACCTATTTAGATGAGGTTAAAACAAAATCACAAGGCTTGATACTCCTGGAATCAATATATGGTTTGGTGCTTACGATGCTACCGAAACAGAACCCAGTTTGGCTACTGTGTTTTTAGCTCCAACCAAAAGAGTAAAGTCTGATGATCCAGATAAGGAATATGAAGATGTAGTTAATGATGAGATAGAACCTTTCAATGGAACTACTGGTTTATGGCCTCCGGGAGAATATTAAAGGTCACAAATAAAGATGCTGGATTTTATAATAGAACACAAAATTTATATTGGTCTTATTTTTGAATTAGTAGCAGCTATAAGTGGGAGTTATTATTTATTAAAAACTCCAAATGTACAGAGGGATATTAAATATTTAGCGTGGTTTCTATGGTATGTTTTTTTGTTGGATTTTAGTGGTTTATATGCTTTATGGGCATTTTTTGATGATTATAAAACATTTCCTTTTTTAAAAGATTCACTATTTCAACGAAATGTATGGTTGCATAATTGGAATCATTTAATAAGTCTTTCATTTTATATTTTTCTTTTTATTAAACAACTTGAAAAAGTTAATTATAAAAGAATTTTAAAGTTTGCTTTGCTTATTTTTATATTGTTTGGAGTATTTAAATTAATAAGTTCTAATCAGTTATTCTATTCTTATGATATGACTATTCTTATTGCTGGGGTATTATTGTTAATTATTGTTATTGCCAGTTATTATTTTGAGCTGCTAATAAGTGACCAAGTTTTAGATTTTAAGAAGAATTTACTTTTTTTACATTTCTGTTGGCCTTCTCATTTGGCACCTCTGTGTGCCACCAATTCAAATTTATAGCGCCTATTTTTTAGTCGAAAATGATGATTTTATTAAATTGCATACAACTATTTTAAGGTATAGCAATATTTTTTTATATGGCATATTTTCTTTTGGTTTTATTTATTGCGCGCAGAAAAAAACAGCTTCTAGGGTTAAATAAAAATGGGAGTGCTCTATAAGTAAGAAATTAAAATTATTGTGGGTTTTGGTATAGTGCTATTTATATAAAAAAGATACTTAATTTATGATTAAGATAGAAATGATTAAACTTCCTAAAGAATATTAATGCGAGTACTTTTATTTATTTTTTTGCTTTTGGAAGGTTTTAGTGTAATTTCAGGAATTTATTATTTGAAAAGGAATCCGAAAGACATAGAAAATAGACTGTTCACTTATTTTTTGTTCCTCACATTTACTATTGAGACTATTGGACTTATCCCCGCTATAATTCATTACAATGAAGCCTTACATTACTTAAAAGATACGGCGTGGTATAACAATTTTTGGCTATTTAACCCTTATTTAATAGTAAGTTTTACATTTTATTGTTTGTACTTCGGAAAGAGCCTACAGAGCAGGATTCTAAAAAAGATTGTAAATTACTTAGTAATATTTTTTGTGATTTCAAGTTCTTTGATTCTTATTTTTTCGGACGTTTTATTTGTTTCGTACTCTAATTTCACATTGTTTGTGGGGGTTGCATTATTATTTTTAGCAGTAAGTTTTTATTATTATGACTTACTTCAAGATGAAAAATTGTTGGAGATAAAAAAAAGTGTAAAATTTTATGTTTCGGTCTCCTTTCTTCTCTTTAATTTAATATCGCTGCCACTTTGGATATATTTCAAATATTTTAGTAATTCTATAAGTCCAGAATTTGTGAGGTTATACCAATCAATTTTTTATTTATCTAATGTGTTGTTATACAGCACCTATATTTTTGCATTTATATATTGTGCGCAGAAAAAACAACTTCCTGTTTTAAAGAAAACTGGGAGTTCCATATGAAAGAGCGTTAGGATTATTTGAGAATTGAAATATTTAAAAGAATAGGTGATATGTTGTTGAAGAAAATAAGAGAGAAAGTTTGAATTTCAGAATCTCATTTTTAAATTAATTGAGCAGTCAGTATTACAATTCTTTGATATTACAATATAGTTTTATAGCTACCTAAAATTTAGTTGGTTTATAGTTTGCTCACCAATTAAAAAAAAGCCATTTTCACCAACGAATAACAGTGAATGACATTTAATGTATGAAAAGCATTGAATTCAAAAAAATATAGCCCCTACACTATATAATGTAATTGTAACCTAAAAAATATAACTTGGGGTTAATTAAGAATTTACGGAATTCTCCAAAGTCAACCTCCATTAATTTTTATATAGACTAAATTTAATGGTATACGTACAGTTTTCTATGTATCTTTTAAAAGGATTCAGTCTTATTGCCGGGCTTTATTTTCTTCTACACAATCCAAAAGATAAAACCACTCGATTTTTTGTAGCATTTTTAGCTTTGATACTTCTAGTGGATATTCTGGGATATATTCCCAGATTAATAAATTATAATGAGTCACTTTATTTTTTAAAAGAGACATTTTTAAAAAATGATTATTGGACTTATAATCCCTTTATAATTACAGGTTTTAGCATGTATGCTTGGTATTTTAGATTGGATCTAAAATCTAAATTGAGAAAAAGAATAATTGTAATTGCGATTATTTTGCTAAATATAGTGGGGTATACCGATCTGTTATATAATCAGATTTTCTTCACAGCACATTCTAAACTTATATTTTTAATGGGTTTTCTAATGATAGTCATGAGCATCTCTTTTTATTATTATGAATTGCTTAATAGTGATAGAATTTTAATGATTAATAAGTCGGTAAAAATGTATGTTTCTATAGGCTATCTTTTTTATAATTTAATATGCATGCCTGTTTGGATCTATTCAGATAAGTATTATAATTACTTAAACCCCAACTTTGCAGCCTTATATAGTTTTACCATTTCGCTAGCTCATATTTTATTATACAGCACCTATATATTTGCTTTTATTTATTGTGCTAAAAAGTATAATCAAACAAATATTCCCTTAAAAACATCCACTCAGCGATGAATTAAATCCCTAAAATTATCGTAAACTTGTGTTAAATTAACAGGAATTCATGCTTGCCAAGGAAGAAATTTTACTAATCGTTTACTTTATCGTGGTCATTTTATTCCTGACTAGTTTTGCGATTATTTTCTTCATTACATTTCAGAGGCGTAAAAATAAATTACTGCTTGAGAAATTCGAGGCGGAGACCCGTTTTGAAAATGAATTGGCACAATCTAAGATCGAAATTCAGGAACAAACCCTTAAAAACGTAAGCTGGGAGCTTCATGATAATATAGGGCAATTGCTTTCGGTAGCGAATATGCAGCTAAATATATTATCGGGTAGTGTGGATACTTCAGCAAAACAATCTGTAAAGGATATTAAAGAAGTAGTTTCCAATTCGTTACAGGAAGTAAGATCTTTATCTAAGTCACTTAATAATGAGGTGGTGGGTTATAGCGGCATCGAAGCTTCTATAAAAAATGAATTGTTAAGATTTGAACGTCTTAATAATTTGGAGACAGAACTTACTAGTACAGGAGAGCCAATAGAGATCGTAGACAAAGATTCTATCATACTTTTTAGAATTATTCAAGAGTTTTTCTCTAACGCGATCAAACATTCAAAAGCAACAAAACTAGAGGTTTTTATAAATTACCATCCAGATGAGTTACATTTAGTGATAAAAGACAATGGCATAGGTTTTAATTTAGAGGAGGTGACTAAAAGTTCCGGCCTATTAAATATGGAAAGCCGTGCTTCCCTTATAAATACCAATTTCTCATTAAATTCTAGTCCCGAGAACGGAACATCCCTTTCCTTGAACTATCCAATTAAAATTTTCCCCTATGAAAAAAACGATAATAATCGTTGATGATCACACGTTGTTTGCTCAATCTCTCCAAGGTCTTGTTAATTCTTTTCAGGAATATGAAGTGATAAAAATTTTGAAGAACGGGCAGGAGCTATTGGAGTATTTTGAAGCAAACCAAAAACGGCCCGACATACTTTTGTTGGATATTAGAATGCCTGTAATGAATGGGATGGCAACAATGTCTTGGTTAAAGGAACATTTTCCTGAACAGAAGACCTTAGCTTTAACAATGGAACATGATGAAGAAACCATCATTAAAATGGTACGAATGGGATGCAGAGGATATTTATTAAAGGATATAGAACCTGAAGAATTTCTATATGCTTTGGAATCTGTTGCTACAAGTGGATATTACTTTAGTCGAGAAATCGAAGAAGTTTTAGATCATCCGGTCACTAAAACTTATGCCGATCTTAGTGTTCGTGAAATGGAATTTTTAAACTTTGCATGTTCAGAAAAAACATATAAAGAAGTTGCTGAAGAAATGAATCTAAGTCCGAAAACAATCGATGGGTACCGTGAAAGTTTATTTTCCAAACTGCAAGTAAAAAGTAGAGTAGGGATGGTTCTTTTTGCGGTAAAGAATGATATCGTGAAAATTTAATTTTTTTGTCATTCCGACGAAGGAGGAATCCCTTTAAAGAAAATTGCTGTACTGAGATTCTTCAGTTCACCTCGTTTCCTTCAGAATGACACCTATGGAGACTTGTTATTCCGACGAAGGAGAAATCTCTTTAAAAAGTGGAACAATCTATTGGAATCCCATACTTCACTGCGCTCTTAATCCTACTAAATATTCTTCTTATTTACTCACTGCTAAATTCATGTTATTCATTTTACAATGAATGATTTCCGCAGTATATTCGCCATAAATTAAATATACATCCTGTGTTAGATTCAGCTACTATTGAATTAAGAAACTTAAGAGTTAAAGATTACGTAGAGTTAAAAAAATCCATGGTTCAGGTATATAGTGCAATGACCAATTCTTATTGGAGCAAAGCAGATATTTCTACCTTGGTAAATAAATTTCCCGACGGCCAATTTTGCATTGAAATAGATGGTAAAATTGCAGGTTGTGCCTTATCTATGATCGTAGATTACGATAAGTATGACGACGATCATAAATACAACGATATTATTGGAGGGCATGAATTTATTAATCATACTGAGGACGGAAATGTGCTCTATGGGATAGATGTTTTTATTCTTCCAGATTATCGCGGTATGAGATTGGGGCGTAGATTATATGAAACCCGAAAAGAACTTTGTGAGCAACTAAACCTAAAATCCATCATCTTTGGTGGGAGAATTCCAAATTATAGAGAATATGCTGAAACGCTCACTCCAAAAAAGTATATAGATAAAGTGAAGTTAAAGGAGATTCATGATCCTGTGCTTTCCTTTCAGTTATCAAACGATTTTCACGTTAAAAAAGTGATTAAAGGCTATTTGCCCGGAGATCATGAAAGCTTGGAATTCGCGACTTTAATGGAGTGGCATAACATATATTATACTAAAAGAAAAAAAATTAATAGACACCAAGAAAAAAGTGGTGCGCTTAGGCTTGGTACAATGGCAAATGCGTTTGTTCAAGGATTACGATTCTTTAGTGGAACAGATCGAATTTTTTGTAGATGCGGTAAGTGATTATCAATCCGATTTTATTTTATTTCCGGAGTTGTTCAATGCCCCTTTAATGGCGCAGTTCAATCATTTAAATGAAGCAGAAGCAATTCGTGGACTTTCCAGTTATACCGATAGGTTATTGGAAACTTTTAGAAATTTCGCTATAAATTATAACATCAATATTATTACCGGAAGTATGCCACAGGCTGTGGGAGAACACATGTATAATGTTGGCTTTTTATGTCGAAGAGATGGAAGTGTAGAACGATATGAAAAACTTCACATTACTCCCGCAGAACAATCTGCATGGGGAATAAAAGGGGGATCGCAACTTAAAACGTTTGACACCGATTGTGGTAAGATTGGAGTGCTTATTTGCTACGATGTAGAATTTCCGGAATTGCCTAGATTATTGGCTGAAGATGGCATGAAGATTCTATTTGTGCCTTTTATGACAGATACTCAAAACGGGTATTCCAGAGTGAGGATTTGTGCTCAGGCCAGAGCCGTAGAAAATGAATGTTATGTGGCTGTTGCGGGTTCTGTAGGGAATCTTCCTAAGGTGAATAATATGGATATCCAATATTCCCAATCGGCGGTATTTACGCCATCAGACTTTGCATTCCCTGTAAACGGAATTAAAGCTGAAGCTACTCCAAATACAGAAAGCACATTGTTAGTAGATGTAGATCTGGATCTTTTGAAGGAATTGCATAGTTTTGGAAGTGTTAGAAATATGAAGGATCGAAGACTAGATCTTTACGCTATAAAAAGGAAGAATATTAAAACTTCTTCATAAGCATACCAATTAAACTAATTTTATCACCGTAAGGTGCACATCTAAGGGGAACATCTAACCATGTTCCCCTTTTTGATATACTTTTTTTATGAGAGAAAGTGTCGAAAGAATGTCTTCCATGATAGGCTCCATTTCCACTAGTTCCAACCCCACCAAAAGGAAGTTTTTTATTAACTATGTGTACAACTACGTCGTTTATAGCACCGCCACCAAAACTATAATTCTCCAAGATTTTTTCTGAAAAATGCTTGTCTTCAGAAAACACATATAAGGCAAGAGGTTTGGAATAATTAGCAATAGTGTCTGCCATATTTTCTTCAGAAGTATAACTTAAAACCGGAAGAATAGGTCCGAAAATCTCATCTTCCATCACCTTGCTGGATAGTGCAGGTTCATCGACTAAAGTGGGAGCCATATATAATTGCTCTTTATCTAGATCTCCACCAATTGGGCATTTTTCATCCTCTAGCATTGCTGCCAAGCGGTCAAAATTCTTCTCGTTGATTATTCGTGCGTAATCTGGAGAATTTTTTGGCTTAGCACCGTAAGCAGCAGTTATCTCGTTTTGGACTGCCTCTATGAATTCTTTTTTAATTTTGGAATCTATCAAAATATAATCTGGAGCTATACAGGTTTGACCTCCATTTAAAAATTTCCCCCAGACAATGCGCTTTGCTGCTAGCTGTACTTTCGCCGATTTATGTATAATACACGGATTTTTTCCTCCTAATTCTAAGGTGGAAGGAGTAAGGTGAGGAGCGATCGCTTTTGCAACTATTTTTCCTACGGGTACACTTCCGGTAAAGAATACATAATCCCATTTTTCTGCCAATAATGCTTCAGAAACCGGAACTCCTCCCTGTACTACAGCAAGCATTTCTTTGGGAAATACTTTTTCTAGAATGTCTGCTAATATCTGTGAAGTATTCGGGGCTAATTCGCTTGGTTTTAAAATTACTGTATTGCCGGCAGCAATTGCTCCCATTAATGGCGATATTGCCAACTGAAAAGGATAATTCCAAGGAGCAATGATTAAACAAGCTCCGTATGCTTCGGAATAAATATAATCTGAAGATGGAAAATTTATAATAGAACTGGAAACTTTTTTAGGTTTGGACCAGCTTTTCAAATTCTTAACAATATAATCGAGCTCACTTATAATAAATGCAGTTTCACTCAAAACACTTTCAAACTTAGGTTTTTTGAAATCCTCGTAAAGTGCGTCACAAATTTCAGTTTCATGATCTTCGATAACCGACTTTAGCAATTTTAATTTCTCTATCCTGAAGGCTATATCTTTAGTCTTTCCTTCCTTAAAGAACGTTCGTTGGGAAGCTAAGAGTTCACTAATTTTATTATGCATTATAGTATTAATTTGTGGGCAAGTCTAAAATTACATTTATAAAGGAAATATAACTAATCTATTCAAATTTTGACTTTGTTATTTGTAGATTATTCCTTCAGAACTATTGAAAATCCCATTGAAATTTGCATTTTGCTTTATATTTAAGAAACTTGGCGAAAAATTTACAATTCTCGAAAATTCTGGAACTTAACCTTGCGGTACTTTTTATTAGTACTTCCGGAGTTTTAGGTAGATATATTACTTTAAACCCTTTCGTTACTATATTCTACAGAACATTATTAGCAGCGATAATCTTTTATTTGTTTTGCCGGCTTAGAAAATTAGATCTAAAAATTTCTACAAATAGGGATAAAATAAAATTAGTGTTGAGTGGATTACTGATGGCAGGGCATTGGGTTACATTTTTCTTTGCTCTTCAGTTGTCTAATGTTGCTATTGGAATTCTATCACTTTTTACATATCCTATTGCGACTGCATTCTTAGAACCAATACTTTTAAAAACAAAATTCAGTAAAAGTCATTTGGCGTTGGGCTTACTGGTATTATTCGGGATATACTTTTTGGTACCGGAGATAAGTTTTCAGAATAATTATACCATAGCGGTATTGTTGGGGATATTATCTGGAATTTTCTATGCACTCAGAAATCTTTTAATGAAGCAGGAAATCGAGAAATATAATGGATCTGTGCTAATGATGTATCAAATTGTAGTGGTAGCGATTGTGCTTTCACCGGTCCTGTTTTTCGGCAGTTTTAACGATGTGTTGTTGCAGTGGGCACCTCTTTTAACTCTTGCAATTGTAACCACCTGTATTGGGCATACCCTTTTCTTGATGAGTCTAAGAAATTTTTCTGCTACTGCAGCAAGTATTATGAGCAGTGCACAGCCTTTGTACGCTATAATTTTAGGAATTATATTTCTTGCAGAATACCCTTCCCTGAAAACGATTATAGGCGGTGCATTAATTATAAGCGCGGTAGTAATTGAAAGTATAAGATCCCTTCGAAAACACGCAGCAGTCGAAGGAATTGACTAGGTTGAGTAAAAATTAATTAAGTCGGCCATTAAAAGTGTCACCCTGCCTAATATCTCCAGTGTTATACCCTTTCATAAACCAATCCATGCGCTGTATGGAAGTTCCATGTGTAAAAGCATCCGGCACAACCCTTCCTTGAGTTCTTTTCTGAATGGCATCGTCTCCTACTGCACTTGCAGCACTCATCGCTTCTTGGATATCGCCTTGTTCTAAATATTGTTTGTTATGATGTGCCCAAACCCCAGCATAGAAATCGGCTTGTAGTTCTAAAGCCACCGATAATTGATTTGCTGCGGTCTGGCTTTTACCCTGTTGAAGCTGTCTTACTCTTCCGGAAGTTCCTAGGATAGTTTGAACATGGTGTCCAACTTCATGAGCAATTACATAGGCAATTGCAAAATCTCCGCCTTGCGCTCCAAATCGGGTTTTTAATTCTTCAAAAAAGGAAAGATCCATATAAACTTTTTGATCTGCAGGACAATAAAATGGTCCAGATGCAGAAGAAGCTCCACCACATGCTGTTTGTACAGCATCCGTGAATAAAACCATCCCTGGTTCTTGATAACTCATATTATTTTCTGAAAATATTTCATTCCAAATATCCTCAGTATCTACGAGAACCGCATTAATAAATTTCCCGGATTCTATTTCCTCAGCAGTTAACTCTCTACTTTCTCCAGAAGATGTTTGAGTTTGAGACTCTAATTGCTGTAAGGTTTCTGAAATGTCGCCACCAGAGAAGAGCTGAATTGCAAGAAATATCAATCCAATAATTCCTCCACCAACAGCTACTTTTCCACCTGTAGATGAGCCTCTACGATCCTCTAAATTGCCACTCTGACGTCTACCTTTCCACTTCATAATTTTTTATTTAAAAATACTCTTTATAATGTTAAGCAATTTATAAAATATCTACCGCATTCCAGATTGGATCCTTTGGTGTGGGTGCAACTATGTTTAATTCCAGATCTTTTACCGGATGTTTAAACGATAATTTACGGGCATGCAAAGAAATACTAGCATCCTTATTGCTTCTGTCAAAACCATATTTGAGATCCCCCTTTATTGGACATCCAATCGCAGACAACTGACTTCTAATTTGATGATGTCTCCCTGTATGCAAGTCTATTTCTAAAAGAAAATAATTATCTAATTTTTGAATGATCTTATAATCCAAAATCGCTTTTTTTGCTATCAGGGACTTCTTTAATATGAGCGTAAGATTTATTTTGTTTTGGATTTCTCTTTAAATAATGGGTAAGGGTATCTTCCTCCTTTGGAGGCGTATTTTTCACAAGTGCCAATAGGTTTTCTTGGCATCCCGATCCTTAAAAAGTTGATTTAATCTAGGAAGTGCTTTAGAGGTTCTTGCAAAAACTACAAGTCCGCTGGTTGGTCTATCTAATCGATGCACCACCCCTAAATATACATTTCCCGGTTTGTTGTATTTGTCTTTTATATGCTCTTTTACAACTTCACTAAGAGGCATATCCCCTGTTTTGTCGCCTTGAACAATATCTCCCGGTCTTTTGTTGATGACAATAACATGATTGTCTTCATACAAGACTTGTAAGTTGTGCTTGTTGGAAAGAATTTTTTCTGAATTCAAATTCTAATAATTAGGTTTAAGGCTGAAGAGATTTCTGATTAAGCATGGGCGTTTTATGATTTTTCGATTTTCTTCATAAAATTTTTTTATCACACTGTCTCGAAAGCTTTCGGGATTATTTCAGGGTCTTATTTATTATATTTATTTACACTATTATGGGATTCTGAAACTATTACAATAGCTTTTAGAACAGAATAATAAACTTTTTTTCGTTTTTTTGATGGCTGCTACATTAAATTGATCACTCAACAAAAATAAATATCAGCCGAAAATTGGATTTAATATTGTTCCTCATCGGTTGGGAATTTTTTACTTTTCACATCGTCCTTATAGCCTTCGAAGGCTTTGGTCATTTCTCCATGAAGATCTGCATAGCGTCTTAAGAATCTTGGGTTGAATTCGTGATTCATTCCTAACATATCGTGAGTAACCAATACTTGACCATCTACACCGTTTCCGGCTCCAATTCCTATAATTGGAATGCTCACACTTTCTGCTACTTGTTTGGCAAGTTTTGCCGGTACCTTTTCCAGCACCATCGCAAAACAGCCTAATTTTTCTAGTAGAAGTGCATCTTCTTTTAGCTTTTGGGCTTCCTGCTCTTCTTTTGCTCTTACAGTATAAGTTCCGAATTTATATATAGATTGAGGGGTAAGGCCTAAATGGCCCATTACCGGAATTCCTGCGTTTAAAATCTTTTTAATGGATTCTTTAATTTCTTTTCCGCCTTCCATTTTTACAGCATGTCCACCGCTTTCCTTCATAATTCTAATAGCAGATCTAAGTGCTTCTTTGGGATCACTTTGGTAGCTTCCAAAAGGAAGATCTACAACTACTAAGGAGCGTTCTATGCCTCTAACAACACTTGCAGCATGATAGATCATTTGGTCTAAAGTAATTGGAAGGGTGGTTTCGTGTCCTGCCATTACATTACTCGCAGAATCGCCTACTAATATCACATCTATTCCCGCGCCATCTACAATTTGAGCCATGGTATAGTCGTACGCTGTAAGCATGGCGATCTTTTCTCCGTTGGCTTTCATTTCCACCAACGATTTAACTGTAATCCTTTTATATTGTTTCTTAGCAACTGACATTAGCTCATTTTTTTAGATGAGTAAAAGTAGTAAATTAGTAGACCACATTCAAAACTTGGAATTATGAAACGCTATTTAAGTATTTTGCTGTTTTTCATCGGAATTGTTAGCTATGCACAGGAAACAATAGACGAAGTATCTGTTAAGACCTCTGTAGAAGATTTTTTTATAGCTTTTCATAAACAAGACACTACTGCACTAAGATCTATGGCCCATCCAAGTATACAAATGCAATCTATAAGTATAAAGGAAGATGCAGAACCCAAGTTGATCACAGAGGAATTTGGTAACTTTTTAAAAGCTATATACGCAATCCCAAAAACCACAAAATTTGAAGAGGTAATTCATTCCTTTAAAATTCAGGTAGATGGTCCTATGGCAAATGTTTCAACTCCGTATTCATTTTATGTGAATGGAGAATTAAGACATTGTGGTGTAAATACTTTTCAGTTATTTAAGGAAAAGGGCTTTTGGAAGATCATTTATATTGTGGACACCAGAACGAAGAATGGCTGTGATTCAGAATAGTGAGATGTGAAAATTTTGTTCATCTCATAATATATTAAGTACCATATCAGGTTGAGCATTTCGACTACCCTCAATACAGGCTAAAGTTGAAACCTTTTTTTGGGTTAAGAAGTTCTCGACTTTAGTTTATCCTGAGCGCAGCCGAAGGGCTCGAACAGACAAAATGAGATGGTTTAAATGTCTGTAAATAAATAAAATTATAAGTAGTTAACTGTTCTCCTTTGAAACTAGAATTTAGAGCATCTTTGGAATAAGAAATATAAGTACAGTTGCATTATTCATAGCGTGCATTGCTATAGGCCAAACCATACTTTTATTCTCGATTTTAATTTTTCCGAAGTAAAAACCGGCAATAATTCTAGGGACTATCATTAAAAATAATAAGATGTCTATTTGAAAACCATCTACATAATTAGAGATATGCACCAAGCCAAAGGTAACTGCGGTGATCATCCAGATAACTACATAATTTCTATTTAAAAAGCTACATGCTTTATATTGAATCGACCTTGGAATTAATTGTTTCAGAAAAAAATAGATCAGAATAATAAAGAGTAGTAGAAAGCCGAATTTTAAAGCCCAATGTACATCTACCGGTACTAGTATTGCTGCTCCTACTAATATCCAACTACAGAGAAAAAATATAAATTCCTTGGGGGAAGGTTTAATTAAAGTTCGGAACATTCCTTCCTCCAAAACTGGAGCTATAATAACTGCCAATAAAATAAATTTCCATGGTTCTGCAGTTAGTAGCGCATTAAGTTCTGTTTGTTGATATTTTAGAAAATCTAAATTTGGAAAAATTACCTGTAGAATTCCAAGTACAGCGAAAAACACAAAATAGGAACCCAACATCCAGCCATAATTTTGGAACAGATTTTTAATTTTAAATAAAGTGATATGGCTTGCTTTAAACAATATGGTATGAGCTAGTAGCTTTTAAAGTTAGACTAATTTGCCAAGAGTTCATTTTAAAATTTAACAATCGCTTAAATTCACTTTTACCGCCAGACCACCTTCAGAAGTTTCTTTATACTTAGAATTCATGTCTTTTGCAGTATCCCACATAGTTTCAATTACCTTATCTAAAGGCACTTTTGCTTTGGAAGCATCGCTATCCATTGCAATTTCTGCCGCATTAATGGCTTTAATAGCTCCCATCGCATTGCGCTCTATACAAGGTATTTGTACCAATCCTGCAATAGGATCGCAAGTTAAGCCAAGATGATGCTCCATGGCTATTTCACTAGCCATAAGAATTTGAGCAGGGGTTCCGCCCATTAATTCTGTAAGTGCTCCAGCAGCCATTGCAGAGGAAACACCAATTTCTGCCTGACAGCCTCCCATAGCTGCAGAGATCGTAGCTCCTTTTTTAAATAAGCTTCCAATTTCTCCCGCTACCAACATAAACCGTTTTACATCTTCAAACGTGGCTTGATGATTTTCTATTACCATATAATACATGAGCACAGAAGGAACTGTACCGGCGCTTCCATTGGTTGGGGCCGTAACTACTCTCCCAAGCGAGGCATTTACTTCATTTACGCTTAATGCGAAGCAACTCACCCATTTAAGAATTTGGCGGAATTTTACTTCAGTCTTTCTGATGGTTTCCAGCCATTCTTGTGGATTGTTATAAGATGCAGTTCCAATTAAATTTTTGTTCATATCGAACGCACGACGGTGCACATTGAGTCCGCCGGGTAATGTACCTTCAGTATGGCAACCAATATACATGGATTCTAACATGACGTCCCAAATAGCTTTAAGACCATTATGAATTTCTTCAGAAGATCGTAAGGATTTTTCATTCTCCATGACGATTTCCGAAATGCATTTATTTTCTGTAGTGCAATATGCCAGAAGTTCTGTAGCTTTCTCTATAGGAAATGGAAACTCTTGAAATTTTTCCATTTTTCTAGAAGCATTTTTTCGCTCTTCTTTAACAACAAATCCACCTCCAATAGAATAGTAAGAAGAGGATGTCTTTTTGCCATTTTTTAGGCTAGCTCTAAATGTAAGTCCGTTGGGATGAAAAGGTAAAAAGTTTTTATTGAATTTTATATTGACTTCCGGGTTAAAATGGATGGGATTCTCCCCATTTAAAATAATAGACTTTGTTGTGCGGATGTTGAAGATCTCTGGGTCTATTTGTTCTATATCCATTAAAACAGGATCTAAGCCTGCTAAGCCCAACATTACCGCCAAATCTGTAGCATGTCCTTTTCCTGTAAGGGAAAGCGAACCATAAAGATCTATATGTACCGCTTCCACCTCATTAAAACATTTTTTGGTTTTAAGTTCCTGGATCCAGCGTTGTGCTGCCCGCCATGGTCCCAAGGTATGAGAGCTGGATGGCCCAACTCCAATCTTTAACATATCAAAAACACTAATACATTCTATTTTTCGCATTCTACTCCAATATTTACGGACAAAAATAGGGATTTGTTAATATAGGACTACATTTTTCCGAATTTCTTATTAAGAATTTTTTGTGATTTGTTTTCGCATTAGGGATTGCAGCGATATCCTTTTAATTTTTCTGAAAATTAAAAGATTAAGCGTAAAGCCCGACAGCTTTCTTGCGCTTGTTTAAGGCGCGAGCAAGATGGAATGCCATTAAAAATAATATTTATGACAACCTGTCAGAACTCGACCGCTGGCATAATGATTGACTATTTGTGTTTGTGAAATTGAAATAATAAAATTTAAACACGTATACTGTTATGAGTAAAATAATTGGAATTGACTTAGGTACTACGAACTCCTGTGTATCTGTAATGGAAGGTAGTGAGCCTGTAGTAATCCCTAATGCTGAAGGGAAGAGAACGACTCCATCTGTAATTGCATTTGTAGAAGGTGGTGAGATCAAGGTAGGAGATCCTGCAAAACGTCAGGCTGTTACAAACCCAACAAAAACTATATCTTCGATAAAGAGATTTATGGGGAACAAATATTCTGAATCTTCTAAAGAAGCAGGAAGAGTTCCTTATAAAGTGATTAAAGGAGATAACGATACTGCAAGAGTAGATATTGATGGAAGAATGTATACTCCACAAGAATTATCTGCAATGATCTTGCAAAAAATGAAAAAAACTGCTGAAGATTATCTTGGGCAAGAGGTAACAGAAGCTGTTATTACTGTTCCTGCATATTTTAACGATTCTCAGCGTCATGCTACTAAAGAGGCTGGTGAAATCGCAGGACTTAAAGTTAGAAGAATAATCAACGAGCCTACTGCAGCGGCATTGGCGTACGGATTAGACAAAAAATCTATCGACCAAAAGATCGCTGTTTATGATCTTGGGGGTGGTACTTTTGATATCTCTATCCTTGAATTAGGTGATGGTGTATTTGAAGTATTATCTACAAATGGTGATACGCACTTAGGTGGGGATGATTTTGATGAGGTGATCATCGATTTCCTTGCAGATACTTTTAAGAAAGCTGAAGACATCGATCTTAGAAAAGATCCTATGGCTTTACAACGTTTAAAAGAAGCTGCTGAAAAAGCGAAGATCGAATTATCTTCTTCTACACAAACAGAAATCAACTTACCATATGTTACGGCTACTGCAACAGGACCAAAGCACTTGGTAGAGACTCTTACAAGATCTAAGTTCGAGCAATTGGCTCACGAACTAGTAACACGGTCTATGGATCCTGTGAAAAAGGCATTAAGTGATGCTGGTCTTTCTGTAAGTGATATCGACGAAGTTATTTTAGTAGGTGGATCTACTCGTATTCCTAAGATTCAGGAAGAAGTAGAAGCGTTCTTTAAAAAGAAGCCTTCTAAAGGTGTTAACCCAGATGAGGTTGTTGCAATTGGAGCAGCTATTCAAGGTGGTGTATTAACAGGAGATGTAAAAGATGTATTGTTATTAGATGTAACTCCTCTTTCTCTTGGTATTGAAACTATGGGTGGTGTAATGACCAAGTTAATTGAGTCTAACACAACTATTCCTACTAAGAAGTCTCAGGTATTCTCTACAGCAGCAGATAATCAGCCATCGGTTGAGATCCACGTATTGCAAGGAGAGCGCCCAATGGCAAACGATAATAAAACCATTGGTAGATTCCATTTAGATGGAATTCCACCAGCACAAAGAGGAACTCCACAAATTGAAGTGACTTTTGATATTGATGCGAATGGGATTATTAAAGTAAGTGCTACAGATAAAGCTACTAACAAAACGCAGGATATTAGAATTGAAGCTTCTTCTGGATTAACTGAAGAGGAAATCCAAAAGATGAAGCAAGATGCTGAAGCAAATGCTGAATCTGATAAAAAAGCGAAAGAGAAAGTAGACAAGTTGAACGAAGCTGATGGAATGATCTTCCAAACTGAAAAGCAACTGAAAGAATTTGGTGATAAAATATCTGAGGATAAAAAGAAGCCAGTTGAAGATGCTTTAGAAGAATTGAAGAAAGCTTACGAAACTAAGGAGATTGAAACTATTACTCCAGCATTGGACAAATTGAATGAAGCATGGAAAACAGCTTCTGAAGAGATGTACAAAGCACAAGCTGAAGCTCAAGGTGGAGCAGGTGCAAACGGAGCTCCGGGAGCAGATGCAGGTGGAGCAGACGATGCAAAGCAAGCAGATGATGTTGAAGATGTAGACTTCGAAGAAGTTAAATAAGCTTCAATAAAATAGGTCTTGTATAAGATCAAACTAAAGGATCCCGATGAAAGTCGGGATCTTTTTTTGTTTTAACTCATCCCCTCCTAAATCCTCCCCGAAGGGGAGGACTTTAAGACCGTTTTTGTCTCAATATAGTTGAGAAATGAGTACTATTAGAAAATATTGGCTCCCTTCCTCTTGGGAAGGGCTGGGGATGGGATTATAGGAATAAAATATAATAGAGATAGACCAATGTGAAAATGGAGAGTAGCCCAAGACAAATTAAGCTGAAAGTTCTGTATCTCTTTCCTGGTTTATCATCCTCTCTCATATGTGGCCCGATAACTAATCTATAATTGAAGTAAGCTAGAAATGGAGCTGATAAAAATGAAAGGCCGGTAGCGAAATCTATTAAAAACATAAAAGAACCGGAGAGGAAAAATAGGATTCCAAGGGAAACTAATGGAATTACAAAAATACTGATCTTGTATTCTTTCCATTTTTTCTTTTCATTTTGAACCAGACTTTCTTCCGGGTTTAATAATTCTGAAATTACTCTAGGAAAAGCATCGGTAACGGTGAGTGTTGTGCTTAATAATGTTATAAATGCTGCAATGGAGATTATTGGAGTGCTCCAAGCGCCTAAAGTTTTACCATAAAGTGCTACCAATTGGGAAGAGAATTCTACTGAATTTGGCGAAAATGAAGTGCTACTACCAAACATCACCAAAGCTCCCAGAATTAAAAATAAGAGACCTATAAAACACGCAGATAAATAACCAATATTAAAGTCGGTGAAAACTTCTTTTATACTGGGTTTATGATGTGTCTGTTTAGATTTCTCTTTAGTCCAGATGGAGTGCCAGACCGAGGCATCTATTGGAATTGGCATCCAACCCATAAACGCAATTATAAATCCAATACTTGCGGTGGTCCATAAGGATGGAGAAGGTGTATTTAAAGCTTTTGTAGCTGTTCCTGCTCCAAAGGCCATAATTACTGCAGCAAGAGTTGCTAAGGTTAAAAAAAGTGACAATGATCTTCATGCTTTTATCCAATCCGGGATATTTCCCTATAATTAAAAGCGCGATACAAAATACAAGGATTATAAAGCTCCAAAGAAAGGGAGACCAACCAAAGTTAAAAAGCTTTTCTGCTAAACCTGCGGTAACTATTGTGACAGCAGCTTGGATAATAAACATGGTTCCTATAGTGATTAATATATAAATCCAATAGGGGAAAACCCCCAATTTTTTGTAGCCTATAATTAAATGATTTCCTGTTGCCGCTGCATATCTAGGTCCGAATTCTAAAAAAGGATATTTGGTAGCACAGGCTAATACTAATGCCCAAATAAGTATAAATCCATAGTCGGCTCCCGCTCGTGTAGACTGTACCAAATGAGAAACACCAATGGCAGCACCGGCCAAAAGAAATCCTGGTCCAAGACTTTTTAGCAACGAACTTTTTGGTTGTTTAGTAGTAACAGTCTTTGTTTTCATTCAACAAGATTATAGCTGTAAATCTAAACTAAAGATTCAATTATAGAAGGTTTCATTTCATGCACCCCTTCAAAAGGGATAATACTAAGATTATCTGGAAATAATTTTAGAGCATGAATTTGCTCGTTTTTAAGTCGCTTCTCATCCATATAGGGATCATTGGAGCCATAGATCATAGTTACTTTACTTTCTATTAAATGATTGAAATCTTCAGGCTTTAATTCTTTTGGAAGTCCGCCGGAACAGAGAATTAATTGGGAGCAATTTATTTTTCTCTTGGAAACCCATCTAGTTGCTACAGATACCCCTTGAGAATAGCCTAGAACGATAAGGTTTGTTTCAGAATATAAATCTTCTGCTTGAAACACTTCATCTAAATAATTCATCGCATTTTCTACTTCCTGTTGCGTATTATCTTTGGTAAACCAAGAAGCTCCAACATGGGTGTATTTCCCATTTAAATAATATTTTGATGCAGCTTGTGGAGCAATGATATAATTTTCTTTGGCATCTAATCCCTTAAAATATTTCAGAAAGTACTTGGATAAATAACCAATTCCGTGGAAGACAATCCAAAGGTTTTTGGTTTTTGAAGTACGTTCATTTAAGGTCGTGTAAGTATTTGTAATTTTATAAGAAACCTGTTTTTCGGTTGTATTCATCCTTTTTGGTTTTGTACTTTTACAAAGTAAACAATCTAATTAATATGCAGAACGAGCAATTACTCGAAAAATGCCGACAAATGTTCAAGAATACCTTGATGGAAACCTTGGATATTGAAATTGTGGAAATTACAGATGAGTATGTGCTTGGAAAAATGCCGGTTACGTCAAAAGTGCATCAGCCGGATGGAGTTTTACATGGAGGAGCCACGGTAGCTCTAGCCGAGACAATTGGAAGCATGGCGTCTTTGCTTTTAAATAATTCTTCGGAGTTTATTATCCGTGGTATTGAGATCTCTGCGAACCATTTAAAAAGTATTCGAGAAGGATTTGTATTCGCGAAAGCTTCTGCCATACATAAAGGTAGAACTACCCAACTTTGGGAAATTAGGATCACCGATGAAGCGGATAATTTGATTTCGCTCGTAAAATTGTCTACTATTTCACTGCCTAAAAAAAGCTGATGAATTCAGAGGTTTTTTTTAATGTATTAGATGAAGCACTAGAGGCGGGAAAGGCGATGGTGAGTTATAGGCTTCCGGGAAAGGAATCTGTACACTTATTATCTCAAACTTCAGATGAATCCTTCAGGATCAAAGATTTTTCTGAAAGCGGATTCCTATTTGCTCCCTTTAAGGATACTAAAAACCCGCTTTTCATTCCCGAAAATGAAAGTATTAAAACTATTCTGCCATTTTTTGAAGTTGAAAATATTTCATCATCAGAAGAAAAAATCACTTCCGATTCTTCTTCTAAAGCAAAGTCAGATCATATAGATTTAGTAAACTTTGGGATTGAAGCTATTCAAAAAAGCGAGCTAAAAAAAAGTAGTGCTTTCCAGAAAAGAACTTCATAAATCAACAATAAATGCCTCTAAAATATTTCAGAATTTACTATCACTATATCCAAATGCCTTTGTTTACATATGGAACCATCCGGAAACTGGTATGTGGATGGGTGCAACTCCGGAAACTCTTTTAAAAACGGAACGCACAAAGTTTGTCACCATGGCGCTTGCGGGTACAAGAAAACTTCAAGATTTTGTCGAAAATGATTGGACGCAAAAAGAAATTGTAGAACAACAAATTGTAACCGATTCTATTGTTTCAAAATTAAAGGAATTAGGATACACAGAGGAAGCACTAAAAGTTTCAGAAACCTATACCAGCGAGGCTGGAAGTTTATTGCATTTAAGAACAGATATTTCTGGAACCATTAAAAATGACATTTCAGAAATAGGCACTATTATTAGAGCTCTACATCCAACTCCCGCTATTTGTGGCTTACCAACAAAAGAGGCGTATAATTTTATAAACGATCATGAAAATTATGATCGTGAATTTTATACAGGTTATTTAGGCCTTTTAAATATGACTACCGAGATTAAACGTAGCAGTAGAATTCGAAATCAGGAAAATCAGGCATATTCCAGTATTAGAAAAGATTCCTCCATATATGTAAATCTAAGATGCTTAAAATATACAGAAGGAGAAGTAGCTATTTACGTGGGGGGTGGAATAACAAAAGATTCCGATGCAGCTTCAGAATGGAAAGAAACTGTAAATAAAACCCGTACCATGAAAGCGGCTTTATAAAGTTGTTCTCTTAATCTTATACTTAAGAAAAATTGTAATTTTGAGATCAATAAGGTCAGCAGATTATTTTTTAATTGATTTTGCTGCTCTAATCTATTGATGTCAGTAGTTATGTTCATGTTAAATTTAGAGTAGGGATGTCAGGTTGAGTATTTCGACTTCGCTCAATACAGGCTAAAGTCGAAACCTTTTTTTGAGCTAGAAAGTTCTCGACTACGCTCGAACAGACCAACCTAAATGTTTTAACAGTTTCAAAGTTAATAGGTCATAAATAAAGAATTATATGAAGTTATCTACTCACCTCTACCAATTTATTTAAAGAAATATCGTGATATACTCCAAAATACCGGTTGCCCAGTCCATCGTTGCCTTATGTGTGGCAAAAAACATCAAGCATGTGGTGATATCTCCAGGTTCGCGTAATGCGCCTTTAACTATTGGATTTACTAATCATCCGGAAATTGATGCTTATAGCATTGTAGATGAACGATGTGCTGCTTTTTTTGCCTTGGGTATTGCGCAACAACTAAAGCAACCTGTTGCAGTGGTGTGCACTTCCGGTTCTGCCTTGCTAAATTATTATCCAGCAATTGCTGAGGCTTATTACAGCGATATTCCTTTGGTGGTAATCTCTGCAGATAGACCTATTGAACGCATCGATATTGGAGATGGGCAAACCATCAGGCAAAAGAATGTATTCGAGAATCATATTTTATACTCTGCGAATCTTTATTCTGAATTAGTTTTAGAAAATGAGGCTTTAGATAAAAAATTGCTTCAGAAGCAATTTGAAAGTCGTAAGCATAACGAACGTGAGATCAATTTAGCATTGAATAGTGCTATAGAAAATAATGGTCCGGTTCATATAAATGTGCCATTTTATGAGCCTTTATATGCAGTAGAGAAAAATAAGATTACTGATCCGGTTCAAATTCTGCCGGATCTTAGTCAGCGTGCGTATTCTAAAGAAGAATTGCAGCCTTACTTAAATATTTGGAATTCCGCTAAGCGAAAAATGATTATTGTTGGAGTCATGGCACCCAATAGTGTGGAGCAGCAATATTTAGATTTGCTAGCTAAAGACCCTACTGTTATTATATTTACAGAAACCACTTCCAATATTCATCATCCGGCATTTTTTACGCGCATCGATACACTAATTGGGCCTATTGAAAAATCTGAAAATGCCAATGAGCAATTTGAAGCCTTACAACCTGACGTTTTATTGACTTTTGGAGGGATGATCGTTTCAAAAAAGATCAAATCTTTTCTTCGAAACTATCAACCGAAACAACATTGGCATATAGATCTAAAAAAGGCATATAATACGTTCTTCTGCTTAAATAAACATTTTGAAACTTCGGTGAACTCATTTTTTAAGGGATTCTTACCTGAAATCATTTCAGTAGAAAGCGAGTATGCCGAGCATTGGAAAACTATAAATGAACAACGTAAAAAGCTTCATGGTGTTTATGTAGACCAAATTCCCTACTCAGATTTTAAGGCGATGCAGTCTATTATTACTGCAATCCCAAAGAATTATAATGTTCAGTTAGGAAATAGCTCTACGGTGCGCTACGCGCAACTTTTTAACTGGGATGCCTCCCAATCTATATTTTGCAATCGTGGCACTAGTGGAATAGATGGTAGTGTTTCCACAGCGGTTGGTGCTGCTTTGGTGAAAAAAGATCCTACAGTGCTTATTTGTGGAGATCTTAGTTTTATTTACGATAGCAATGCCTTGTGGAATAATCACATTCCGGCAAATTTTAGAATTATTGTAATTAATAATGCCGGCGGAGGAATTTTTAGAATTCTTCCCGGCAACAAGAATACCGAGAATTTTGATACTTATTTTGAAACGGTACACGATCTCAAGGCTAAGTCATTATGTGAAATGTATAGTTTTGATTATGCAATAGCCAAAGATTCAGACGAAGTAAATGCTGAGTTGAAGGAATTTTTTAAGCTCTCAGAAAAGCCAAAATTACTGGAGATCATAACCCCGAGATCATTGAATGATGAGGTGTTATTGGAATATTTCAGCTTTATTAAATCTTAGTTCAGAATGATATTCAGGTTTTGTCATTCCGACGAGAGGAGGAATCTTTTGTAAAGTTAAGTGTTGTTCAATTAAAATTCTTCACTGCGTTCAGAATGACATTCAGATTTTTGTTATTTCAACGGAAGGAGGAATCTCCGTAAAAGTGTAGGTTGATTATTGAGGTTCTTCACTGCTTTCAGCATTACTTTCATTATCATTTTATGATACTTTACGCAGATCCAATTAATAAAATTTGAAGCCATAAACATTCAAATTTTAAGGCTTTTAGAAAGCCAAAGGATTTTCAGTTTCCCCATAAAATATAAAGTATCTTTGCATTTTAAAATTCAGTTATGCTTAATATAGGACAATACCATACACTAATAATAGATCGTGATACCGAGCCGGGATTATTTTTAACCGGATCTGGGGATGATGAGGTGTTATTACCAAATAAATACAAACCGGAATCTTTTAATATTGGGGACGAAATAGACGTTTTCGTTTATTTGGATCATTCTGAACGTCCGGTAGCAACTACGCTGCGCCCATATGTAAAGTTGGATGAGTTTGCTTATTTAAAATGTGTTGAAGTATCCGATATTGGTGCGTTTCTGGATTGGGGCTTAGAAAAACACCTTTTTGTGCCGTATCGAGAAATGGCTTCGAAAATGCGTAAAGATAGTTGGTATCTTATATTTTGCTATTTAGATGAAGATACCGGAAGGCTGGTGGCTTCCAGTAAGACCAATGCTTTCATGGATAACTCTGAGATCAGCGTGGAGCCTTATGAAGAAGTTGACGTTATTATAGTAAACCCAACAGATCTTGGGGTAAATGTTATTGTAAACGAATTGCATCAAGGGCTTATCTACAAGGATGATATTTTTCAGGATTTAAATCCCGGAGATCGTTTGAAAGGCTGGATTAAGAAAACCAGGCCAGATGGGAAATTGGATGTAACGCTGCAGCGTCCCGGATATAGAAGTATCGAGCCAAATGCGCAGAGCATCTTGAACGAGCTTTCGCTTAAAGGTGGTCATTTAAAACTTACAGATAAATCTGATCCGAACGAAATTCAGCGTGTTTTACAAATGAGTAAAAAGAGTTTCAAAAAGGCTGTGGGAACGCTCTATAAGCAACGAATGATCGAAATTAAAGACGACGGAATCTATTTGAAAGAAGATTCTTAATAATATCTTCTGTAAAAAGGAGAGTACCTACTGTAATAAATAGGCCTAGTAGTTTCGGAAGCATCTTTATAAACCGTATTTCGGGTTCCCGTTCTTGGGAGGGTTGGATTGAAATTTTGGTTGAAGTATCTGGCATCCGTTTCTCGAGGGTTAGCAGAAAAACTTACAGATGCCTTTTTTTGAGTAATCTGTACCGGTGGAGCTAATTCTACATATCTATTAGATCTCATTTGTTCTTCTTCCTGCATTATTTCAGTAAGATTTATCTGAATTGGTTGATCTTGAACATCAAAATTCACAGTTCGAATTTTAAATTTTCCAACATAGGGAGTTTCCGGCGCGAGTATAGATAACGAAGGTCTTATTTCTACCCGCTGAATAATAAAATCTGTGGAATTATTTTCAGCAGGTATTTCCTGAGCTATTCCAATGATGGGAATAAAAACCAAAAGAAAAAGTAAACCTAAAAACTTCATTTTAATCATTTAGTTCAAATATATCAAGAATTGTGCAATAGCTAAATTCTGAAGGAATTTCTTTAGGTATTTATATGAAAGGATTTAAATAATAATAATTAATAACATTCATAGTAGGCCTGGAAAAGTTCAGTTTTTAATCTTTTAAATGCCAAATAATTCTATTTTTGGTCTTCTAAAAAAATAATTATGAAAAACACATTTTACGCAGTCGTATTTTTATTGGTAGGATTCTCAGGATTTGCACAAGAATCTGATGCAGCATACAAGGCTAAAGCGGTACAATTAATTGAAATTAATTCTGGAGCAACCTTCGATGTAATGCTTAAACCTTTGGTAGGAATGGTTGCTGAAGAAAACAAAGAAGCTTTTAAGGCAGAGGTTAAAGAAAGCATGAAAGACTTATTCGATCAGCTTGCAGTGGTATACATGGAAAGTTTCACTGAAGCAGAATTGGATGAAATTCTTGCATTTTACGCAACTCCGGTTGGACAAAAAATGACTGCTGAATTACCTGTAATTACTGAAAAATCTATGCAAATTGGTCAGCAATGGGGAATGAAATTACAACCACTTATGGCTAAGTATTCTAAATAAGAATCAACAAAATATTATTTACAAGCCTGAAGTATAAATCTCAGGCTTTTTTTATGCCTAATTTTTAGATAATTCTTAATTCGTCAAGCTGTCCCGATTATTATTGGGATTATTTCAGCTTCTAAATTATTGTAGGTTAAAGATCTTGAAACGATTCCGAAAACTTTCGGAACAGGATGACATTTTGAAAAATTGTTATTCTGAAGGAAGCATAGTGGACTTAAGAATCTCAATAAAACAAAATCAATTCAATTAGAGATCCCTCCAAGCATGGGGATGAGAAATGAATAAAATAATTCTTCTTTCCCTATTATTATGTACAGTTTTACAAAAACTCTATTTTTATAAAAAATTAAAAAGATGAGCAAGATAGAATGGAAACCTGCCAAAATATACGAGGATATCACCTACAAAAAAAGCGAATGGTGTAGCCAGAATCGCTTTTAATAGACCGGATATTCGAAATGCGTTCAGGCCTAAAACTACCAGTGAATTATACGATGCATTTTACGATGCGCAAGAAGATACATCTATAGGAGTGGTATTACTTTCTGCGGAAGGGCCTTCCTCTAAAGATGGAGTATATTCCTTTTGTAGCGGAGGAGATCAAAAAGCTAGAGGACATCAGGGTTATGTTGGAGAAGATGGAATGCATAGGCTTAATATTCTTGAAGTTCAAAGATTAATACGATTTATGCCAAAAGTGGTAATTGCTGTTGTACCCGGTTGGGCAGTAGGAGGAGGGCATAGCTTGCACGTAGTATGCGATATGACTTTAGCGAGTAAAGAACATGCCATTTTTAAACAAACCGATGCAGACGTAACTAGCTTCGATGGTGGCTATGGTTCTGCATATTTGGCGAAGATGGTTGGACAGAAGCGAGCAAGAGAGATCTTTTTCTTAGGTAGAAATTATTCTGCACAAGAAGCTTTCGAAATGGGAATGGTGAATGCCGTGATTCCACATGCTGAATTGGAAAACACAGCTTATGAGTGGGCACAGGAAATATTAGAAAAATCACCTACTTCTATTAAAATGCTGAAATTTGCCATGAACCTTACAGATGATGGAATGGTTGGGCAACAAGTTTTTGCTGGAGAAGCAACTAGACTTGCATATATGACAGATGAAGCGAAAGAAGGTAGAGACGCCTTTTTAGAAAAGCGCAAGCCTAATTTTGAAAAGAAATGGTTGCCGTAACCCTCATTGAGGGTATAAATATTTTAGCGTCTTCCTGAAATTATTTCAGGAACTAAAAAAAAAATAAATTTAAAAATAGAAGCTGAAACTAGTTCAGCTTGACATCACTATCTATATGTTTTAATTCCGAAATGTCATGCTGAGCTTGTCGAAGCATCTCGATCCCGATAGCTATCGTGACGCTCGATGTGACATATGGTTTAGAATCAGAAAGCCCCATTCTAATTTTAGAGCGGGGCTTTTTGCATCATTAATTTAAAAATTCTATCTCAGTTTTGGAAATTTTGCAGGATTTGCTTCGTTCATGATCTCGTAGATCTTTTCGTAAATGTCTTCAGTAGAAGGTTTAGAGAAATAATCTCCATCGGTTCCATAAGCTGGTCTATGTTCTTTAGCAGCTAAAGTTTGTGGCTTACTATCTAGATGCACATAAGCATTCTGGTTCTCAAGAATTTCCTGCATGATATAAGCAGAAGCTCCACCTGGAACATCTTCATCTATCACTAAAAGTCTGTTGGTTTTAGCAACACTTTTTACGATGTCTTTATTTAAATCGAAAGGTAAAAGCGATTGCACATCAATTACTTCAGCATTTATTCCTACCAATTCTAATTCGTTTGCAGCTTCCTCAACCAATCTTAAAGTAGAGCCGTACGATACTAAGGTAATATCCGATCCTTCTTTGATGGTTTCAACAACCCCGAGCGGAGTTCTAAACTCTCCAAAATTGTTTGGTAATTTTTCTTTTAGTCGGTATCCATTTAAACATTCTACTACCAATGCCGGTTCATCTGCTTCTAACAAGGTGTTATAGAAACCTGCTGCTTTAGTCATATTTCGGGGCACTAAAATATGAATACCTCTTAATAAATGAACTAATGCACCCATTGGGGAACCACTGTGCCAAATACCTTCTAATCTATGTCCTCTGGTTCTAATAATAACCGGAGCTTTTTGCTTTCCTTTTGTTCTGTATTGAAGAGTTGCAAGGTCGTCACTCATTATTTGCAATGCATATAATACATAGTCCAAATACTGAATTTCAGCAATAGGGCGCAAACCTCTCATTGCCATTCCCAAACCTTGCCCTAAAATAGTCGCTTCACGAATTCCAACATCTGCTACTCGTAAATCTCCATATTTCTCCTGAAGTCCTTCTAAACCTTGATTAACATCTCCAATAGCTCCACTATCTTCTCCAAAAATTAGTGTTTCAGGTTTTGTAGCGAAAATTTTATCGAAATTGTCTCTTAAAATAATTCTTGCATCCACATCTTTTGCATCGTCATCGTATGTAGCTGCAACTTCTTCAATAGAAAGTGCATTATTTGCAGAGTCGCTATAAAGATTGCTGCTGTATTCAGGTTGAGAAGTAGAAGTGTAGTTTTCAATCCAATTTATTAAATCAGATTTAGCATCACTCTCCATACCAATCATATAGCGTAAACTCTTTCTAGCAGCTACCAAAAGATCTTTTTTAAGCGGATCTTTAATTTCTGAAAGCTCATTTTTAAGAGCTAGTATAGCTTCTTCGTCTTCAGAATTTGAAGCCGCATTTTCTAAAAGCGGTAAAAGCCCAGAAAGTTGATCTTTCATAGGTTGGCTATAAGCAGTCCAAGCCGCTTTTTTACCGTCTCTTACTTGTTTTTTAATGTCTTTGTCTATCGCATCTAATTCTTCTTCAGTTGCGAAATTGTTTTCTAAGACCCATTCCTTAAACTTCACATTACAATCGAATGCTCTTTCCCAAGTTAATCTATCCTCATCTTTATAACGCTCGTGCGATCCAGAAGTAGAGTGGCCTTGAGGTTGAGTAAGTTCATTTACGTGAATAAGAACAGGGGAGTGGGTGGATCTTGCAATCGCTGAAGCTTTCTCATAAGCCTCCACAAGTGCAACATAGTTCCATCCATTTACTACGATAATTTCGTAGCCTTTATCATCTTCATCTCGCTGAAATCCTTTAAGAATCTCAGAAATATTTTCTTTTGTAGTTTGATGTCTTGCATGAACAGAAATTCCATATTCGTCATCCCAAACACTCATCACCATTGGCACTTGCAATACACCTGCAGCGTTGATGGTTTCCCAAAAATGGCCTTCAGAAGTACTTGCATTCCCTATGGTTCCCCAAGCAATTTCATTTCCATTATCCGAAAATTTTTCAGCATCTATGCCATCAACATTTCTATAAATTTTAGAAGCTTGCGCCAATCCAAGAAGTCTTGGCATTTGTCCAGCTGTTGGTGAGATATCGGCGCTGGAATTTTTTTGTTGCATTAAATTCTTCCAACTTCCATCAGCCTCTAAGCTATGAGTAGCAAAGTGACCTCCCATTTGTCTACCTCCAGACATTGGTTCATTTTCAATATTGGTATCTGCATACAATCCTGCAAAAAACTGCTCGATTGTAAGTTCCCCAATCGCCATCATAAAGGTTTGATCTCTATAATAACCGGAGCGAAAATCTCCATTTTTGAAAGCTTTTGCCATCGCCAACTGTGGAATCTCTTTTCCATCGCCAAATATTCCGAATTTAGCTTTTCCCGTTAATACTTCTCTTCTCCCCAATAGACTACATTCTCTACTGGTAACGGCAATTTTATAATCTTCTAAAACCTGCGTTTTAAAATCTTCAAAGGATATAGATTCTTTAGATTGAGTTTCGCTTTGCATGAAATAATGTTTGAATTGTTACAAATATAGCTAAAACTAGGGTTAAATACAATTCAATAAAAGCGCGTAAAATTCTATAATACAGCAAAAAATACTGAAATGTTTGAACTTTTGATAATTATCTAGATGATATCTATCTAATATTATGAATTGTATAATGGGAAATACAAATAATCCTTAAAATGAGAGGATGGAAAAATTTATTTTTTAATACCATTCTCTGGTAAACAGTCTAATAAGGGTATTTATATCTAAAGTTACGATAAACCTAATTTTCTCTTCATATCCTCTTTGACCAACTTCCCAACCAAGATTAGAATACACAGGTAAGAAGACTTCAAAATAATCGGCTACAAAACTCATTCGAACTCCTGAGTCATATACAAATTTAGGGTTGAAACCTTCATTCTTTACTAATCCAATATCACCATATGCATAAATCCATTTCCAAAGATTAGTGCTAGCGTTGGCTGTTGTAATCCATTGATTTGCAAATTCTGGTTCCAACTGAGATTTAAAGCCTCCTTCGGCAACAATTATTTGCTGACTGAATAAGCACTGTCTTGGCTTCTTCCATAGTAATTATAGTCGAAAAGATAATCTGTAGGACGGTCTAATGCGAAACTAAAATAGTCGTTATCTGTTTCATCATTAAAGAGAAAAGTACCCGCGAAGAACCTTAAGTTGATTTGTCGGTTGCTCTTGAATAGTTTTCGATATTCTAAAGTTAAAGAAACTTTACTGAAATTTTTGGCTATTTGATAATCTACACCTGCTCTAAAATAATCTATAAGGTTAGTATCACTATAGTTATAACCAAGGTTAACCACGTTATATTTTGGTTGTTCAACAGGGTTCAATGGATTTTGATCTTGTTTAACATTTACATTTCTAAAGGTTAAAGACTGCCGCTGATTGTCCCGTAAATAGGAATTTCTAAAGAAAAGCCCCACGTAAGGAGTAAACTTTTCGTAAAATAGGTTGTAACCATAGGAGAATCTTGTTCCACCTGCTCCAAAGCGCAACGCAAAAAGATTTTCATCATCGAGGTAGCTTGTATAGTTTGCTCCCGCCGATCCTACAATGGTTTTACTCGTAAAACCAAATTTTGGTGAAATTTTCCATTCAAAGTTTTTATTGAGGAACGTCTTATTATAAAGTTTTGGTCCTATAGAAATACCGTCATATAAGTTGTAATTAAATTCAGGCATAAAGAAAAACTGATTATATCTTGGGTCTTCTACATCTTGGAACAACCTAAACTGCACCGGCCTATTTAATAAAGTACGTACTCTCCTGTAATTATCTCGCTGGTTAACTTCCGGAGCAATCCCTTCATAATTTAATGCTAACCTGTCTATGCTATCTCTTGGAATTGTAACTTCTTTGGTATCTGTAATACCATCTACCCAAGTTTTATAAATTACTTCGCCATCTTTCAGCCCGTAAAGTGAAATAGGCATGCTGGTATTTCTCTTATTTTTTATGGTTACGCGAAGGGAATCGGGAGTTTTTCGAAGCTTACTGATTTTAAAATCAATTTTTTCACTGGTATTGATGTAATCCTTTTCGAACCATGAGATATCTTTCTTGGTGTTCTTCTGAAGAATGTTTAAAAATTCTTGCTCGCTAGTTGGTTTTAAAACATTGGAAATGTAGAATTCAGAAATCGACCTTTTTACCACGTCCGATTGTAAGTAATCCTCCAAATATTTTAATCCGGTTCCTGCTTTATAGGCGTTAGCGATATTCTTGTTGAATTTTACCAACGAATCCTGCGCAGTGGTTAATGGCTGATCTATATTCATTCTTGCCATGTGCAAGTACAAAAATGGATATTGATCGTTAAATTCAAGATCTGAAGCATGGAACCATCTTATTCCAAATACATCGCTTAAATTTCCAAGAAGTTTCATATTTGGGTAATATTCATCTACATAATCTATCATTAAAGAAATCAAAAGAGCATCGTATACCCATTGTTCATTTCTTGGATTAATGAGAATGGTGTTTTTAATGAATTGATTGGTAATGGTTTTTAACTGTTTTATGTCATATTGAAAACCATCAGGAAAAGGTCTTATAAAACTTGGTAACTGATTAAGACCATATACCGGATTATTTAAATATTCATCCCGAGTTACCATAATTGAAGCCTGAGGATAATCTCCCAATCTTTCTTCAAGAAAACTTATTATTCTGGACAGCAACATTCCTTTAATTTCCTTGTTTAAACCTTCATCCACGAGGTTAGTAACAATTTCTGTGGAATTTGCCCGAATAGATTCGAACCTGTAGGACTTTGTAAGATATAATTGGGAAGAAACGCTATTAGTACCAGATAAATACGTGGTTTTATAGGTGTCTTCTGTAACAAATCTTTCAGTTTTAAGAGGAGAAGCTACGTACAAATAAGGTCTAGTAGACAGCTTGATGTTAACATTAACAGGAGGCGTATATTGATTCCCTAAGTTTTTGTCGCTGTAAATTTCCCAACCGTTTTTGTAAACAGCAGGAGTTACATACCAATAATTTAATTTGAAATTGCCTTGATCATCATACCCATATCTTGTGAATTTATCTGATGGAATTTTTACTGAATACAGGAGATCTATAGTTTGTTTTTCACCCGGAAATAATGGCTTGTCTAAATCGATTTTTATAATATCGGCAGCATCTATAGGCCTATTCCAACTATAAGGCTTCAAATTTTCTCCTGTAACACTATAGATTCTAGTGTGCCCTCGTTCTTCGGTCTTGGCAAAATGAAACCTTCTTAAATAATCTTCAGCAAAACGCTTAGCTAAAGGAGTAGACTTGTCCTTATAACTATTGGCCCAATCATTTAAATAAATGGCGGTTAAGGTATCTTGACTGGCATTTTCATATTCAATTTTATGTTGAATATTAAAGGTTCGGGTAGAATCATTCAACACCGCAATAATATCCATATTGGTTTGTCCAAAACTGAAACCAGTAAAGCACAAACTAATAATTAAAAATGAAATTAATTTAGTTTTCAAGGGACAACATAAATTAGAGAATAATTGAATCTTAAGAGTTCACTACACTATTTACGAATTCTAGATTACCACAGTTTTAGAAGTTAGGGCTCAAGTTATATTCGTCATAGAAATCATCTAGAATTGCGATTACTTCATCTTCTGTATCCACAACATGTAATAAATCTATATCTCCATCACTTATATTTTTGAAACTGTCTAACAAGGTCGTTTTTATCCAGTCTATTAATCCGCCCCAATATTCTGTTCCAACTAATATAATTGGAAATTTATCGATCTTATTGGTTTGAATTAAAGTGATTGCTTCAAATAGTTCATCTAAAGTTCCAAATCCTCCCGGCATTACCACAAACCCTTGCGAATATTTAACGAACATTACTTTTCTAACAAAGAAATAATCGAAATCTAGACTTTTATCCTGGTCGATATATGGATTATCATGCTGTTCAAAAGGTAACTCTATATTTAGTCCAACCGAAGTTCCTCCGGCTAAATGCGCACCTTTATTTCCGGCTTCCATAATTCCAGGGCCACCTCCGGTAATTACTCCATATCCATGATCTACAATTTTTTGAGCGATTTTTTCGGTTAACTTATAATATTTTTGATCCGGCTTTGTACGGGCAGATCCAAAAACTGAAACGCAGGGGCCAATTTGGCTTAGTTTTTCATATCCTTTTACAAATTCACCCATTATTTTAAAAATAGCCCAAGAATCATTTGTTTTAATTTGATTCCACGCTTTATTTCCTTGCTTAGCTCTCATTTCTGTATCGTTCAAAATCTTAATTTATTTTAATTCCTTTTTTAAATAGTGTGCAGTGTAGCTTTTTTTTATGCTTTGCAACTGCTTCGGGTGTACCGGTAACTATTACTTCCCCACCATTTTTTCCGCCTTCGTAACCAATGTCTATAATATGGTCGGCTAATTTTATAACATCTAAATTATGTTCTATAATAACTACCGTATTTCCTTTATCTGCTAATTTATTAAGCACGTCCATTAAAACTCGAACGTCTTCAAAATGAAGACCGGTGGTAGGCTCGTCTAATATATAAAAAGTATTTCCGGTATCACGCTTAGAAAGCTCTGTAGAAAGCTTTATCCTTTGGGCTTCCCCGCCAGATAGCGTAGTACTTTGCTGGCCAAGTGTAATGTAACCTAATCCAACGTCTCTTAAAGTTTTTAATTTTCTATAGATCTTCGGAATCAATTCAAAGAAATCTGTTGCCTCTTCAATGGTCATCTCCAAAACATCTGAGATAGATTTTCCTTTATATCTAATTTCCAGCGTTTCCCTGTTGAATCTTTTTCCTTGGCAGGTTTCACATTCTACATAAACATCTGGTAGAAAATTCATTTCAATAACTCGAAGTCCTCCACCTCTGCAGGTTTCACACCTTCCTCCTTTTACATTAAAACTAAATCTTCCCGGTTTATATCCTCTAATCAGCGATTCTGGAGTTTTAGCAAATAGATTTCTTACTTCAGAAAATAAACCGGTATAGGTTGCAGGGTTCGATCGAGGAGTCCTACCAATAGGCGATTGATTAATATCTATTACTTTATCTATATGCTCTAGTCCTTTAATGCTTTTGTATGGCATTGGTACCTTTACTCCATTAAAGTAAAAGGCATTCATAATAGGATATAGCGTTTCGTTTATCAATGTAGATTTTCCACTTCCGGAGACGCCTGTAACCGCGATCATTTTACCTAGAGGAATCTTTACAGTAACATTTTTTTAAGTTGTTTCCTGTGGCTCCACTAAGTGTAATATTTTTTCCGTTTCCTTTTCTTCGTTTTTTAGGAACCTCAATTTCCATGGTTCCATTAAGGTAAGATGCGGTAATTGTACTGTGTTTCTTTATTTGCGCCGGTGTACCTTCGCTTATAATCTCACCACCATGTTTCCCTGCTTTAGGACCAATATCTATTACATGATCTGCACGCTCTATCATGTCTTTATCATGTTCCACAACAATTACAGAATTTCCAATATCTCTAAGCGATTCTAAGGAATTTATCAGTTTTTCGTTGTCACGTTGGTGCAAGCCAATACTTGGTTCATCTAGAATGTAGAGCACGCCAACAAGTTGTGATCCAATTTGTGTGGCCAATCTAATTCTTTGAGCTTCTCCTCCAGAAAGGGTTTTGGAACTCCTGTTAAGCGATAAATAGGTAAGTCCTACATCTACTAAAAACTGTAATCTTGTGCGGATTTCCTTAATAACTTCGGAAGCTATCTGTAATTGTTTTTCTGAAAGGCTGGCTTCTAAATTTGAAAACCAGCTGGCAAGATCTGTAATATCTTTATTTGCGAGTTCTGCAATATTCTGATTGTTGATCTTGAAATACAATGATTCTTGACGCAATCTGCTGCCATGACATACCGGACATTCTATTTTATCCATATACTCCTTTGCCCAACGTCTTAAAGAAGTAGATTCGTTATTATTATAGGTGTTCTCTATAAAGGTTGCAACTCCTTCAAAATCAATTTTAAAGTCTCTTGTTATTCCTAAGGTTTCAGATTGCTTGGAGAATTTTTCTTTACCTCCAAAAAGGATCATTTCCAAAGCAGCTTCTGGTATTTTTTCTACCGGATCACTTAATTTAAACTCAAATCGTTCAGCAATAAGTTCTAATTGAGAAAATACCCAGCTCTTTTTTTGAGGCCCGTGTGGTACTAAAGCTCCATTCTTAATAGAAAGATTTTTCTTCGGAATCACTTTATCTACATTAATTTTATGCAGGGTTCCAATACCGTTGCAATTAGGGCAAGCGCCTTTTGGGGAATTGAAGGAGAAATTATTTGGCTCTGGATTAGGATAAGAAATTCCGGAAGTTGGACACATAAGATTTCTACTGAAGTATCTAATTTCTTCGGAATCTTGGTCTAACACCATTAAAACATCTTCTCCATGATACATGGCAGTTTTAATACTTTCCTCTAATCTTTTATTGTCTTCTGCATTCTCATCGATCTTTAAACGATCTACAACAATTTCAATCTCATGAATTTTGTATCTGTCCAGTTTCATTCCTTTTATTAGATCCCGAACTTCACCATCGGTTCTAACTTTTACAAAACCTTGTTTTGCAATTTGTTCGAATAATTCGCGGTAATGTCCTTTCCTTGATCTAACAACTGGCGCAAGGATACTTATTTTTTTACCGAGAAAATTCTTAATAATAAGCTCTTTAATTTGCTCATCATTATAACTTACCATTTTTTCGCCGGTATTATAACTAAATGCATCTCCGGTTCTAGCGAAAAGCAGTCTTAAAAAATCATATATTTCGGTAATAGTACCAACGGTACTTCTTGGATTTTTACTAGTGGTTTTTTGTTCTATGGCAATTACTGGAGATAAACCTTCAATTTTATCTACATCCGGTCGCTCCATTCCGCCAAGGAATTGTCTAGCATAAGATGAAAAAGTTTCAATATAACGGCGCTGTCCTTCAGCATAAATAGTATCGAATGCTAGGGATGATTTTCCAGATCCGGAAAGCCCGGTTATAACTACTAATTTTTCACGAGGAATAGTAACATCTATATTTTTTAAATTATGAACACGAGCCCCTAATACCTCAATGTTTTCTTCAGCTTTAGCCATATTTTTTATCAAGTCCGCAAAGGTACTTAAACTGTTGCTAACTAAAAAGTAAGCTTTAATTAAGGCTTGTTAATTTAAAGGTAAAACTTCAAGTTTAGGAATGCTTACTAATTCCAACTGGGATTGAAATTTAGAGTAGTCTTTAAGAATGACTTAAGATAACTGATGAAAATTTTGAAATCGATTATCTAAATTAAATTTTCATCGATAAATTGATACCTTAAAAAGATTATTTAACATGTTGGCTGTCAGGGTAATATTACCATTAAAATAATTTTTGTGTGGGTGTTTTCCCTTATATTTATAATCTGATTTTTTCCCCACAATTATTGCCTTAATTCAGGCAAAATTTTAAAAAAACTTTTTCACCCCCTTCCTCCCAAAAAAATATCGCTTTTGCGACACTAAATTTCATGCCCAAATTTTTTAAACCTACAAGCTGAATTAATTAATATAAACACAGTTGTTAGGAATGAGAACAAATAAAAAGCAGCTATTAATTATAGGGGACCAAATAGAATTAATAACTCAACTGAAGGAAAATTTAAGTGTTCATTGCGAAATTTGCAGTGTGAATTCCATGCATTCTGGATATAATCTTGCTGTAGATTTATTGCCGGATATTATCTTCATAGATCAAACTTCTTTACCACCAAAGAGCTTAAAGAATATTTCAAATTTTAAGTCCACACATTTTTTGAATAAATGCTGGTTGGTAATGTATGCCGATGAAAATTTTAAGCAAGGGATTGAAAAAGAATATAAAGATTTTATAAATGAGATCATTTATACATCCACGCCCTATTCTGCAATATTTAGTAGAATAATTCAGCAAGTCCATTCTAAATTTTCTATTACTAATTATTGGAAAGATTCTTTTTTAGGATTATTCAATCTACTATTAAACCCGGTAGTTCTTCTTCATCAAGATTCTATTATTGCTATGAATGATTCTTTTAAGCAATCCTTTAAAATAGATAAAATGGAGGATCTTAAATTGACCGATTTTGTTGATTGTGAGAATAAAACCAAAGTTAGAGCCAGTCTAAGAAACTTTGCGCGAGGAAAGCATATGAAGGCGGTTACCAAAACAGCACTACAGCTAAAAGATAAGAAAATTAGAAATGCCAAAATTAGTTTTAGCAAATTGGATAAAATGATCCACGGTCAATTTATAATGATGATTCATTTTTACGATGACAACTCTGTGATAAAAGATAAGGTAGGAAGTCATTCTGAAAAAGTTAAGAAATGCTTTGAAGAGAACTCCAATTTGGCAGAATTTAGTTTTACAAAAAGAGAAAAAGAAATTATTCAATTATTGTGTAAGGGATATAAAACGAAAGAAATTTCTGACACCCTCTTTATCTCTCCTAAGACTATAGAAAAACATAGAGCAAACATCGTTAAGCGTACAAATTCTGATACTATTCTGGAAAGCATTATTTACGCTATAAATCATAATTTAATCGATTTGTAGCACTCATTAGCGACTATGGCTTATTCTAAATTATGGGTAAAAACCCCCATAGGTATAAATCTCTTATTCAGTATATCTTTACGGATAACAAGTTAAGACACCCCCACCTGCGCCTTCTTGTTTTAATATTGGATACCCCATTAAATGAGCATTTTTAATCTGATGTAGTAGTACCCTGCAGGACTATTTACGTAGTAACTTTTATTAACCATTCTAAATATATTATTAATCTAAACTGTTTAATCATGAAAAAAATTAACTATTACTTGAGTTTTGTGATTGTTGTCGCATTACTATTTACCTCTTGTAGTAAGGAGGAAACCGATGTTTCAGGCTCTGATATTCAGGACACTT
>NZ_AJLT01000038.1 GCF_000258765.1 Gillisia marina
CCCCAATTCGATTTTATAATAGAAAACAACAATTTACAAGTGGCACTGGATGAAGCTTATGATCTTGTTTCCACTTTTGTAGAGGCCAATAGCGAAGTAGAATGAAAAAAAAGGTAGGTCTTTATTTTGGCACATTTAACCCTATCCATTCCGGACACCTTATAATTGCCAATTATATGGTGGAATTCTCTGAGCTGGATGAAGTTTGGATGGTTGTTACGCCTCATAATCCTTTTAAAAAGAAAAGTAGCTTGCTAGATAATCATCATCGCTTAGAGATGGTTTATAAAGCCTGTGAAGATTACCCTAAGTTAAAACCTAGTGATATCGAATTTGGTCTTCCACAACCAAATTACACCATAAAAACCTTGATCCAGTTAGAAGAGAAATATCCAGATCTGGAATTTGCGCTAATTATGGGAGAGGACAATTTGAAGAGTTTCCATAAATGGAGGAATTATGAGGTAATCTTAGAGCGATATTCCATTTTTGTATATCCAAGAATATCCAATGGCTTGGTAGAAAATGAATTTATTGATCACAAAAAAATTACACGTGTGCCTGCTCCAATTATCGAACTGTCTTCAACATTTATAAGAAAGGCTGTTAAAGAAGGAAAGAATATTAGGCCCATGATACCCGAGAAAGTGTGGAACTATTTAGATAAGATGAACTTTTATAAATAAAAAAACTGTTTAAAAAATTATGTTGATCTTCCAGTTGAGTTAATTGATCCTACTTTTTTCATTGTGGAACTATAACATAGCACTTCGACTGCGCTCAATATAACACCTCAAATTTTTTAAACAGTCCTTTAATTAAACATTAATCCTTTACTTTTTCAAAGCCGGAATTCGTAAAACTTGTCCCGGATATATTTTATCTGGATCTGTAAGCATTGGTTTATTTGCTTCAAATATCTCTGGATATTTATTTGCAGATCCGTAATGTTCTTTTGCTATTTTACTTAATGTATCTCCTCTTTCTACAGTATGGAATACAGCTTCAGGTTCTTTATTCTCCACCTCCATATTATCGTCTACCTGCGCAATTCCATCTACATTTCCAACTACTAAAATAATCTTTTCTCTAGTCGATTGATCGTATGCTTTCCCACTTATCGTGGCCATATCATCTTCAATATGAATTTTAAGATTTTGAACTTTTAGATTAAGATCATGGATAGTTGTTTCTAATTTTTGGGCTGCTTTTGCGTTTTCCAACTCCTCTTCCCTCTCTTTTTCAGCAGTTACTACAGCAGCTTTATCTCTAGTATTTTTCTTAGATCCAAAAATTTTGGCTCCGGCATTCTTAATAAAAGTGAATAATCCCATTATATTTTTTTTGGTTAGTTTTCTTCCTACAAATTACAAATTCAGCCTTACACAAACTATATTATTTGTATTAAAGTTTTGTTAGTATTTAAAAAAACAGCGCAGAGCTTTGTAAACCCTACGCTGTTTCAATAAATAACCAACCAAAAAACTAAATCTGAAGATGATAATATTTACACTACCATTCTTCCATTTTATAACGGTTTAAAAATAAAAAGATTGTAGTTGGCCAATAAAAAATCGGAAGAAATTACTTTATGTTTAAAATATGTATTTTTGAAGCGAAGAAAATAAATTATGAATAACACTCTCAAATTTGGTGTATTTGGTGGCGGAAGTTGGGCCACAGCAATCGTGAAAATGTTAACCGAAAATCTTGATGAGATTAATTGGTACATGCGAAGCGAAACAGCCATAGAACATATAAGAACACAAGATCATAACCCTAACTATTTAAGTTCTGTTGAATTTGATGTGAAGCAACTTCATTTAAGCAGTGATATTAATGAAGTAGTAAGAAATTCAGATTATCTAATATTTGCCATCCCTTCAGCATTTGTAAAAAGAGAATTGGATTATCTAACCGAATCTCTAGATGGAAAAGTGATCTTTTCAGCAATTAAAGGTATTGTGCCGGAAACTAGTTTAATTGTAGGAGAGCATTTTAATCAGGAATATGATGTTCCAGATGACAATATAGGTGTAATTACAGGACCTTGTCATGCAGAAGAAGTAGCTTTGGAGCGTCTTTCTTATCTTACAATAGCTTGTTTGGATGAAGAAAAAGCGAAGATTATGGCGGCACACTTGCAAAGTGATTATATCACTTGTAAAACCAGCGACGATGTAAACGGAACTGAGTATGCTGCCATGCTTAAAAATATTTATGCAATAGCTGCCGGTATCGCACACGGACTAGGTTATGGCGATAATTTCCAGAGTGTTTTAATGAGTAACGCCATTCGAGAGATGAAAAAGTTCATTAAGAAGGTACATAAGATGAAGCGAAACATCAACGATTCTGCCTATCTGGGAGATCTATTGGTAACCGGATATTCTGTGTTTAGTAGAAATAGAATGTTTGGGAATATGATAGGTAAAGGCTACACCGTTAAAAGTGCACAAATGGAAATGAGCATGGTGGCCGAAGGTTATTATGCTACCGAGAGTGCTTATAAAATAAACAAAGAGAAAGGGGCAAAAACCCCTATTATCGACGCTGTATACAGCATATTATACGAGGGGGAAAACCCGAAAATGGTATTTAAAAAACTTGCCGAAAAGCTGGATTAACTTAAACTTTCTGCTTTCCAAAACATCTATACTTAATTTATGAATAACTCTATCCTAAAAGGCAGCCTTTTGGTTGCTTTAGGAGCATCCAGCTATGGAATGCTTACTACTTTTGTGAAAATGGCTTATGCTGAAGGTTATACCTCCTATGAAATCACTTTTTCTCAAATGCTGTTAGGTCTTATCGGACTCATAATTATAAATTTCTTATTCGTAAAAGAAAAACAGAACTATGTAGAGGAAACCAAGACCAAAAGTATCTTAAAGCTTATGGCTGCAGGAACTTCTTTAGGTCTTACCAGTATCTTTTACTATATCGCAGTTAAATATATTCCGGTTTCTATAGGAATCGTTCTATTGATGCAAAGTGTTTGGATGGGAGTTTTGTTGGAGGCTTTCATGACCAAGAAAAAACCTGGATTAAATAAGATACTTGCCGTAATAGTAATTCTTATTGGAACTGTTTTGGCAACAAACATCTTAATGGACTCTCTGGAATTAGATTGGCGAGGTGTTGGCTGGGGACTTTTAGCGGCTTTGTCTTATACTGTAACCATTTATACTTCGAACATCTTAGCATTGCATTTACATTCCTTTAGAAGAAGTTTGTGGATGATGTTAGGCGGCACCCTTATAATCGCAATTATCTCTGCTCCGTTTCTAATAGAGCAATTCAATTTAGACATCTTTAAAAAGTGGGGATTAATCTTGGCTCTATTTGGAACTATCTTGCCTCCAATCCTTTTTACAAGTGGAATGCCTAAGATAAATGTAGGTTTGGGAGCAATTATATCTTCTGTAGAACTTCCTGTAGCTGTGATTTTAGCTTACTTATTATTGGACGAAGTAATAAATGTGTATCAGTGGATTGGAATTATAATTATTCTAGGATCTGTAATTCTAATGAATATGCCTAAACTTTTTAAAGCTAAGAAGAAACAGGTAAGCGAATAGCAAACTATTCTGCTAAAATACCTTTCAAATTCATAATCGGGATTTCTCCCAACGCAGTTTCTTTCACCGTGTTCATTGGCAGTGTAAATGTGCGTTCATACATTTTCCCATCGGCAAAAAAGGTAATAGCAAATTTGTTGTCTAATTGCAATAACTTCTCTTGTAAGAATTCGATTTTGGCGAAGTATTTAGCGGGAAGCACTTTTATAGAATGCCTCATAGCAGGAGTGATCTTCTTATCGTTAGAGCCGCTGGCAACAATAAGGATCATCTCCAACGGAATCTTTTTGTCATTGATAATATAGACATTCCAATCCATCGTTTTATATTCCGGATGCTGTTCGTACACAGCCGCAACATAAACATCGTTTACTTCAGGTATTTCAATATCTTTTCTCAATTACAAAGCCGATTTAAATTGCTCCAAGAAACGTACATCATTCTCGTAAAACATTCTAATATCTCCTATTTGGTATAATAACATCGCAATTCGCTCTATTCCCATTCCAAAAGCAAAACCTGAATATTCCGTAGGGTCAATTCCGCAGTTCTTTAAGACATTTGGATCTACCATTCCGCAACCCATAATTTCTAACCAACCGGTTCCTTTTGTGATACGATAATCGGTTTCTGTTTCCAGTCCCCAATAAATATCTACTTCAGCACTTGGCTCTGTAAAAGGGAAGTAAGAAGGTCTAAGTCTTATTTTAGATTTCCCGAAGAGTTGTTTTGTAAAATATAACAAGGTTTGCTTAAGATCTGCAAACGAAACATCTTTATCTATGTACAATCCTTCAACTTGATGAAAGATACAATGTGATCTTGCTGAAATTGCTTCGTTTCTAAAAACCCTTCCCGGAGAAATGGTTCTAATTGGCGGTTTGTTTTCCTCCATATATCGCACCTGTACAGACGAAGTGTGGGTACGCAATAAAATATCTGACGGGTCTGTTTGGATAAAAAATGTATCCTGCATATCTCTCGCAGGGTGATATTCCGGAAGATTTAATGCTGTAAAATTATGCCAATCATCTTCAATTTCTGGTCCTTCAGAAACATTGAAACCAATATTCGAAAAGATCTCGATAATCTGATTTTTAACAATAGAAATTGGGTGCCTGCTTCCTATTTGAATAGGCTCAGATGGTCTTGTAAGATCGCCATACTTCCCTTTTTCTTCTTGCTTGCCTTCTAAGGCTTCCTTTAAAGTAGCTACTTTCTCGGTAGCAGCATTTTTTAGTGTATTAATGGCTTGACCAAAATCTTTTTTCTGATCGTTAGGCACGTTTTTAAATTCAGCAAAAAACTGATTTAAAAAACCTTTCTTTCCCAAATATTCAATTCTGAAAGCTTCTATTTCTGCAGGATTATCTGAATTAAATCCTTCTACTTTCGAAATATGCTCCTTTATCTTATCAATCATCAATACATTTCTTTAAAGAGGGGCAAATTTACTAAAATTGAGCATTTTGCCTACTATCCAATTTAGCTTATTCTATATATCCTTTTTCTAAAAAATAGTTTACGATCGCTTCTTTCATTAAAACCGATTGCTCCCCAGCTTTTAGGCTAGGTAACGCTTCTAAAGTTTTATAATGCGGCCAACTATCTTCATCAAAATATTCGAATTCATAATACCCATAAGGTTCTAAAAGCCTACATATCGCGATATGCATTAAATCTAGTTTATGATCTTTTTTGAATTTTCTGTGCGGTTGTCCCAATTCCTGAACGCCCACCAAATATATAATTGCGTCCAGATCTAACAAATCTCCATCTGCAAACTGATTGGAGATTTTTTGTTGCAAAACTCCCCATCGCTCTTTTAATTGTTCATCTCTTGCCATTTGGCAAAGATACGTATCTTAGGGCTTGTAACACTATCCAAAAAAGATGAATATTGTAGATATTATATTAGGCGTAATCCTATTATACGGACTTGTACGAGGTTTTTTTCGTGGTTTTTTTGCTGAACTGGCTTCCTTAATTGGTTTTATTCTAGGAATTTATATTGCGGTCTATTTTTCGCATTATTTAAGCGATTATTTAGTTGAAAGAGTTTCCTGGAATATGAGGTTTGTTAATCTAGCATCTTTCGCTATCACCTTTATAATGGTTGTGTTCTTAATTTCACTAGCCGGGAAATTTCTTACCAAAGTAGCAGGTTTTGCTGCTCTCGGACTTCTAAATAAATTAATTGGTGCCGGTTTTGGCTTTTTAAAAGTGGCTTTTGTGGTTAGTGTAGTGATAATGTTCTTTGGTTCTACAAATGAGGATATCAATATCGTGGAAGAAGAAACCTTGGAAGACTCCATTTTGTATGCTCCTATTAGAACGATAGCGCCAAACTTTATCCCGGCAATTCTAAGAGAAGCACGGGAATTGGATCTTATTAAAGAGGGAGAAGAATCTGAAGCTTAACAAATTCATTAACAAAATAAAAAAAAACCCGAACACATACATGTTCGGGTTTTTTGGTTAAAGAGACCTAACTTTTAAATAGAGGTCACTCTGTCTTCTACATTAGCTTTTACATATTCCATACAACTTGAGAAGTTGGAAAATATGTGATCGTTACTTACCAAATCTGGAATAATATCGATTTTTTCCATCAACAACCTTGGCTGTTCTTGCAAACCAGAAATAAGAACCGTCACTCCATCCTGCTGAAGTTTCAATAATACATCCTCCAAAGCATATAACCCAGATTGATCTATATAAGGTACTCTTCCCATTTTTACAATTACATGAGATGCTGTACTTGGAATTTGATTCGCCAAAAGCTGAAAGTCACTCGTATAACCAAAGAACAATGGACCTTCCAACCTCTTAATAAATACTTCTTCTTTTAAATTCGTTGGTAAAGCTTTTTCATCCGTTCTATTAAGCATCTCGTCAGCAGCTCCTAATGGGACAACTTTCGCCTGCATGGCAGACACTTCTCCCATTTTCTTCATGAAAATCAAGGAAGCAATTACAAGTCCTATTCCCACAGCATACACTAGATTCCAAAAAGTTGCTAAGAGCATTACTACCAACATAATTACTACTTCTGTACGTGGCATATGAGGAATTGCTTTTAAGCCTTTATAATCCATTACACCAATACCTACAGTAATAAGAATTCCCGCTAAAACTGCGGCAGGAATTTGAGATGCAATAGGCCCTAATGCTAATAATACAACTAATAATAGTATAGAAGCCATCATCCCCGATAATCTAGTTTTACCTCCAGAATTAATGTTTACTACCGTTCTAATAGTTGCTCCTGCTCCCGGAATTCCTCCAAATAAAGCCGCAACACTATTTCCAATACCTTGACCCACCAATTCCTTATTAGGATTGTGTTTGGTCTTGGTCATATTATCTGCAACTACAGATGTTAATAAGGAATCGATCGCTCCCAATAATGCCAATGTCAACGCGGTGAAAATATAAGGGGTGAGCATTGCCAGTTTAAAATCTGCAAAGATTTCGAAATGAGGCATTGGGAATCCACTTGGAATCTGCTGGATTGGTTTATAATCTAGGCCTAAAAAATATGCACCCAGCGACACCACTAGCAACGCCACCAGCGTACTAGGGATCGTGGTTGTAATTCGCTTAAAACCAAAAATTATAAAAACCGTGAGCAGCGCCAATGATAATTCCAAATAATCAATATTCGCTAAGGCTCGTGGTAAAGTTTTTATAGCACCAATTACCCCGGAACTAGAACTTTTTGCAAGATTCAAGGCCTCTGCCTCTACTTCCGCTTCAGATACCGTTTCTGCGCGATTTATGGTTTCCTGAAAATTTTCCAGCACTAAAACCCCTTCACCTGCTTCATCCTGAAGAATTTTTTCAAGAATCACTTCCTCTGCCTGTGGTGTATACTGCGAAATATATTCTTTATCATCTGTAACATAATAACCTAACAAAGGCAAAAATTGTGTAATTAAAATAATTACCCCAATGGCCGTCATGAAACCAGAAACCACCGGATAAGGAATATACTTAATATACTTTCCTAATTTTAGCACCCCAAGCACTACCTGCATTAAACCGGCCAAAAGGAAAACCATTAAGATGTAAGGCAGCGCATTAGCTACATCTCCATCGTTAGCCGCAATAATTCCAGCAATAATCACCATGGATACCGCTGTCATAGGTGCAGTAGGCCCTGAAATTTGCGTGTTAGTTCCTCCAAAAAGAGATGCGAAAAAACCTATAAAAATAGCACCGTAAAGACCGGCATCTGGCCCAAGTCCAGATTGCACTCCAAAGGCAAGTGCTAACGGAAGAGCAACGATACCAGCGGTAATACCACCAAAAATATCACCTTTTAAATTTGAGAATAAATTTTTCATATTTTATATTAAGGTTATTGCTCCTGTGCAAATAGAATAAACTCCACCAACAATTTTAATTTCTCCATTATCTTCCATTTCCTTCAAGATTTCGCTTTTTTCACGAATTCTTTCAATGGTCATTTTTACATTATTTTCAATAACCTTCGCAACAAATTCCGGATTAGAAGAATTTCTTTCTCCATCTTCTTTTGTTCCTTCTACGGCTGGTTTAATATTGCTTAAAAGATGTGTAATATTTCCTAGTTTAACATCGTCGCAAGCTGCTTTAACAGCACCACAACTTTCATGACCTAAAACCATTACCAATTTAGAACCGGCTACTTTACAAGAATATTCCATACTCCCTAAGATATCTGTATTCTCGAAATTTCCTGCCACACGTGCAACAAATAAATCTCCTACTCCTTGGTCGAAAATTGTCTCTACGGGTACTCGAGAATCTATACATCCTAAAACAACGGCTTTAGGCCACTGCCCTTCTACAGCTTGCTTTAATTGAGAGGAGTAATCCCGATCTAATGTTTTAGCACTTGTAAATCTTTTATTACCTTCTAAAAGGTCTTCTAATACTGTTTGTGGAGTAAAATTTGTTTGCTTTTCTTTATTCACTATTGAAGTAATCATATCAAAATTTAATTTTAAAAATAATTTATAATTAGAATTTTTGGATCGTATCCAAAATTCTATCTCTTTAATCTATAAAACTGAAAACTAGTAATTAAACGCGGGGTGGTGGGGAAATAGGGTCAGGTATAAAACTTTTATCTACCTGAACTGAACTCAAGGAAGTAGAGCTACTTTCGACTGATGTTACAGAATAATTACCAAACTCACTTTCGTCAAAGAATTCGGTTTTCTTATCCAGTTCAGTCGTATTATCCTTGGTGCCTTCTTCATCAATAAAAGAGATCTCAGTAGGATTATCTACCATGACCATTATAGATGGAGCTACAACATAGCCAACTATAACAATTATTAATAAATAGGCGAAATTTTTCATAAATGCAAAAATACTAAATACTAAGCACTATGGGAAATATAGGCATTTAAACTTATTGAAGGTGGGATATAGGTAAAACTATTAAAGAAATTTTACGGCAGATTCCAACATCCAGCCAGTAGAGCCATTTTCTAGCTCCAATTGCACCCAATCCTGGAACGTATTTAAAATTTGCACTTTTGTTCCCTCATGTAATAGGAAAAGTTCATTACCTCTTGGGTTTGGCTCATTTCTAACAGCAACTTCCTCAGCAAAAACAATTGCAAACTCATTGTTCTCCGTAACATTTTTCAAATGAAAGGCAAAAATCAAGGAGATAAAGGCAATTACTACGGCTGTAATTGAAATGGTGAAAAACAAGCGTTTCCATTTACTGCCAAGGCTGAAATAATAAAGCAGAAATAAAATTGCGAAAATGGTCGCTCCAATGATTGCAATCCACGCCCATCCATTAAAACTAAATACTCCAATAATTCCATTTATAAAATTAGACAATCCAGATTTTGGCACCGCTTTAATATCGTCGACCACCATATTATTAGCAAATTCCAGATTGTTTTGAATCGTTTTGTCTCCAGGATCTAACAATAAAGCTTTTTCGTAATTATAAATACTTTCGGCTATATGATTGAGTTTATAGTGAGCATTTCCTAGGTTGAAATATAACTCTGCCGATTCTTCTCCATTTTTAAGCACTTCGGTGTATCGGCTTACAGCTTCAGGATAATCCCCATCATTATAGGCTTCATTAGCTTTTTCAAATAAAGCATTGCTCTGCCCCATCATTGGAGCACAAATTAAAAGGAAGAGGAAGAAAATTCTTTTCATGCTTATAATTGTTTATCTAATGCTGAAATGCTAGTTGCGGCTTTTTCGTAATCCTGATTCATCGAAACACTGGACGAAGGAGCATACCTTGCAAACTCACAGCTTTCTACAAGAGAAATAAACTCTTTGCTGGTTTCAGGATCCACATTCTTCTCGCTTAATAGTGAGGAAATCTTTTCCTTGCTCATTTCGTTGGTCTGAATATGCAACTTAGCTTTCAAATAATTGTGCAACGCCCGCTCCAATGCAATATAAAATGCCTTTTGATCTCCTAAATTATTCTTAGCCTCAGAAAGGTATTTCTTTGCAAGACGATTCGCTTTTTTAATCTTTTTACCCTGTATATCTTCAGCCATCTCTCGTCTCTTTTTCCCGAGAATAATTCCTAAAAACACAACAGCAATTGGGAGCGATAGAAAAGTCCAAAATAATGTTGAACCCAAAAAAGGACCGGAATTAATTGGCTTTAGATTAGTGCTTAACTTGATATATTCGAACTGTTTTCCGGTGGCTTCCACTGGAAGTTTGTTCACATTATTCCCTGTTGAAAAAGCCGAATTAGCCGGAGGTGCCGATACTTCCAACAAAATTTCTTCAGCATTGATGGTTTTATAACTTTTACTTCTTAGATCGAAATAAGAAAACGACAAGGCAGGAATAGGGAAATTACCTTTTTGATTAGGCACTACAGTATACGTATCTGCAATTCTCCCTTGAGTTCCATTCAAATCTGTTCGTACATTTTCAATGCGTTCCGGTTCGTATAATTCTATAGAATTGGGCACTTCCAGCTTTGGAAGATCAAAGAGTTTTAAATTCCCTTTTCCCGAAACCTGTACTTTTAACGTTAAAGATTCCGTAGCAGCTAATTTGGTCTTACTAGATGTTACCTTAAAATCAAAATCTCCAACGGCTCCTGTAAAATTCGCCGGTTTATTTGCGAGTGGCAATGGCTTTACATTAATTGTTCTTTTACCTGCAGTAACCGTTTTATCCACGGTTGTATACAATCTGCCGCCAAATATATCTCGTCTTTCACTTGGCACATCTACAGATACAGATAGTGCCAAGGGTTGTATTTCCAGTTCTCCTGTTTTTTGAGGATATAAAATAGTTTTTCTAAGCACCACATACCTATAAGGTTCTCCCTCATAAGTTCCAGATTCAATTTTTAACTGCCTAATGTCTATATTCTGACTCCAAAAATCGCTGTAAACCGGGCTATCCATTTCCCGCCAATTGCTCACGCTCACTAATGGACTTACATATAATTTATAAACCACCGTGATGGCTTCATTCAAAAACGGATTGGAATCGGAAATTTCGGCGACTAGATGAAGGTTTTCTGAAGCTACAAAGTCCGAATTGTTCCCATCTTTAGGAGTTTCTACCGCAGCCGTAACCTCAACCTGAATTGGGGTTGTCTTATAAACATCGTCGTCTATGGTGATCTCGGCCTGCCCTATCGTGAATTTTCCTCGAGAGGTTGGTGCGAGAAAATAACTATAGGTTTTAGAATAGGTGCGTTTTCCATTGATCCAGCTGTTGCTAACCGCCTGATTAGGCCCTCCAACAACAGTAAATCCTTTAAAAGAAGGCGGGTTAAAATTGTCCCCATCTTTATTCATTTCAAAATCTATTCGCAGGCGTTCATTAACACCTAACTTATTCTTGCTCGCTTTGGCTTCAAACTTCACCTGAGCAACAGAAATCGTAGAGATCGCTAGAAAAAACGACAGTATGATTATTCTTAATTTCATTCTTTAATGCTCTTTTTTATCGAGTTCTTTATTCTTGCTACCAGTCCTTGGCTGTTTTTGTTTTTGCTCCTTTTGCCTTTTCAGCATTTATTTTATCCTGAACCTTTTTCTCTTCATTGTTCATGGCTTCCAATAAATTTTTTATTTGCTGAGGAGAAAGTTGTCCCGGTTGAGGCTGCTGTGGTTGCTCTTTTTCCTGTTCACCCTTCTCGTCTTTTTGCTCTTTTTCATTCTTTGGCTCACCTTTATCATCCTGCTTCTCAGGTTCTTTTTTAGGCTCCTCTTCCTTATCTCCTCCTTCATTCTCTTTATTATCGCCTTGCTCTTTTTTATCCTTTTCTCCTTGATCGTCCTCTTTCTTGTCCTTATTCTGATCTTCTTTTTCCTGCTCTTTATCTTTTTGATCGTCCTTCTTATCGTCCTGATCTTTATTTTCTTGTTGCTCTTTTTCCAACATCTTCTTAGCTAAGGCCAAATTGTATCTGGTTTCTTCATCTGTCGGGATATTTCTCAACGCATTTTTATAAGCCGCTATTGCTTCAGCATACTTTTTATGCTCCATATAGGAGTTGCCCATATTATGAAAAACATCATGCTTCTCTTCCTTTGTTTCTGCCACTTTTGCAGCCTCTTTGTATCTGGAAGTAGCTTGTGCAGGCTTCTCTTTTCCGTAGTACATATTGGCCATATTATATCTGGCTTTTGTACTAGTTTCATTTTTTGAAACCGCTTTTCTATAGGAAGCTTCTGCGGAAGAAAAATCGTTTTCTCCCAATTCTTCTTCGGCAGTTTTTAAGATCTTATTGGTTTCCCTATCCAATTTTTTATCGTTCTCCTGAAGCGTTTGAGCTTGCAAACCTAAAGACAACAAGAAAAAGCCCATCAAAAATAAATTGATGCGCGAAGGGGTTAAATGAATTATGAAAAAGTGCTTCATCTTAATTTTTATGTTCGTTAAACAGATTCAATCTTTTGATCCATCTTGTTTTTCGCTCAAATAAAAACACATCTAAAAGCAGCAACAATATTGCCAATCCCAAAAACCACTGAAATTGTGACTGATAATCTGCAAATTGTTTCGCTTCAAACTCGGTTTTATCTAACTTCTGAAGGCTTTCTGTCACTTTTTCCAATACTGAATTTGTGACATTCCCTTGAATATATTCTCCATCGGCATCATCTGCAATTTCCTTTAAGGTATTTTCATTCAGCTTTGTGATTACCGTCTCTCCATTCTGATCTTTTTTATAAGATTGAATCACGCCATTCCTCTTAATCGGGATTGGCCCGCCTTTAATAGAACCTACTCCAATGGTAAAGATACGTATCCCTTTTTCGGCAGCTTCTTTTGCCACATTTCCAATATCCCCTTCATGATCTTCCCCGTCACTGATGATAAAAAGCACTTTGCTGGTGGCATCTTCTTCATTGAAATATGTTGAAGAAAGTTCGATCGCTTCTTTGATAGCGGTTCCTTGAGAAGAAACCATATCGGTATTCATAGCCTGCAAAAACATTTTAGCCGAAGCATAATCTGTAGTAATTGGAAGCTGCGGGAAAGCACTTCCTGCATAGGCGATAATACCAATTCTATCGCTCGCCAAATTATTGATGATCTGAGTGACCAATTGTTTAGATTTTTCCAATCTGTTTGGAGCAACATCTTCTGCCTCCATACTTTTAGAAACATCTATAGCGAAAACAATATCCACCCCTTCCCTAGTCACCGTTTCCATTTTGGTTCCTATTTTAGGATTTACCAAGGCAAAGATTAAACAGCAAATGCCAATAATAATAAACTGAATTTTAACCAAGCCTTAAAAACAGACTTATCGGGAGTGAGCTGTTCCAGCATTTCCGGACTCGCAAAATGCTTTTGCTTGGATTTTCTCCAAAATAACAAGCCAATAAAAAGAACTATCAATGCCGGAATGATCAGCAATAACCAGAAAAATTTTTCGTCTTCTAAAATATACATCTGTGTTCCTTTATAAATGTGAGAATTAGCTCCTGCTTTTCTCTAAATAAAACTTCTAAAAATCGTGAACCTCAAAAATAATTCCAGCAGCAATAAGAATCCGGCGATTAACACCAACATTCTAAAATTCTCCTGATAATTATAGTATTTAAATTCTTCTACTTCGGTTTTTTCCAGACTATCAATTTCTTCATAGATATCTTCCAACTTCTTATTATTGGTAGCTCTAAAATATTTTCCTCCGGTGGTACGCGCAATTTCTTTCAGCAAATCTTCGTCAATTTCAACTTTCTGATTCCCGTATTGGAAATTTCCATTGGGCAAAATACCAATTGGCGAAAGCGCCATTCCATTGCTTCCCACCCCAATAGTATATACTTTTATGCCATATTCAACAGCCAATTCGCTTGCTATCTTAGGATCTATAAATCCGGCATTGTTCACTCCATCTGTTAATAAAATAATCACTTTACTTAAAGCTTTGCTGTCTTTGATCCTGTTAACCGATGTTGCCAAACCCATTCCAATAGCGGTTCCATTTACCAAAACCGGACTATAATCTATATCTTTTAAGGAACTTAATACGACAGCCTTATCGCTGGTAATCGGGGTTTTCGTAAAGCTTTCTCCTGCATATTGCACCAATCCAATTCTATCTGTTGGTCTGCCCTTAATAAATTCACTAGCCACTTCTTTCAAGGCTTCCAATCTATTTGGTTTAAGATCGCGAGCCAACATACTTGCGGAGACATCTATTGCCAATACTATATCTATCCCTTCTGTAGAAGTGGTTTTTGTTGAAATGTCTGTAGTTCTAGGTCTCGCCATTGCAACGATTAGAAAAGCTAAAGCAGCTAAACGCAGGATAAATAACCCATGTTTTAGGTATGGCAACACACTACGGTTCTTTTTAAAACCTTGGATGCTGGACATCTTTAAGGAAGCCTGTAGTTTATCCCGTTTCCAAAAATACCAAACCGCTGCTATTGGTAATAAAACCAAAAGCCAGAAAAACTCCGGATTCTCAAATGTGAAATTGTCAAACATTAATTTGTGGTTTTTTCAAATTCAACGGAATTGATTATTCTATTTGCAATCTCATCCGCATACGCATCCTGCTCGTTATAGATCACAGTTATTTGCTGAAAACCGCCATTTACCGCAAAATTCAGAATGATATATTTTTTATTAATGCTTCTATCCTTTTTCGGAATTTCCATTTCTAATGTTCCGAAGACTTTTACTCCCTCTACCCCTTCCAAAGTGATATAAGTTTCATCTTTTGTGATAATATTCTTAGCCCCTTTCTTTTCCAAGTTGGCATAAACACCTTCCACCGCAGTATCCAATTCAAATTTCACACCTTCTTGAAATCTTACTGTACTTAAAACCACGTACAGCTCTTCTTCCAGCATCCCATCGATAAAAGTTTCATTGCCAACCAACATTTCCTTGGCTTCATTTGGCATATCTATCTCGCCACGTTTAAGGACTCGCGGAGTAATAATGCTCACCGATGGATCTCCATATTCACTTTGGATCCACTCGCCATCCAGTAATTCTTTTGTTGGATTGCCACCAAAAAAGTCTACCAAATAATCATAGCCTTTCGTGTTTACCAAAATGGTTCCAACGATGAAAATTAAAACCAATCCTGCAAGTGAGGCAGTAATAATCTTCTTCTTTTTCCTCTTTTTTAACTGAAGTTGTCTGTATTCTTCATCTTTTAGTAATTCCTCTTCTGTAGGCTCAGGAATTGCGGCCTTTGTATCTATAATTACATGTTCAATCTTAGATCTATCGCTTTTAGCGGTAATAATATCCGGCTTCGTATTGGCAAATTTTGCGAGATCGGCACGTTGAAGGATCACCTGAAGATCTGTAATTGTTTGTTCACTTAACTTGAGCTCTCCAGTTTCTTTTTTGATTTCCAAGAAATGAATAAGCTCTGAAGTGGTACTTTCCATTGCGCGTAAATGCACCTCATCTTCTATATATCGTCTTACCGCTTCGGTTAATTTTGAATAGTATTCCTTGGTTTGCCTATTTTCCAATAAATGAGATTTATCCAATTGCTCCAATTCAAATAAAGCCCTTTCATAGGGTGGTAATTCTTTAATTGCAGCATCTCTTTTCTTTTTTCTTCGGATAAAATAAAAGGCAACTCCTGCTAATATCAATATTCCCAACACCCACCAAATCCAGTTTGGAATTTCAAAACCGGAAGGCACTTCCATGGCCGGTTTTATAGGAAACATTTTTTGTTTGGTAGTATCTACCACCACATCGGCAACCTCCACCTGAAAAGAATCGGTTAAAAAGGGCCTTTCATTTATTAAAATTCGTTGCTGCGGAATGGTATAACTCCCCGAATCAAACTGAGTTAAATAATATTCTTTAAGTAATCTGAATCTATTTTCTATTCTGGAAGTATCGGCAGCTAAAGATTCCACTACTTCTAAAGGATTAAAGCTTGCTCCTTCCGGAAAAACCACCAATGCTGTTGAATCTGCTTCAACAGAGATCTGATATTTTATTTGCTCTCCAATTTTTATGGAAGTCGAATCTATTCCGGCAGAAATTTTCGGATTTTGAGCAAAAGAATTCAAAGATGAAAATAAGAGCAATCCGAAAAATGTCATTTTTCCGAAGCCTTTCGCTACACTGAAAATATTAAAAATATAAGCCCGTTGCATAGTAAGTAAACCGAACTTTCTAAATGTTGAATATTTTTTTGTCATTATAAATCCTTAGCCTCTTCTTTTAAAATATCCCAACAATTTTTTCACATAACTTTCATCTACTCGAGCATTTATAGTGCCCGCACCACTTTTATTAAAGCTATCTTTAAAATAATCTTCACGCTCTCTAAAATATTTAGCATATGCGGTTCTAACAGATTTAGCGCCGGTGTTCACCATCATCATCTCTCCGGTCTCTCCATCTAACATTTGTACCAACCCAAGATTAGGAATTTCCTCTTCACGCGCATCGTAAATTCGAATCCCGGTAACGTCGTGCTTTCCGCTAAGGATTTTTAAAGTTTGCTGATAGCCATCTGTCATAAAATCTGAAAGCACAAAAATGATCGCTTTCTTTTTCATCACATTACTCACATATTTAAGAGCTTCAACTAGATCTGTCTTTCTGCCTTTAGGTTCAAATTCAAGCAATTCCCGAATAATTCGAAGCACATGAGATCTTCCCTTTTTCGGCGGAATAAATAATTCCATTTGATCTGAAAATAACAACAAACCAATTTTATCATTGTTTTGAGTGGCCGAAAATGCTAAAGTCGCAGCGATTTCAGTAACAATTTCTTTTTTAGACTGTTGGCTCGTTCCAAAAAATTCAGATCCGGAAATATCCACCACCAACATCATGGTTAACTCTCGCTCTTCCTCGAAAACCTTTACAAAAGGCTCATTATATCTAGCGGTAACATTCCAATCTATACTTCGCACATCATCACCAAATTGATAACTCCGAACTTCACTAAAAGTCATCCCTCGACCTTTAAAGGTAGAATGATATTCGCCGCCAAACACGTGATTGCTCAAGCGTCTGGTCTTGATCTCAATTTTTCGGACTTTCTTAAGGAGTTCTTTGGTATCCATAGCTTTTAAAGCTCTGATGAATGTGGAATAAGATTATTTTTTGGAAGGTGTGTTATTTAAAAATCATTCTAAGGTACTTCTACCTCGTTAATGATCTTCTGGATAATATCTTCGGAAGTTACATTTTCTGCTTCGGCTTCATAGGTAATTCCAATTCTGTGTCTAAGCACATCGTACACGATGGCTCGCACGTCTTCAGGAATCACATAACCTCTGCGTTTTATAAAAGCATAACATTTAGCAGCGATTGCCAAATTGATACTTCCTCTTGGAGAAGCTCCAAAGTTGATTAGTGGTTTTAAATCTGGGAGATTATATTTTTCAGGATTTCTGGTAGCAAAGACGATATCTAAAATGTATTTTTCGATCTTCTCGTCCATATACACTTCTCGAACCGCCGCTTGCGCTCTGGCAATTTGCTCTAAGCTCACCACCTGATTTACTTTTTCGAAGCCTCCTTTCAAATTAGCCCTCATTATAAGCTGCTCATGAGCCATTTGAGGATAATCTATCACCGTCTTCAACATAAATCTATCCACCTGTGCTTCCGGCAACGGATAGGTTCCTTCTTGCTCCACCGGGTTTTGCGTAGCCATCACTAAAAATGGTCGATCTAAAATAAAAGTTTCGTCTCCAATAGTAACTTGCTTTTCCTGCATAGCTTCTAATAAAGCCGACTGCACTTTTGCGGGAGCACGGTTAATCTCATCTGCCAGCACAAAATTGGCGAAAATCGGTCCTTTTTTAATGCTGAAATCATTCACCTTCATATTATAGATCATCGTTCCCACAACATCTGCAGGTAAAAGATCTGGCGTAAACTGAATTCTACTGAAGCTTCCATGTACTGCTTGAGAAAGGGTGTTAATTGCCAAGGTTTTTGCGAGCCCTGGAACACCTTCTAAAAGGATATGCCCTTGCCCCAATAACCCAATCAATAAACGCTCTACCATTTCCTTTTGCCCCACGATCACTTTATTGATCTCTGCTGTAAGAATATCGACAAAAGCACTTTCTCTCTCTATTTTCTCATTAAGACTTGAAATGTCTACTGTAGCATTATTTTCTATCATGAATATTCAATTTATTATGTGAAGATATTTACAAATTACGAAAGGTGCAAATAGAGCAATTATTGAACCATAAACGTTAAAATGAAAGAAAAAAAAATAGGGCTCACTAAAATTTTCAATCTTAGTGAGCCCTTCTGAAAAAGAAATCTAACCTCTAATTCAAAAAGATGGTTTCTAAATCTATAGTTCCATTAGCGGTAACTTCTATATTATTCATGGTTTTCACTTGAAATGCTGAAGCTAATGATGGTGTTATAGTTATTTTATAAACTCCTGCAGGCACACCATTTAAAGCAAACTCTCCATTAGTATTTGTAAAAGCAGAAATTTTAGCCGTTGCATTTTGTGCAGTAACCTCATATTGAAAATTTGTTGGGTGAACTGCTCCTACAATAGTTCCAGTTTCAGCAGTTGCAGTAGCACGAATAACCGGCTTCAAAATAAATCCACCAGAGTTACCAGCAGTTACGATAGATTGATCTACATCGAAATCTAATAAGAACTCATACTCTTGTCCTGCCTCTAATTCTTGATCTACTTTAATCTTTAATCCAGATTGCTGCGCACTTGGCGTGCTAAGTTCTTGTCTTGAACCATCATTTAAAATTAAATAATTGTCTCCACCCAATACTAGTCTAATCTGACTAAGGTAGCCAGCTTCCACTTCAGCATCTGCCAACAACTGTGTTACTCCGCCCGTTAAGGTTAAAAGATCATACATTCCTGTTTGTACCCCGGCTAAACTAACCCATCCTTCTTCTGAAGCCGATGCGTCCGATTTTACCATAACATCAACAACATTTACAAAAACAGCTTTGTAATCACCCGGAGCATCAGTCATTCTCACTTTCACTCTCGCAGAATCACCGTTGCTAGAATCGTCATTGCTACAACTAAACAACACAGTAACAGCCAATATTGCCATTAAAAATCCTGTAAATTTCTTCATTCTCATATTCGTTAAACGCTTTTTCATATTTAAATTGATTTGGTTTTGGAGAGGATAACGAAGCATTGTTACATAGATTTTATGAGGAGTCTATAATTAACTATTTTTAACAAGTCTTAACATTCGTTTACAAATCGTACCATTCTAAATCTGAATACATTTTATAACTTAAAATGATCTTTAAAATCTCAATAAAATAATATGACAAAATTAGCCTTAATCACAGGAGCCACTAGCGGAATTGGAAAAGCAACTGCTCTTGCATTTGCTGAAAAGAATATCAACTTGATCTTATGCGGAAGAAAAACAGCGGTTTTAAGCGAATTGGAAACAGAACTCTCTAAACAAGTCTCTGTCACCACATTAAATTTCGATGTCAGGGATAAAAATGAAGTGCATAAAAAAATTGAAAGCTTGCCGGAATCCTTTCAAAATATAGACATTTTAATTAATAATGCAGGAAATGCTCATGGTTTGGATCCCATCCAAAATGGAAATTTAGAGGATTGGGATGCCATGTTGGATATTAATGTGAAAGGCTTGCTTTATGTTAGTAAAGCAATAATTCCCGGCATGATCGAACGAAAATCAGGCATATCATTAATATTGGTTCTACTGCCGGCAAAGAAGTATATCCCAATGGAAATGTGTATTGCGCCAGTAAGTTTGCGGTAGATGCCCTAAACCAAGGAATGCGAATAGATCTTAATAAAACCGGAATTAAAGTGGGCGCCATAAATCCAGGCTTAACCCAAACTGAGTTCAGCAAAGTGCGTTTTAAAGGAGATGAGGAAAGAGCAGGAAAAGTCTATCAGGGCTTTGAAGCGCTTCAGCCTGAAGATATTGCAGATATTATCTCTTTTGTGGTCTCCAGGCCCTATCATGTAAATATTGCAGATCTTACCGTAATGCCTTCGGCACAAGCGAGTAGTACCATTCTAAATAAAGATTCTTAAAACCTATTTTAATTATATCAAAATTTCTAACTTTTAAAAATAGATGCATACCCTGAAGAATGATTAACAAACGCCTTTTAATAAAAAACCTGCTCGCCCATAACGACGAGAACAGCTTTTATGATAAAAAGCGCACGTTAAATATTGGTCAAAAAGAAGGAAAAGCGAAATTTTTAAAACATGTATGTGCATTAGCGAATTCCAATCCTGAAAATAATTCTTACATAGTAATTGGGGTGGAAGATGAAGACAATTTTATTACAGGAGTCGATTTTTTTGATGATAGTAAAATTCAGAATTTAATAAATGCCTATTTAGATAACCCGCCTCTAGTATCCTACGAGAATATCCCATTTCCTCACCTTCCGGTTCATTTAGTTGTTGGACTAGTCTCTATTCGTCCAAATAGAGGAAAGGTTTGTTCACTTCGGAAAAACATCTGGAAATATTATGGAGGCGCGGTGTATATTAGGGAAGGTAGCATTAGTATGCCCAAGAATTTTGGGATTGAATTAAAGGATGTTAATTCTGAAATCGTTAGTTCAATAGAAAATCACGCGCAAAATAACATCGAACTCACCTTAGATGGAGTATTTGATTTTATGAATAAGCGAAAAGATTTTCATCCTTCTTACAAAGTCTTTAAAGAATACTTTGTGGTTTGTTGGGCAGGAAAAATTAAAAAAATTAAAGGCGACACCTACTATTCTAGATTAGACATCGAATTAATAAATGAGCAGGTAAAATTGTTTTATTCGGAATTAGATATTGTAAGCATAAGTATAGATAGGGATTATTTCAAAATTGTGGAATATGTGCATCTAGGGCTTCAAGATAAATTTCAATATTATCCGTTAGAAGAAGTGAATATTAGTTTTAAAGATAATGCAGGCTACGATATGGAAAGTAAACTGCTGTTTAAGCCGCCTCAATTTGACAAAAAAAATTCTTTATCATATCTATAATTCAAATAATGCCTTAGTTTCAAAATTGAAAAGCGGAGCATTTCTCACTAAAAATGAAGAAAAGGATTTACTTAAAATGCCGGCAGCTATTTGATTTGCTATTTTAATGAGTTTGATGCAGCTATAGATAAATTAGAAGAAGTGAAGGAGTTTTTAAAAATACATAGCAAAAAGGCCTACCAATCTTATAAAGAAAGTATGAGAATTTTAAGAAAAGTAAAATATAATTAATATGAATAGAACCATTGTGATTGGAGATATTCATGGGGGACTTAAGGCGCTTTTGCAACTTCTTAAAAGAGCGGATCTTCTTCCTAGTGATCAACTCATTTTTTTAGGAGACTATGTAGATGGATGGAGTGATTCTGCCAATGTTGTTTCTTATCTCATTGAGCTTGCAAAACAGAATTCCTGTATTTTTTTACGAGGCAATCATGATTATCTTACTGAAAAATGGCTAAAAACAGGCGAGTCCAATGAGCAATGGTTACAACATGGTGGACAATCGAGTATAGATGCTTATAGAAATTTTTCTTCTGAAGAAATAGAGACACATCTAAATTTTTATTCTCAAATGGTCAATTATTATATAGACAAAAATAATAAGTTGTTTGTTCACGCGGGATTTACCAATCTTCGTGGCCCGGATCAAGAATATCATTCAACAGCTTTATATTGGGATCGAACTCTTTGGGAAATGGTACTATCCTAGATAAGAAGCTTGAAAAGAACAATGATTTCTATCCAAAACGCTTACTTCTTTTCGATGAGATATTTATAGGACATACTCCGGTAACCAGAATTGGCAAAGAAAAACCGGTAAATATTGCAAACGTTTGGAATGTGGATACCGGCGCAGCATTTAAAGGAAAAATTTCGGCTGTAGAGATCTCAACGAAAGAAATTTGGCAAAGCGATCCAGTCTATAAACTTTATCCCGATGAGAACGGCAGAAATTAAGAAAAAATTTGGCATACAAACCTTAATAACTTCATATATTTGAAAATAATTATTGATTATGCATCATTTTTGATGTTTAATATTAAAAGTTACGCCAGCGCTTTACAGAATTCAGTTTTGTAATGTATGGAAACCCTAAAAAAAAGTAAGCTATGGCATTAAGCAATATTCGGTTAGAAGTAATGAAAACTGTCGAGAAGCAGGTAGACAGTTTTGTGGATAAGTATTTGATTCCGATAGAAGACATTTGGCAACCTACTGACCTTTTGCCAAACCTACAAAGTGAAAATTATATAGATGAGATTAAGCAGATTCGTGAAGAGTCTAAGGAATTAGGCTACGATTTCTGGGTGGTTTTGGTTGCCGATATGGTAACTGAAGAAGCTCTACCTACCTACGAATCTTGGTTGATGGATATGGAAGGTGTACAACAACATGGAAGACAGGATGGCTGGTCTAAATGGATTAGACATTGGACCGGTGAAGAGAATAGGCACGGAGACACCTTAAATAAATACCTTTACTTATCTGGAAGAGTAGATATGCGTGAGATCGAAAAAACTACGCAATACCTAATTAGTGACGGTTTCGATATAGGAACAGGTCGTGATCCTTACAGAAACTTTATTTATACGAGTTTCCAAGAGCTTGCAACCAATATTTCCCACAAGAGAGTTGGTCAACTTGCCAAGAATAAAGGAAATAAGATGCTTGCAAAAATGTGTAATGTAATTGCCGGTGACGAAATGAGGCATCACTTAGCATATAGAGAATTTGTAAATATCATTTTTGAGCATGATCCAAGTGAAATGATGCTTGCTTTCCAAGATATGATGAAAAAGAAAATTGTTATGCCCGCTCAATTCATTAGAGAATCTGGAGAAGGGATTGCAACAGCTTTCGAAAACTTCTCGAATGCAGCACAACGTTTAGGTGTTTATACTACCTACGATTATATAGATATTTTAAGTAAATTAAACGAGTACTGGCAAATAGATAAATTTACATCTCTTACAGATGATGCAGAAAAAGCAAGAGATTATTTAATGGCTTTACCAGATAGAATGACACGTATAGCGAGTAGGATTGCTGTCCCTCAGGATCAACACCAATTTAAATGGGTGGCAGCCAACGGAGTACTATAACATTCCGCTCATATAATTTTAAAACCTCGATTCGAAAGATCGAGGTTTTTCCTTTTAAATACATAGTTCGTTCTCCTCAAGATTAAACAAGGAAGTTTCCGTTTAACAAAAGCTTAACTACACCTTTACGGCTATTTTAAAACCGCCCCTCTTCTATTCCCGTATATTTTGACAGGAGACCAACAAAGGTCCTCTAAAACTATTTAGAAATAATAAACCAATCCTTATGAAAAAGATTAAAATTTTTGCAGTTATAGGAATAATATTGGCTGTGCCAGTATTTATCGCTGCCGATCACATTGACGCACCTGGAGTAGCAGGTACATCTGCAGATATTGCAGATTTCTATGCTTTCGAACCAACAGAAGGTTCAGATAACACCGTATTTATCGTAGATGTTCAATCTAATGTTTTACCAGATTTAACTTATGGTGAATTTGATGAAGATGTAATGATAGAGATCAACATCGATTTAGATGGAGATTTGGTAGAAGATCAAGTTATACAAGCAATTCCAAGAGATGGAATGATGTATTTCTTCGGACCTTTTGCTCCTACTTCTACAGGTTTAAATAGCCAAGTAGCAATAGGGAACGCTTTAGGATCTGTAGAAATTTCTGCTGAAACTGCAATCACAACTACTACTAGCAATGGTGTTTCCTTATTTGCAGGACCAAGACAAGATGCTTTCTATTTTGACTTTGTGAGATTTAACGAAGTAATTGCTCCTTCCCCTTCAGACAATTCTGGATTTAATGTTCCAGGTGCTGATACTTTTGACGGTGCTAACACTTTATCTATTGCTTTAGAAATTCCAAATTCTTTATTAGGAACTCCTACTGCTACAAATGTAATTGGTTTACCTGTGTATAAAACTTGGGTTACTACAAACAGAAAACAATAATATATCAATTTTAAAAAACATAGAATTATGAAAATATATAATATAAAATTTTTATTCGCAGCATTGTGTGCCAGTTTCTTGGTAGTTGGATGTAGTAATGATGACGATAATATAGGTGGAACACCTCCTCCTGCAGAAGTAGATTTCACTGGAACTTTTAGTCAGGTAGATCATATGGGAAGACCAGGAATAAACACTGTTTTAAGCGGAAGTGCAGATATTAAAAACATGCACAACGTTACTATTCCTTCAATGATGCAAGCGACTTTTCAAGCAGCTTTTGAAGCTCAATTAGAAGGGTTGCATGATGCTTACGCTGTAGCTTTAGGTTTTACTGCTGAAGATGTAGATTACCAACCAAATATTTTGGGTGATATTCTAAATGGTGCAGAGCCAACATCAGAAGATAATCCTAATCCAGTATCGGCAACAGTTTTAACTACTGTATTGGCTAACGATGTATTAGAAATTGCGCCTAATAACGTTACTACTTATTTTACTGCCGGAGTCGGAGCGCCAACATTTGAGGGTGCAATAGGATTTACTGGTAGAAGATTACAAGATGATGTAATAGATGTATCTCTTATATTACTTTTTGGTGGAGAAACCGGAGCTCGTTTTAACGGAGAAGGTGGATTTCCACAATTAGTTACAGATGGAGTTTCTCTTACTGCAGATAATATTACAACTAGCTTTCCTTACATAGGAGCGCCAGAATAGTTAATATTTAACATTATGAATAAGCCCTGTAAAAAGGGCTTTTTTGTACCCAATAACACCAACCATGAAAATCAATTTTCTTTTACTACTAAGTTTTTTGCTTATAATAAGTTGTAAAGATTCTTCTTCTGAAGAGAAACAAGAAACTCCAATCTCCAATTCTGAAGATTATAATAACTTCCTAGCTATTCAAAAAGCAAGAACCACATCTCCTTATTTTGAATTATGGAATTCTAAGATTACAACAGATAGTGTTGAGCTACCAAGTTTTACAGCTGTTGCTGGGCAATATAATATGTTCTTTGAATCTACCGGAGACATCGCTTATCTTAAAAAAGCAGAGCAAGCCTTAGAAAAAGCAGTTAAAGTTGCTAACATAGATAAAGAAACATATTACAGGTCTTTATCCCGAAATTATATTTCTCAGCATAGATTTAAAGAAGCTTTAATTTATGCCGATTCTGCTGCTCAATTATCTAAAAGTATATCTGCTACTCAGCATTTACTTTTCGATGTGCATATGGAATTAGGAAATTATACAAAAGCAGATAGTATTAAAAAGCTTTTTGCCGATCCAGAGGATTTCAATTATATCATTAGAGCTGCAAAATGGAATGATTACAAAGGAAAGTTGGATATGACTATTATGTTTATGGAAAAAGCCAAAGAGAAGGCTGAAGCCAGTAAAAATAGAGGTCAACTCTTATGGGTGTATTCCAACATAGCCGATTATTATGGGCATGATGGAAGAATTCAGGATAGTTATGAGCATTATTTAAAAACCTTAGAAATAGATAGCTCCAATGCCTACGCTAAAAAAGGAATTGCATGGATAGTATATTCCAAAGACAATAACAGTAAGGAGGCTACTCGAATATTAGATTCTGTTCTAACAGGACATGTGTCTCCAGATTATTATTTATTAAAGGCTAAAATAGCGGAATTTGAAAATGATAAAAAGGCAAAGAAAACTGCAATAGACTCTTTCTGGAAATTAGCGAATAATCCAGCTTATGGAGATATGTATAATACCTACAAAATAGAGATGTTTGCTGAAGATCCTTCAACTAAAAAAGAAGCCTTGGCTTTGGCAGAACAAGAAGTGAAAAATAGAGCAACTCCAGAAACGTATCAATTATTAGCTTTAGCCAATTTAGTAAATGGCAATAAAGAAAAAGCTTTGGAAATAATTAACGAACATGTGGTAGACAAGACTTTTGAACCTACAGCTTTGCTTACCATGGCAAAGGTTTATAAAGCTAACATGATGCCCGCTATGGTTAAAGACATAAAGGAAGAATTATTGGAAGCTGGTTATGAGATGGGCCCGGTAACATTAAGGGAGATTCACACTCTATAAGAAAAGTTTTCTTTTATAAAAATAAAAAAAGCCTCACCATATGGTGAGGCTTTTCTATTTAATAATCATAATTTCATTTCGGGAATATCACCTTCTACTATCAAAGTCCCTTCAGTTGCTTTTTTAATATCTTCTACACTAACTCCTGGAGCTCTTTCCAATAATTTAAAGCCTTTTTCAGTCACCTCGATCACCGCTAGTTCGGTAACTATTTTGGTAACACATCCAACCCCTGTTAATGGCAAGGAGCACCTTTTAAGTAATTTAGATTCTCCGGCTCTATTGGTATGCATCATGGCAACTATAATATTTTCAGCAGATGCCACGAGATCCATTGCGCCACCCATACCTTTAACCATCTTTCCGGGGATCTTCCAGTTTGCTATATCTCCGTTCTCTGCAACTTCCATAGCTCCTAGAATGGTTAAGTCTACATGTTGACCTCTAATCATCCCAAAACTCATAGCCGAATCAAAAAAACTAGCTCCTGGCAACGCAGTGATCGTCTGTTTTCCGGCATTGATTAGATCGGCATCTTCTTCTCCTTCAAAAGGGAAAGGACCCATTCCTAAAATTCCGTTCTCACTTTGAAATTCTACATTTATATCGTTTCTAACAAAATTTGCTACCAAAGTTGGGATTCCAATACCAAGATTAACATAGTAACCATCCTGAACTTCCTGCGCAATTCGTTTTGCAATTCCGTTTTTATCTAACATAATAATGTGTTGATTTGAAAATGTGTTAATTTGAAAATTATCTCTTTTTTGCTGAACTTATTATTTTTGAGATAATTTTCATTATAATATTTAAGTCAATTATTAATTGTGAACTTGGCTGAGGTAAAAATTTTGATTTCTCACATAATTCCAACCAATATTGAGTTTCATCGCCTTCTTTAGCAGCAATTTTAAATTTATGAATAAAGTCTGCTGTGCTTTCAGAATTTTGTGCTTCTCTTACATTAGCACCTATGGATGTACCACTTTTAAATAGCTGAGAAGCCATTTCGAATTTTCTTTCATTCCTTAGCTCTTCCGTAAATGAAATTATATTTAGAGAAAACTCAAAAGTCTTTTGAACAATAATATTTTCCTTATCATTTCTCAACTTTCAAATTTTCAAATTAGCTAGTTCTCAAATTATTTTTGTCTCACAGTTCGTTGTTCAATTCTCTTTTCGTAATTCTTTCCTTCAAAGATTCGCTGAACAAATATCCCTGGAATATGAATTTGATTTGGATCCAGTTCTCCCGGTTTCACCAACTCTTCTACCTCAGCCACTGTAATCGTGGCCGCGCCACACATTAGCGGATTAAAATTTCTTGCTGTTCCCTTAAAAATAAGATTTCCGGCTTCATCTCCTTTCCATGCTTTTACAAACGCAAAATCAGCTTTGTAGGCATGTTCTAAGACGTACATTTTACCATCGAATTCACGAGTTTCCTTTCCTTCAGCAACCTCGGTTCCATAACCTGCAGGTGTGAAAATAGCAGGAAATCCTTGCTGAGCCGCCTGGCATTTTGCAGCCAATGTACCTTGAGGAGTCAATTCTACATCTAGCTCACCGCTTAACATTTGTCTTTCAAATTCTGCATTCTCTCCTACATAGGAAGATATCATTTTCTTGATTTGCTTTTTATGTAGCAGTAATCCAAGTCCAAAATCATCTACTCCTGCATTATTCGAAATACAAGTAAGATCTTTGAGATTAAGCTTTACTAATTCTGAAATTGAGTTTTCCGGGATACCACTAAGTCCGAAGCCACCTAGCATCATTGTCATCCCGTCCTTTACACCTTCAAGTGCTTCCTGAACGTTCTTTACAGTTTTTTTGATCATTGAAATTTCATTTGCCGAAATTTACAAAAACTTTGATGGTACTACAACGATTTAAATAAGGCAATTCATTTAAGTAGGATAAGATATAAGGATGTTTAACTATTTCAACAAAAAAAAAGATCGAGCGCTATACTATTATAATGCTCGATCTTAAAATTATTAATAATCTAAATTTTTAGAAATCTAACTCGTCCGGGATCATTTGAGAATCATTTTGACTCTTTCTGTAGTTGTCACAATTTATTTCAATCGATAAATTCTCTGGTCTAGGGAAAGCTCCACTGGAAACTCCAAGATCCTTTTCAGAATAAACATCTTTCATATACATTCCCCAAATTGGTAATGCCATAGTAGCTCCTTGCCCATAAGTGATTCCTGGGAAATGCACCGCGCGATCTTCTCCACCAACCCAAACTCCGGTTACTAAATTAGGAACCATTCCCATAAACCAACCATCACTTTGGTTTTGCGTAGTTCCCGTTTTTCCTGCTATTGGATTTTTAAAATCGTAAGGATATCCGGTTACGGCTCTTTGATAATGAATTTGACCTCCTGCTCCAGTCCCCCGTAATCTAGTTCCAGAACCTCCCTGTGTTACTCCTTCCATAAGGTTTACTGTAACATAAGCAGTTTCCTTGCTCATTACATCCTTGGCTTCCGGAACATGTTGATACAACACGGTTCCATTTTTATCTTCAATTCTGTTTACAATAACCGGTTTCACATACACCCCTTCGTTTGCGAATGTGCTATATGCTGAAACCATTTCGAATAAACTCATATCTGCAGTTCCCAAGGCAATGGAAGGTACAACTGGGATATCTTTAGTGTCCACTCCTAATTTATCCAATAATTCTATTACAGGTCTTGGTCCTGTTTTGGCGATCAATCTTGCTGAAATAGTATTTACAGATTGCGCCAAAGCCTGTTTTAATGTCAACATTCCATCATATTTACCATCACTATTACCAGGAGACCAATCACTTTGAGCACCCATTTTGCCGGCTTCAATTGTAAAGTGATTTCTTGGTAAGGTATCGCAAGGAGATAGTTTTAACTGATCTATCGCTGTAGCGTATACAAAAGGTTTGAAGGTAGATCCTACTTGTCTTCTTGCTTGTTTAACATGCTCGTATTTAAAACTCTTAAAATCAATTCCACCTACCCAAGCTTTCACTTCCCCGGTTTGTGGTGTCATGGACATCATCCCGGCCTGTAAAAATGATTTGTAATATAAAATAGAATCTTTTGGAGTCATGGTAGTATCTATAGAACCTTTCCAGCTAAAGACCCTCATTTCTCTTTTAACATCGAAAGATTTTATAATCTCATCCTTAGATTTTCCTTGAGCCTCCATTTTATGCCATCTTTCGGAAACTCTCATCGCATTTTTTATAATACCGGCTACCTGATCTTCATCTATATCCCTAAAAGGAGCCGTTTTATTGTTTTCATTTTGTCTGTCGAATTCTTTCTGAAGATTAGCCATGTGCTTTGCTACAGCATCTTCGGCAAACTCTTGCATTCTAGAATCTATACTTGTATAGATCCTTAAACCATCTCGATAAATATTATAATTAGTACCATCTGCTTTTGGATTCTTTTCTATCCAATCTTTCATAAATCCTTGCAGGTATACTCTAAAATAAGTGGCAATTCCTTCGTCATGACCTTGAGGAGTAAAAGTGATCTTCATTGGAGTTTGCTGCAGTGCTTCTTTTTCTTCTCTGGTAAGAAACCCATTTTTCTCCATTTGCTTGAATACCTGATTCCTTCTTTGCTCTACTAATTCCGGTCTTCTCACCGGGTTATAAAGAGAAGAATTCTTTAGCATTGCCACCAAAACTGCAGACTCTTCCAATGTCAAATCCTTAGCCTCTTTGTCGAAATAGATTTTTGCTGCAGAGCGAATTCCTACTGCTTGATAGATAAAATCATACTTGTTAAAGTACATGGTAATAATTTCTTCCTTAGTATACTGACGCTCTAAACGAATAGCGATAATATACTCCTTGAATTTCTGAATTATTCTTTCAGCGAAATTTTTTGAAACATCTTCTGTAAATAATAATTTTGCTAATTGCTGGGTAATTGTACTTGCGCCGCCACGAGATCCTAAGAAAATAGCTGCCCTTAAAGTCCCTTGAGCATCTATTCCTGAATGCTGATAATAACGCTCATCTTCAGTAGCAACTAAGGCTTCAATTAAATGATCCGGAAGATCATCGTATTTAATAGGCGTTCTATTTTCGCTGTAATATTTCCCAAGAGTCTCACCATTAGAAGAAAATATTTCTGTAGCCAAATTGGTTTCAGGGTTTTCCAACTCTTCAAATTTTGGCATCTTCCCGAAAGCGCCCCAACCAGCGAGTAAAAACAATAAAATGATCACTAAAATCCCAGCACCAAAGAGTGTCCAGAAACCTATAATATATTTTCTAAAACTTGTTGGTTTTTTAGTGTTCTTAGGGGTTGTTTTTTTTGAAGGGTTTGCCATGGGTGCCATTACATTAATTATGGATCTTTTCAATTCGAAAACCTATATCTGTGATCCCTTTTAAGTTTTCTATTCCTTTTTCGTTTCCATTCTTGCGCATTGCATGCTGAATGGAAACCTTATATTTGCCTGACTCTGGGAATTGAACTTGTTCTTTGTACCAAAGTTTATTTTCTTTTACATCTCCAAATCCCGTACCTAACCATTCGCCACTTGGAGCAGCCATTTCATATTCCAGAGTATCGGTAATCACCTTACCTTGTGGGAACTGAATTTCTGAAATTAAGAACAGGTTACTGTATTCAAAATCGTTGTTATTTCTAACATTGATAAACAAATTATAGCTTTGTAAAGAATCTATATTTTTAAGAGTAAACGTTAAAACTGAATCTTTATTCCATTGATTAGGAAGACTTTTATATTCGTCGAACACTCGATCTTTATCACAGCCAATAAAAATGATAGCTGCTAATAAAATCAATAAAAAAGATCTAGGCATTATTAGATGGTTTTCCTTTTCTACGTTTGTTCTTTCTGCGTTTCTTGTTATTGCTAGACTTCGGTGTATCAAACCTTGTAAGGCTATCCTGCCCAACTACATTCGTGTAATCTGTTTTTGAAGTTTTTTCTCTCTCTACTAAAACTTCATATTCCTCTAAACTAGCAATTGTTTCTTTTGCAATATTCGCTTTCACAATCTTAGAAGCTTGCTCCGCCGTTAATTTATGCCAATTCATCCATTCTCCTTCATAGGCGTACCAAAGCACTCCTTGAAAAATGTCTATTTTTTGACAAACCGCAGTTCCTTTCTTAGTATAAAGTTTAGTGTCTGTCTTCGGAAAAACCTTTAACGCATCTAAATACGTGTCCAATTCATAATTCAAACAACATTTCAACTTTCCGCATTGACCCGCTAATTTTTGAGGATTCAATGATAACTGCTGATATCTTGCTGCTGAAGTATTTACAGATCTAAAATCTGTTAACCAGGTAGAGCAACATAATTCTCTCCCGCAAGAACCGATACCACCCAATCTAGCCGCTTCCTGACGAAAACCGATTTGGCGCATTTCGATACGGGTATTAAATTCTCTAGCAAATTCCTTAATCAGCTGACGGAAATCTACTCGTTCCTCTGCTGTGTAATAAAAAGTGGCTTTAGAACCATCTCCTTGAAATTCTATATCGCTTATTTTCATGCGAAGATCTAGCCTTATAGCTATTTCTCTAGCACGAACTTTCATTTTTTCTTCCTTATCTCTTGCTTCCTGCCAAACATCGATATCTCTTTGCGAAGCTTTTCTATATATTTTTAATACCTCTTCACTATCTTCCTTAACCTTCTTCTTTTTCATCTGAACTCTTACCAATTCTCCGGTAAGTGTTACAACACCCACATCATGACCTGGCGAAGCTTCTGTAGCTACAACATCTCCAATACTCAAAGTTAAATTTTCGGGATTATGAAAAAATTGCTTTCTACCGTTTTTAAATCGTACTTCCACACAGTTAAACGGCTCTACCCCATTAGGTAAAGTCATGTTAGCAAGCCAATCGAAAACAGTTAATTTATTACATCCATCGGAACCACAGGTTCCATTATTCTTACATCCTTTAGGCTGACCGTCTTTCCCGGTCGCACAAGTGGTACATCCCATACTATATATATTGAAAACCCTAACAATACTAGGATCGTTGGATTTGGAGTTATTATTATTTCTTAAAAAGTAAATATACCAATATTTATTGGGACCGGGGGATTTCCCCCATATTACTTAATGCTTGTATTTTAGCACTTCAGATCTTCCTTTTTTAAAGATTTTATTGCTGTTTGGGATTCCTTTTCTAAGTGCTTTTTGCTCTTCAAAAGGGAGTGCATTTATTTCTTTACATTCTGCAGAACAGCATGTATCCATTGCTTTAGAACATTCCTCGCACTGTATAAATAACAAATGACAGGCTTCATTGGCACAATTCACATGCGTATCGCAGGATTTTCCGCATTGATGACAATTAGAGATTATCTCATCTGTAATTCGCTCTCCCCGCCTATGGTCGAACACGAAATTCTTCCCTACAAATTTATTCTCCAAAGAGAGGTTTTCAACTTGCCTAGCATATTCTATAATTCCACCTTCTAACTGAAAAACCTTCTTAAAGCCTTTATGTTTGTAATATGCACTAGCCTTTTCACAACGAATCCCTCCGGTACAATACATTACCAGATTTTTGTCTTCTTTATGCTCTTTTAAATCTTCTTCAATAATAGATAAGGAATCCCGAAAAGTATCTACATCTGGAGTAATTGCCCCCTTAAAATGTCCGATTTCACTTTCATAATGATTCCGCATATCCACTAAAATAGTATTCGGATCATCCAGCAGCTCATTAAATTTATCGGCATCAACATGAACCCCTTTGTTGGTAACATCAAAACTTGAATCTTCCAAACCATCTGCAACAATCTTGTCTCTAACCTTCACTTTTAGCTTCAGAAAGGATTTTAGATCATGTTCGATAGCGATATTTAACCGTATGTTTTCTAAGAAATAAATGCTATCCAAGAACTCTTTAAATTCATCGAATTTCTTCGCCGGAACAGAAAGCTGTGCATTTATGCCCTCATGAGCAACATAGATCCTTCCCAGAACCTCCATGGAGTCCCAAGCGATAAAAAGATAATTTCTAAATAATTTTGGATTGCCAATTTTGGCGTATGCGTAAAAGGAAAGCGTTAACCGGTCTTCTCCGGCTTCCTCAATAAGAGCAGCTCTTTCCTTTGCGCTTAGTTTATTGTACAGTTGCATGCTATACTAATATTTAAGTTTAAAGAATAATTTTCGCAAAGATAAACCTTTAAGTTCAAGCACAAAAAAAATGCCTTGAAATTCATTTTTCAAGGCGTTTTTTCTGAATGGCTAATTCGTTATTTATTATTTTAAATTTTTCGTTAAAACAATCTAATAACGTTAGCCGCCATCAACTCTAATATTTCCAATCCCAAGGATGGCAATACCAGAATCAACTCCATTCAAGATTAAACTTATTTTTAGAAAACGCATGCTTATTGGTTTTACTATAAATAAGATGCAGATAATCTAAAAAGGTTGCGCGTTAAATTGTAGTGAATGAAAACTTGTACTATTTTAGCAGCACGCAAATAAAAAAGAAGAGATGAGCAACGAAAAAGAAAAAGAAGCAAAGTTAAAAGCCTTGAAGCTTACCCTAGATAAGATGGATAAAACTTACGGTAAGGGTACGGTAATGAAAATGAGCGACCAAGCGGTTTTAGATGTAGAAGCTATTTCCACGGGATCTTTGGGTCTTAATGTTGCTTTAGGTGTTGGCGGATATCCAAGAGGAAGAGTAATCGAAATTTATGGACCAGAATCTTCGGGTAAAACAACTCTTACGCTACATGCCATTGCTGAAGCACAAAAAGCCGGAGGAATCGCTGCCTTTATTGATGCTGAACATGCATTTGATAGAACTTATGCAGGAAACCTTGGGGTAGATATTGAAAACCTAATTATTTCGCAACCAGATAACGGAGAGCAAGCACTTGAAATAACCGATAATTTAATTCGCTCTGGCGCTATAGATATTATTGTAATAGATTCTGTTGCTGCACTTACTCCTAAAAGTGAAATTGAAGGAGAAATGGGTGATTCTAAGATGGGCTTGCATGCAAGATTAATGTCTCAAGCCTTAAGAAAACTTACTGCAAGTATTAGTAAAACCAATTGTACTGTTATTTTCATTAACCAACTTCGAGAAAAAATTGGAGTAATGTTCGGAAACCCGGAAACCACAACCGGTGGAAATGCTCTTAAATTTTACGCTTCTGTAAGGTTGGATATTAGAAGATCTACACAAATAAAAGATAGCAACAGCAACGTAATGGGAAATAAAACCCGTGTGAAGGTTGTAAAAAACAAAGTTGCTCCACCATTTAGAATGGCAGAATTCGATATTATGTACGGGGAAGGAATTTCTAAAATTGGAGAAATTATAGACATTGGAGTAGATTATGAGATCATTAAGAAAAGTGGTTCCTGGTTTAGTTACGAAGACACCAAACTTGGACAAGGTCGAGATGCTGTAAAAGCAATCTTAAAAGACAATCCGGATCTAATGGATGAATTAGAAGAAAAAATTACCAATGCCATTAAAATTGCTAAGGAGCAATAAAGTGCATTTGAAGAATTTTTAAAAAAAAACCCGCAATT
>NZ_AJLT01000039.1 GCF_000258765.1 Gillisia marina
CCAATGCAAGGGCAAATGCAACAAGCGATCCCGCAACAACAGGCACCCGCTGCTCCAGCTCCGCAAGCGGCTGCAGGCGATGCTAAGGAATCTGTATCAGATGGATCTGATAAGTATATCACTGTAAAGTCTCCTATTATTGGAACTTTTTATCGTAAGCCTTCTCCAGACAAAGATGTTTTTGTTGAAGTTGGAGATACTATTAAAACAGGTGATGTTCTTTGTGTAATCGAAGCGATGAAACTTTTCAACGAAATCGAAAGTGAAGTTTCAGGAAAAATAGTAAAAGTATTAGTAGACGATTCTTCCCCTGTAGAATTCGATCAGCCATTATTCTTGGTAGATCCGTCATAAATTGACCTTTTCAATAGATTTAATTTTACTGTTTCAGTAAAAAATATATAAGGTATGTTTAAAAAAATATTAATTGCCAACAGGGGAGAGATCGCACTGCGAATTATCCGTACCTGTAAAGAAATGGGCATAAAAACAGTTGCGGTATATTCTACAGCAGATGCAGAAAGTCTTCACGTGCGTTTTGCAGATGAAGCGGTTTGTATAGGTCCGGCACCCAGTAACCTTTCTTACTTAAAAATATCAAATATCATTGCCGCTGCAGAGATTACCAATGCAGATGCGATACACCCAGGATATGGATTTTTAGCAGAAAACTCAAAATTCTCTAAGATCTGTGAGGAGCACAATATCAAATTTATTGGTGCAAGTCCAGATATGATCGATAAAATGGGAGATAAAGCTTCGGCCCGTGAAACCATGATGGCTGCGGGAGTACCTTGTATTCCGGGATCAGATGGCTTGCTTAAAGATTATGCAGATTGTTTAAAAACTGCAAAAGAAATGGGCTTTCCGGTAATGCTAAAAGCTACTGCCGGTGGTGGTGGTAAAGGAATGCGAGCGGTATTGAAAGAAGAGAACCTGCAAGCTGCATGGGACTCTGCGCGTCAAGAATCGGCTGCAGCCTTTGGCAACGATGGAATGTATATGGAAAAACTCATTTTAGAGCCACGCCACATCGAAATTCAGGTTGTTGGAGATAGCACAGGAAAAGCATGTCACCTTTCAGAAAGAGATTGCTCTATTCAAAGAAGGCATCAAAAGCTTACCGAAGAAACACCTTCACCTTTCATGACAGATAAGTTGAGAAAGCAAATGGGAGATGCCGCAGTAAAAGCCGCAGAATTCATTAAGTATGAAGGAGCGGGAACTGTAGAATTCTTGGTAGATAAGCATAGAAATTTCTATTTCATGGAGATGAATACGCGTATCCAAGTAGAACACCCTATAACAGAACAAGTAATAGATTACGATCTTATTCGCGAGCAAATTTTGGTTGCGGCCGGAATTCCGCTTTCAGGGAAAAATTATTTCCCACAACTGCACTCTATAGAATGTAGAATCAACGCGGAAGATCCTTATAACGACTTTAGACCTTCCCCAGGGAAGATCACCAATTTACATGCACCTGGAGGTCATGGTGTGAGAATAGATACGCACGTTTATAGCGGGTATTCCATTCCTCCAAATTACGATTCTATGATAGCTAAATTAATTACCACCGCTCAAACCAGAGAAGAGGCAATTAGTAAAATGAAGCGTGCTCTAGATGAATTCGTGATAGAGGGTATAAAAACTACGATTCCCTTTCACAGGCAGTTAATGGATCATCCAGATTATTTGGATGGAAATTACACCACCAAGTTTATGGAGTCCTGGAAAATGGATGCCGTTAAAGAAGAATAACTTATAAGCCTCGAATTTTCGGGGCTTTTTTTATGGGGTTTCCGCTCCCAAAAGAGCGGTCGGGCTATTCGCTTTTAGTCCTAATGCCAAAAAAGGCATCGGGAGCTAACCGCTGCTATCCCTAACCCATTAATAATTATAAAAAATGTCACTTCGAGCGTCCCGATATTTGTCGGGAGAGAAGTTATTCTCAATAATCATCATGACCGAATTGTCATTCTGACCAGAGCGAAGAATCTCAACGGAGCAATATTCATTCTGTAAAAGATAGATCCTTCGACAAGCTCAGGATGACAATATTAAATAGTATCTTATTTACTTAAGTTGTCACATTGAGCCTGTCGAAGTTTGCTTTAATATTAAAGACAAAATTATGGACATAGAAACCTATAGAGATTATTGCCTTTCCAAAAAAGGAGTGACCGAGGGTTTGCCGTTTGGACCGGATAATTTGGTGCTTAAATTGATGGGAAAGATCTTTACTATTGCGTCTATGGATGAGGTTCCTTTACGAGTAAATTTAAAATGCGATCCTGAAAAAGCCATCAGCTTGCGAGAGGAATATCCAGAAAATATTCTGCCGGGTTATCATATGAACAAAAAGCACTGGAATACCTTAGTTTTAGATGGCAGTCTTCAAAAAACACTTATCTTCGAGCTTGTAGATCACTCCTATAATTTGATACATGAGAGTTTGACGAAGAAACTAAAACAGGAGCTTGATCTACTATAATTATAGCATTTAAGGTTCATGACAGCATTCGATTTTTATACTCAAGAAAAAGCAACCCAACAAAAGCATTTATCAAACGCAAACAGCCAACTTAATCTGTCCAGCATGTTGCGCTTGGTACTTTTTCTAGGCACCGCTTTTGGCATTTATTATTTCTATCCAGATTGGAAGATTTCTGCTTTAATTGCAGTAACAGGGTTTGGGGTTTTTCTATACTTGGTTTCGCGTCATTCAGATCTTAAATACAAGCGCAATAAGATTGATGAACTTGTAAAGCTGAATGAAACTGAGCTGGAAGTTTTAGAAAGAAATTTTTCTCATTTAGCGGCCGGCAAGGAATTCGAAGATCATGATCATGCTTTTAGCCAAGACATAGATCTGTTTGGTCATGGGTCTTTCTTTCAATACTTAAATAGGACTTCATTAAAGGATGGCAAGAAAAAATTAGCCAGTATTCTTACTGAAAATTCTATAGAAAACATTGAAGAAAAGCAAGAAGCTATTAAGGAATTAGCAGATAAAGCAACGTGGAGACAGGAGTTTTCTGCAGTTGCCAAGTTGGTTAAAACAGAAACTGATTCTTCCAATGTTCTTACGTGGTTAGCCAATTACAAGACATTTGTTCCAAAATTCATGTTTTATCTAAGCTGGGCTTTTACCGCGATCTCGATATTATTAATAGCTGGTTATTACCTGCAGATCGTAAACGGATGGTTTGTTTTTGCATGGTTTTTAGTAGGCTGGGGAATCACTGGAATCTATGTGAAGAAAATAAATGTGATGGCAAATAATGTTGGAAAAGTACAAGATACATTTCATCAATATTATCAGTTGCTAGGAATGATCGAGTCTGTAAGTTTTAAATCGGAAATATTAAAAGAGCAACAACTAGCAGTAAAGGCCGAAGAAGTTAAGGCTTCTAAATTATTAAAGTCCTTTTCCAAAGCAATCGACGCATTGGATCAGCGAAATAACGCTATTTTCATCGCAGTTGGAAATGGATTTCTATTATGGGATTTAAGACAATCCTTGCGACTCGAAAAGTGGATTATGGCACATCATCAGAATGTAAAAAAGTGGTTCGAGGTAATTGAATTTATAGATGCGTATAACAGCTTTGGGAATTTCGGATTCAATCATGCACACTATACTTTCCCGGTGATACACGTCGATAAATCTATTATTAGGGCGAAAAAATTAGGTCATCCATTATTAAACCCTGAAAAGAGAGTAGATAATGATATGCTCATTGAAAATGAACATTTCATGATTATTACCGGAGCAAATATGGCAGGGAAAAGCACATTTCTAAGAACGGTGTCGCTCCATATTGTAATGGCAAATATCGGTTTACCTGTTTGCGCTGAAGAAAGTGAGTATACCCCAATAAAGTTGATCACAAGTATGAGAACTACAGATTCCTTAAGTGATGATGAATCTTATTTTTTCTCTGAACTGAAGCGATTGCAGTATATTGTAAATGAAATTCAGGAGGATAAATATTTTATAATATTAGACGAAATATTGAAAGGCACTAATAGCACCGATAAAGCGATTGGTTCCAGAAAATTCATTCAGAAATTGGTGAAATCTAAGTCAACTGGAATAATTGCCACGCATGATTTAAGTTTATGTGAAGTTGCTAATGAATTAAATGAAGTGGAGAATCATTATTTTGATGCAGAGATCGTGAATGACGAGTTGTTTTTCGACTATGAGTTTAAAGAAGGAATTTGCCAAAATATGAATGCTTCTTTCTTGCTGAAGAAAATGAACATCGTAGATTAGGTCGCACTGAGACTTCTATTATTGTTCGGTATAAGAGGGAATCGTCAGATCGAGCGGAGTCGAGATGCTTCCAAAGTTTGTTTTTTATTTAAATAGCAGTCTTCGACAAGCTCAGACTGACAGTTTTATTTATAACTTTTACAACCGTAAAGTCATGCTGAGCTTGTCGAAGCATCTTTATAGAATTAAAATTCCTAGATGAAGAACTTCTTTCAACTACATAAAATGTCGCTGTTGCTTATTGCAACTACCGCTGCTTTTTATTGGTCTTTTGCGTACGACTTGGAACGCTCCGATTTTTTTAAGCTAATCGGACTCTACTCGGGAGCTTTTTATTTGAGCTGGAAACTTTATACTATTGAAAAAGTAAACTTCTGGTTTCTCGCTGTAGCAGCCATTATTTTTAGGCTGCTGTTTATAGGTGCGGTTCCCAATCTATCTCAGGATTTTTACAGATTTATTTGGGATGGGAGGATGATCGCTGCCGGCTTTAACCCTTATTTATATTTACCGGAAAACCTAATTGAGTCGGGAACGGCTCCAATTGCTCAAGCCAATGAATTGTTTAATGGAATGGGAGCGCTTAATGCGAGTCATTACACCAATTATCCACCTTTAAATCAGTTATTATTTGCGATTACTGGCATACTTTCCGGGAAAAGTATAATTGGCTCTGTTATAGTTCTAAGGGCGCTTATTATTGCAGCAGATCTTGGCGTGCTATACTTCGGAAGGAAATTACTCGAAAATCTAAAGTTACCGGAATCCAGGATCTTCCTTTATTTACTAAATCCTTTTATAATTATAGAATTAACCGGAAATCTTCATTTTGAAGGAGTGATGGTTTTCTTCCTCGTTTGGAGTTTATATTTGCTTCAGCAGAAAAAATGGGTTGGGAGCGGAGTTGTATTTGCCTGCTCGGTATTACTAAAATTAGTGCCCTTACTCTTGCTGCCTTTTTTCTTTGGATATTTTATTTATAAAAGAAAGCACTCAAATAGTAGTGCATTATCCGAAGATACTGAGTTAGGTTTTCAGAAGTTAATTGGGTTCTATATAGTTGTTGGAGTTACCGTGTTATTTGGATTTGCTCCCATCCTATCTTCAGCATTTATAGAGAATTTCATGGTAACCATCAGTCTTTGGTTTCAGAAATTTGAATTTAATGCCAGCTTCTATTATCTCGTGCGCTGGGTTGGATTTCAAGTAAAGGGCTATAATATTATAGAAACTGCAGGAAAAATGCTCCCTTTGATCACCATAGGGATATTGGCAGGCTTGTCTCTCTTCAGAAAAAACAATTCTCTTGAAAAGCTGCTCACATCCATGCTTTTTGGCTTTACTGCTTACCTGTTTCTTTCTACCACAGTGCATCCCTGGTATTTGGCAACGCCATTGATGCTTTCCGTTTTCACCACTTATAGATATCTCTTGGTCTGGAGCTTTGTAGTGGTCCTAAGTTATTCGGCATATGCGGCAAGTGGGTTTCAGGAAAATCTGTGGCTGGTTGCGCTGGAATATCTTGTGGTTATAACTGTATTTGTTATGGAATTATCGGGAAGAAAACTTCCATTTTTTAATACTATTCGATAAAAAAGCCGCCTGATTCATAAGAATAGGCAGCTTTTAAAAATTGATATTTGAATATCCGATAGTTATCCGAATAGTATTACCGTCACCCTGTATTTATTTCAGGGTCTCAATAATATATTGATTTTCATTATAATAAGATTCTGAAACAAGTTCAGAATGACCTCCTTTTTCAGTTTAGGATACTTTACGGACAAACAAATTGATAATTGTCGATTTACATATCCAATAAATATGCAAATATCAAAGGAGCCACAATAGTAGCATCACTTTCAATAATAAATTTAGGTGTGTTGATGTCCAATTTCCCCCAAGTGATTTTCTCATTTGGAACCGCTCCGGAATAAGATCCATAACTGGTTGTAGAATCGGAGATCTGGCAGAAATAATTCCAGAAAGGAGTGTCTGTACGTTCCATATCCTGATATAACATTGGCACCACGCAAATTGGGAAATCTCCCGCAATACCTCCACCAATCTGGAAGAAACCAATTCCTTCCTTAGAATTTTCAGTATACCAATCGGCTAGGAAAGTCATATATTCAATCCCGGATTTTACAGTGCTTGCTTTCAATTCGCCTTTTAAAACGTAAGAAGCAAAGATGTTCCCCATGGTACTATCTTCCCATCCCGGAACAACAATTGGAAGATTCGCTTTAGCAGCAGCATACATCCAAGAATCCTTGATATCTATTTCGTAATACTCTTCCAATACTCCGGAAAGCAACAATTGGTACATGTATTCATGCGGAAAATAACGTTCTCCGGCAGCTTCAGCATCTTTCCAGATCTTCACGATGTGTTCCTGAATTCTTCTGAATGCTTCCTCTTCAGGGATACACGTATCTGTAACTCTATTTAATCCTTTTTCTAAAAGATCCCATTCATCTTGAGGAGTTAAATCTCTATAGTTTGGCACTCTTTTATAGTGAGAATGCGCTACTAAATTCATTACATCTTCCTCTAAATTAGCACCTGTACAAGAAATTATTTGCAATTTATCCTGACGGATCATCTCTGCAAATATTTTTCCTATTTCGGCAGTACTCATTGCACCTGCAAGAGAAACCAACATTTTAGAACCTTGTGCTAATTGCTTTTCGTAGGCTTCAGCAGCATCTACAAGGGCAGCGGCATTAAAGTGTAAATAGTATTTTTTAATAAATTCTGAAATCGCTCCTTTACTCATCTTCGTCTTCGTCTGGGTTATGATTTAAATATTTGAACTTATAGCTCAACATTTTATAGTATAGTTTTGCAGCAAGGAAATCTGAAGATTTATCCACTTCATTTGGACAAAGTTCAACAATATCGAATCCTACTACGTTTTTCTTTTTAAAGATCTCTTTAAGGAATTCCAAAGTTTCAAACCAAAGCAATCCTCCGGTTCCGGGGTTCCTGTAGATGGCATAATAGAAGGGTCAAAAGCATCCAGATCTATCGTGATAAACACATTTGGTGTCATTTGCCCTATAGCATCCTCTGTCCAGTTCTCATAAAGATCATCCCCAAAATACACTTGGTTTTCATCCATGTGCTCTAGTTCAGAGATATCCATAGATCTAATTCCTACCTGAACAAGGTTTGTGGTTTTACTAGCCTCGTGAAGTGCACAAGCATGATTGCATTTAGAACCTTCATATTCCGGTCTTAAATCGGCATGAGCATCTAGTTGCACCACCGTAAGGTCTGGAAAAGCCTCATTAAACGCTCTTATTGTACCAATACTTACAGAATGTTCTCCTCCAAAAATAGTTACGAACTTTTCTTGGTCGATGTAATTTTTGGTGATTTTTTGAACAGCTTCCACCATTTTCTCTGGAGAAGAGTTTTCTGTTACCGGCGGGGCCAAGTAAACTCCTTTTCTGTAAACTTCTGTACGGGTTTCAATGTCGAAAAGTTCCATATTTTCTGATGCTTCCAAGAAAGCATCTGGTCCTTTGTCTGCGCCTTTTTGCCAGGAGCTTGTTCCATCATAAGGAACAGGGATCAATACCACTTGTGCATCGTCTAAACGTGCATATTTTTCTGGTATCCCGGCGTAATTCTTTTTGCTCATTGCTTGATTTTAAAAGTTTTAAGTTGACTTGTAATGGTTAAAGTTATAAATATTTTTAAATCTATTTGTTTCTATCGTATCCTAAGATGTGTAAAAGATCTTCAGAGTTCTGTTGTTCACTAAAAACCCTAGTGCTCAAAGTGCCTTCCTCGTCTCTATCTATTAAAATATGTTTTGGTTGAGGGATTAAGCAATGTTGCAACCCGCCAAAGCCACCAATGCTTTCTTGATAGGCACCTGTATTGAAAAACCCAATAAATAATGGCTTCTCTTTTTTGTACTTCGGAAGATAAATCGCGTTGGTATTTTGCTCGGAGTTATAATAATCATCACTATCGCAAGTAAGTCCGCCTAAAAGAATGCGCTCATATTCATCATTCCAACGATTTAATGGCAACATCACGAACTTCTTGCTAATGGCCCAAGAATCCGGAAGTGTAGTAATGAAAGATGAATTTATCATGTTCCATTTCTCACGATCATTCTGTTGTTTTTGGTAAAGGATTTCATAAATAGCTCCGCCACTTTCACCAACTGTAAACGATCCAAATTCAGTAAAAATATTTGGCACCTCTACATCAGATTCCTCACAAGTAAGTTTAATCTGATTCACTATTTCCGATACCATATATTGGTAGTCATATTCAAAAGCAAGAGAATTTTTAATTGGGAATCCACCTCCAATATTAAGGCTATCCAAACTCGGACATATCTTTTTAAGATCGATGTAACTTTTAAACACTTATTTAATTCGTTCCAGTAATAGGCGGTGTCGCGAATTCCGGTATTGATGAAAAAGTGAAGCATCTTCAATTCTACATCAGGATTGTCTTTTATTTTCTTGTTATAAAAAGGCACAATATTCTTGTAACCAATTCCTAATCTAGAGGTATAAAATTCGAATTTTGGCTCTTCTTCAGAAGCGATTCTAATCCCAATTTTATAAGGATCGTTTATCTTTTCTGAAAGAAGATCGATCTCTTCATAATTATCTATTATAGGAATACAGTTTTTATGGCCATCATTTAAAAGATCGGCGATATTACTTATGTATTGATCTCTTTTAAAACCATTACATATTACATATGCGTCTTTAGAAAGCTTTCCCGTTTTCTTCAATTTCTGAACGATATTAATATCGAAAGCCGAAGAGGTTTCAATATGAATATCATTAGATAAAGCCTCATTTAAAACATGTTCGAAATGAGAACTTTTGGTGCAATAACAGTAATTATATTTTCCCTTATAATCATGTTCTTCGATGGCATTTTTAAACCATTCTTTTGCCCTATTTATATTTTCTGAAATCTTTGGAAGATAGGTGAACTTAAGTGGAGCACCGTATTTTTCAACTAATGCCATTAAATCTATCCCATGAAACTGCAGTTCACTATCTTCTAATTTAAATTCTTCCTGTGGAAAATAAAAGGTCTGCTCTATTAAATCGCGATATTTTGTATTCAATGCTATGTTTTAATTGTTGGGTTAAAAATTAGGGAATAAAATATACTGTCAAAATTAATGACTCGTAAATTATTGTTAAGATGATTGGAAAAATAACATCTAAATCTTGGCGCGTTAAGATTTGTCAAGCCTAAGGCTGAATTAAAAATCTGAAGATCAAGGCCTTCGCTAAAAAATAACCTAAACGTTATCAACCTAGTTTACTTAATTCTAATTCAAAAATTGTTTCGTTCTAGAAGTGAATTTAAAAAGCAATTCACTTAAAAGTCAAACAAATGTATAAAAAATGTTATTCGAAATTACATTTTAACGTACTCCTCTTAAAGCATTTTAATATTTATGATCTCTTGCTTGGTAAGCATTCTATAATTTCCTCTTGGGAGATCTTTTTTGGTAAGTCCACCAAAGGTCACTCTATCTAGTTTTTCAACTTCGTAACCTAAACTTTTAAATAGACGTTGGATCACGTGTGGCTTAATACTATTGGTTTCTATTCCCAACTCATTTTTAGGCCTGTTATCTATGTAACTTACATCTTGTACTTTTACTTTTCCGTCTTCTAAAGTAATACCATCTTCTATCCTTTTTAATTCTTCAAAAGAAATTGGCTTGCTAAGTTCCACGTGATAGATCTGTCTTATTCCGTTTTTTGGTTTCCCGAGTTGTTTTTCAAGCGTCCCATCATTCGTGAATAATAAAAGGCCAGTTGCCTGACGATCTAACTTTCCAACTGGAACAACCTTAGCTCTGGTAGCATTGGCAATTAGATCCATTACGGTTCTGGAACCTTTTTCTAAACTGCCGGTGGTAAAGAATCCTTTAGGTTTGTTTAAAAGGATATATTCCGGTTTTTCCGGAATCACTCGTCGCCCATCAAATTTCACTTCTTCGTTAGGCTTTACACGATATCCCATTTCAGTAACTATCTTATCATTTACAGTTACGTTTCCTGCTCCAATATAGATGTCTGCATCTCTACGTGAACAAGCACCAGAATTTGCGATATATTTATTAAGTCTTATTCCCTCTGGCTTAGGACCAGTTTTAGCTGCTGGTTTTGCTGTGCCTTTAGGAGCATTTTTAGGAGCAGAATCTTTCTTTACAGGAGCATTCCCTCTAGCCATAGATTTTTTCTTTGGCCCACCACCTTGTCTTCCACTAAACTTTTTTCCTGAAGAATTATCATTCCTACTCATATCGCTAATTTTTTGCAAAGATACTAGATATATCTTTCTCTTTATATTTTAACACTTAAAGATTTGTATTCCTAAAAAACCCTATTGAATACTTCTTTATAATCTATAAGGAGAATGCTGAAAACTCCTGCTACAATAATGAATTTAAGAATATTATGGAGAATTAAATATTGCCATTTTGCATTGCTGAAATAAAGAAAAAGCAAAAAGAAAATTAGTAGAAGTAAGGATGTGTAAAAATAGTAATCCATCAAGCCGGTATCGAATCTTGTTGTAAGCAACAAAATGGGAACAACAGCGAGGACCGTGAGTACCGAAAGAAAAAATTTACTCCATTTTTCCCCGTAGACTACCGGGATTGTTTTGTAATTCTGAATAAGATCCCCTTTTAAATTCTCCAAATCCTTTACCAATTCCCGCATCGCGATCATAATAAATAAGAAAGTGGCATGAATAAAAATGACAGTCTCAAAATTCTTATAATAAATAAATACCACAAAAAATGGGGTGATGGCTAAGATACTTGCATGATATTCCCGAGAAATAAGATTTTTTTAATCCTATGCGAGTATAACCAAATCGTGAAAATGTAGATAGAAAAGAAGACTACTGCTCTAAATGAAACATAACTGGCAAAGAAGATTGAAGCAAAATTCAGAATAAAATACACCGAGAGTTTTGTGCGCTGACTAATAAGCCGGTCTAACATTGTCTTCTTTGGCCTATTTATAAGGTCTTTTTCGCTATCGTAAAAATTATTGATGATATATCCCGAAGCGATTACAGTTGCAGACGATAGAATTAGAAAAAATAGATTTGGATCGAAAAAAACATCTCGAAGCGGCAGGTCCGGAGCTAAAATAAAAGCTGCAGTTAGGTATTGTGCGAATACAAGAATAAGAATGTTGTAACCTCTAACAACCGAAAACAAACTCAACAGCTTAAGTAGTAATCGTTTGTTTCTAGCGGACGCCATGTAATTTAGGAACTATTAGAAGTTGTAAACCACTTCTAAATTATAATCTTTTAAAGATTTTTTAGCCTTTTCTATATCTTCAGTAAAACCTAAAATATAGCCACCACCACCAGAACCACAAAGTTTTAAGTAGTAATCGTTAGATTCTATTCCTTGTTTCCATAGTTTGTGGAATTGAGTAGGAATCATTGGCTTAAAGTTGTCTAAAACAACGTGAGAAAGTTTCTTGATATTCCCGAATAAAGATTTGATGTCCCCTTGTAAAAAGTCGTCTACACAGGCATCGGTATGTTTTACAAACTGATCTTTTACCATTTTTCTAAATGGCTCTTGCTTCATGTTTTCCATGAAAATCTGTACCATTGGTGCAGTTTCACCAATAGAACCACTATCTAATAAAAATACAGCGCCTTTTCCATTTTCGGTTTGAGATGGAATTCCGGCAGGCTCAATATTATCTTTAGAATTTATTAAAATAGGTATGCTTAAATAGCTGTTTAAAGGATCTAAACCGGAAGATTTACCATGGAAGAAAGATTCCATTTCTCCAAAGATCTTTTTCAGTTTTAATAACTTTTCTCTAGTTAGATTCTCTAAAACCGTGATCTTGTTAGTAGCATATTCATCATAAATAGCTGCAACCAAAGCCCCGCTGCTTCCCACTCCATATCCTTGCGGAATAGTAGAGTCAAAATACATCCCTTTTGCGATGTCCTTATTTAATTCATCTAAATTGAAATGTACCAAGGAGGGATTAGAAATCTCTAAATCCTTCAAGTGCTTAGCGAATCGCTCTAAACTTTTGTTAGATTCAATCGCTTCTTCCGAAGGATTTTCATCCACTTTTAAAGCGCCATTGTAAAAATTGTAAGGGATGGATAAACCTTTAGAATCTTTAATGATCCCATATTCTCCGAAAAGCAAGATCTTAGAATAAAATAATGGTCCTTTCATAAGCTTATAAATATTCTGAATTCAAAAGAATTCTAAACAGTAGATTTCGAGGCAAATATAATCAATTAAAACTACAATTTTTTTGAACCTAAACCTACACTATCAGATATAAATTGATTTTTTTCACAAAACGCAAGGAGTTCATTTTTAATAAATTGAAAAATTTCAGTCTTATATTTTTTCGGGTATAAAACATGGACATTTGCTCCCGCATCTAAAGTAAAACATACCGGTAATCCGGTGGTCTCTCTAAAAGCCCATATTTTATTGATGATTTCCAATGTGTTTGGCTTCATTAATATGAAATAGGGATTGCTGCTCATCATCATTGCGTGAAGCGTTAAGGCTTCGCTTTCAACTATTTCAATAAACTTGTTGAGGTCTCCCGATTTGAAAACATCTTTTAGCGTTGTTAAATTTTTGTGTGCTTGTGTAAAACGCTCTTCGGCAAAAGGGTGGTTGTGCATAAGGTTATGCCCCACACTACTGCTCACTTTTTTCTCCCCTTTATCTACCAATAAAATAGTATCCTGATAATTTTCGAATACCTCATGAACCTCATTTGGATATTCAACGCCATAGAGATTAGAACTTCCTACAATTTCGGCATGATCACCCCAAACAACTAAATTTCCTTGTACACTTCTACAAGCGCTTCCAGAACCTAAACGGGCAAGAAAAGAAGCTTTTTTAAGGAAATAATCTTCAGAAATACTTGGAGCAAGTTGCTTTTCCAAACTCATAACGCATAAAGCCAAAGCGCTCATTCCACTGGCAGAAGATGCAATTCCACTGCTATGAGGGAAGGAGTTTTCAGAAGTTATTGTGAACTGATATTCTTTTAGGTATGGGCAATACTTTTCTATTCTTTCAAAAAAGGTATAGATCTTTGGCTTAAAATCTTCCTTTTTTTTGCCTTCGAAATAGAATTCAAAATCAAAAAGATCTCCTTTCTTCTCACAGTCTTTTTTGCGAGTAAATTCTAAACTAGTGATGGTTTTACAGTTGTCGAGCGTAAAACTGATGGATGGATTTGCAGGAATCTGATTTTCTTTTTTTCCCCAATATTTCACCAAGCAATATTGCTAGGCGATTGCCAACTAGTTTTGCCGGCATCAATTGTTCCTAGTTTAGATTGTGGTATAAAATCGTGTACTTGCATCCTCCTAAAAATTTTACACAAATATACTTTTTTAGTTAAGAGATGATAACTTAGGATTTCAAATAATTGCCTATTTTAGGGTGTTAAACCAACTGAAGACCATGACCACTAAACTCTTTATACGGGTGTCCTTTGCTTTGGGCGTATGCTTATTTATTGGGTTTTTGGCCTCTATGGCTACTCAAACCAGTATCGGAGGTTGGTATGTGCAGCTCGACAAACCTAGTTTTAATCCGCCTAATTGGATCTTTGGACCTGTTTGGACAGTACTTTATATTTTTATGGGGATTGCTGCGGGAATCGTGTGGAGCAAAGGTTTTTATCATAAATGGGTAAAAACAGCACTTTACCATTTCGGGTTTCAATTGTTGCTGAACGCGGCTTGGTCTTTACTTTTCTTTGGACTACAAGAGCCTTTTTGGGCATTATTGGATATCATAGCACTTTTTATTGTGCTGCTTTTCACCATAAAATGGTTTAAAATAGTAAACGATAAAGCTGCTTATTTATTAATTCCCTATGCTATTTGGGTGGTTTTTGCGGCGATCTTGAATTTTGAGATTTGGCGACTAAATATGTGATACTTTTTTATTCTGAATCAGTCATCGCTTTGGCAGCTAAGTAGCCGCCAGTCCACGCATTCTGAAAATTAAATCCTCCGGTTATTGCATCTATATTCAAAACTTCTCCCGCAAAATATAAATTCTTCTGAAGCTTACTCTCGAAGGTTTTAAAATTCACTTCATTAAGTTTTACGCCACCCGCAGTTACAAACTCTTCTTTAAAAGTGCTTTTTCCGTCAACAGAAAACTCCGATTGTGTAAGCTGTTCACTAAGCTTAACTAATTGCCTCTTGTTAATATCAGCCCAAATATCGGTTTCAGAAATTCCGGAAGCTAGTACTAAACTTCTCCAAAGTCTTTTAGGCAGTTCGAATTGAGCATATTTTGAAAGCTGCTGCTTGGCATGCTTCAACTTGAGCTCTAAGAGTTGCTCTAAAATTTCTTCTGAGTTCTGATTGGCAAGCCAATTTACATGAATCTTAAATTTATAATTGAGATCATTCAGCTCCCTTGCGCCCCAAGCAGAAAGTTTTAAGATCGCCGGACCACTCAAGCCCCAATGAGTAATTAAAAGCGGACCTTCATCTTCCATGTGGATCTCCGGAATTTTTACCGAAGCAAATGTTGCAACTCCAGGAAGATCTGTAATGCGCTCATCTTTTATATTGAAAGTAAATAACGAAGGCACCGCGGTTTCCATTTGATGCCCTAAATCTTGTAACAATTTCCAAATTTTTGGATTGCTACCGGTGGCAACAAGAATTTTTTCAGCAGAAAAATCTCCATTATTGGTATTTATATACCATTGCTCATTTTCTTCAACTATATTTTGAACAGCATGATTTTTAAGAATCTTAATACCTAAACGGTGTGTTTCAGAAAGAAAACAATCGATTATGGTTTCTGAAGAATCTGAAACCGGGAACATACGCCCATCTTCTTCAATTTTTAATTCGATGCCACGCTCTTCAAACCAGGCAATCGTATCGCCCGTCATAAAGGAATGAAAAGGGCCCCGAAGTTCTTTCTCGCCTCTAGGATATTTTTTTATCAGTTCGCCTGGAGTGAATTCGGCATGCGTTACATTACATCTTCCTCCACCCGAAATACGCACTTTAGTAAGCACTTCTTTCCCTCGTTCTAAGATCAGAATCTTAGCTTCAGGATTAAATTCTGCAGCATTTATAGCTGTAAAAAAGCCTGCAGCACCGCCACCAATAATTATAATATCGTATTTCATTCAGAAAAAAAATTGAAAGCGCAAAGTTAGCGGTTTTCAGAGTAGCAATTTAAGTAAGTCTATCCGGATAATCTGAAATGATGCCATCTACACCAAACTCTATCATTCGTGCAATATCTTCCGGTTCATTCACAGTCCAAGCATTTACGTTAAAACCCTGGTTATGGGCATCTATAATACTTTGTCTGGTAATAATTCCCAGGGATGGATGGATGGCAGTGGCATTTAAGATCTTGCCCCATTCTATAGCTTCCTCCACACTGGCCTTACTTAAAACTGCAATAAGGATATGTTCATTTATTTTCTTCACCTCAAGCAATTCATTCTCTTGAAAACTTGAAACCAGAATGCTCGAGTAGTCCCAACCTTTATCTATGTAATGAGAAATAATAGCACAGGTGGGTTTTGCCGTATGCAAACCTTTAAGTTCTATGTTAATAGAGCATTTTCCTTCTATAAGATCCAGCACTTCGGTTAATAATGGGATTTTATAACCTCCCTTTACGGTTAATTGCTGAAGTTGCTCATAGGTTTTAGCGGCAATTTCTCCAGAACCATCACTTAGCCGATCTAACGTGAAATCGTGAAATACCATTAATTCTCCGGAAGCACATAGATGAACATCTATTTCTATTCCATCTACGCCCATTTCCAAGGCGAGGCTGATACTTTCCAGCGTGTTTTCAGTAATATGTCCTTTCGCCCCGCGATGACCAATTTTATAGACAGTTTTCATAGTCAATAGTTTAAATTGGTGAAATTACATATTTACTTAATTATTTAAGGTTTTAGAAAGTCTTAATACTGCTTAACATTTTTTTTTGACGAGTTGCTTTATAACTTCATTATAAATTAAAAAGAATTGAAAAATGGAGAAGCCGAAGAAATTTGTAAATCAAACTCAAAGTAAACCAGGAGCTGAATATAAAATGGAACCTCAACCAGAGATCATTCGAAAAGGATATAGAGGTAGCAAAAAACTTCAGAATAAAACCGCTTTAATTACAGGAGGAGATAGTGGGATAGGGAGAAGTGTGGCTGTTCATTTTGCCAGAGAAGGGGCAAACATTGTTATTGTGTATTTAAAAGAAGATGAAGACGCCATAGAAACTATGAAAATGGTGAAGGAAGAAGGCCAAGAATGTCTTATCGTGGAGGGGGATCTTAAAAATGAAAAATTTTGTAAATCCTTGATTAAAAAATGTGTTAAAGAATTTAAAAGCTTAGATATTCTTGTTAATAATGCAGCATATCAAAACCCTAAGGATAGCATTGAAGAAATTAGTACGACCCAACTTCATAAGACTTTTGAGACTAATATTTATCCATATTTTTATGTGGTAAAAGAAGCAATGCAGCATTTAAAGAAGGGAAATACCATAATTAATACGACCTCTGTAACGGCATATCGCGGGAGTGAGCATTTATTGGATTATTCCAGTACGAAAGGGGCTATTGTAAGTTTTACCAGATCTCTTTCTAAAATGCTAGCAGGAAAGGGCATTCGAGTAAACGCCGTAGCGCCCGGACCAATTTGGACACCCTTAATACCTTCCACTTTTGATGATGTTTCAGATTTTGGACAGGATACTCCTCTAGGAAGAGCCGGACAACCAAGTGAAGTTGCGCCTGCATTTGTATATCTTGCTAGTGAGGATAGTAGTTACGTAACCGGGCAAGTAATTCATGTTAATGGAGGCGAAGTTGTTGGTGGTTAAAGAATAAACTTAGATATAATAAAGAAACTATGGATATAAGATCCAATGAGCCTTATTGGCTTATAAAAAATGCGCTTGCTAAAAGTTATCCTTCATTAAAAGAAGATTTGGCAGCAGAAGCTTTAATTGTGGGGGGAGGAATCACCGGAGCTTTAATAGCCTACAAATTAATTAAAGAGGGAAAGAAAGTTATACTAATAGATAGAAGAGATGTGTGTAATGGAAGTAGTGCTGCCAGTACAGCAATGCTACAGTATGAAATTGATGTTTCTTTGTATGAATTAATAGAGCAGAGAGGAATCACCTGTGCTGTGTCTAGTTATCAGAATTGTGAGAAGGCGATTTTGGACCTTAAGAAAATAATAGATGAAATAAAAAGCGATTGCCAGTTTGAATTCAAAAAAAGCATCTATTTCAGTAGCACTAAAAAGGATATCGAGTTTCTCGAAAAGGAATTCGAAGCTAGAAGACAACATGGTTTTAAGGTGAAATGGATGGATAGAGAAAATCTTCAGAAACTTGGACTAATCGCCGAAGCTGCTATAGAATCGGAATCTGGTGCAGTAATGGATACCTATAAATTTGCGAACGATCTTTTGAAATATTGTTCAGAAAAAGGGCTGAAAATCTTTGATAGAACCGAATTAAAATCGGTTAAAGAGCAAAATGAAATTCAAATAGCAAGCACTAAAAGTGGTTTTAAAATAGAAACTCAACATATTATTTTTTGTACGGGTTATGAAAGTGTAGAAACCCTTACCGAAGATATTGTAACTTTAAAAAGCACCTATGCTTTAGCTTCCGAAGCTTTTCCCCAAATCCCAAAAGCATTCAAAAATCACATATATTGGAACACCTCTGAGCCTTATCTCTATTTTCGAGGCACAAAAGATGGAAGAATCATTATGGGAGGTGGAGATGAGAAATTCAAAAATGCAAAGAAAAGAGATGCCCTTCTTCCAAAAAAAAGAAAAAAAGTCTTACCAAGGAATTTAATAAATGCTTTCCAGATATTCATTTTGAATTAGATTATTCTTGGGCTGGAACTTTTGGAGAAACAAAAGATGGTCTTCCCTATTTTGGGAAACCAGATCCAGATAAAAACAAACATTACGTTTTAGGTTTTGGAGGAAATGGGATCACATTTAGTGTAATGGGATTAGAGGCAATTTTAGACTCTATTAATAATTCTCCCCATCCTTATTTGGAGTATTATAAATTTGAAAGGTGATCAACAAAGAAGTTTTATTCTTTATCTTCGACTATTAAATTAATTCTTAGAGTTTAAATACAAAGGAATATGGAAAAATGGTTTGAAGCATCATGGACTTCTTTAACTGCAATTTGTATTACAGCAGTTGGAATTTATTTGGCAGTAATAATTTTTACAAGATTGGCGGGAAAACGTAGTTTTTCTAAGATGTCCAGCTTCGATTTTGCCATGACTGTGGCTATTGGTTCTATAATAGCTAGTACAGTGCTCTCAAAATCTGTAAGTTTACTTCAAGGGGTTGTGGGCTTGGCGATGGTTTACATACTTCAGATCTCCATAGCTATACTAAGGCGATCTTCTAATGTAGAAAAACTTATAGACAACTCTCCTTTATTATTGATGGATGGAACAAGGATCTTACATGAAAATCTTAAGAAAGCAAGGGTTACAGAATCAGATTTGCGATCGAAACTTAGAGAGGCTAATGTATTAGAACTTTCACAAGTGAGAGCAGTGGTTTTCGAAGCTACCGGGGATATTTCGGTATTGCATTCTACAGACGAAAATGAAGAATTGGAAGATTGGTTAATGGAAGGGGTGGATAAATAAGAGAAAATGGAATGGACAGATGGTTTAGGCTTAGTTGCTGGGATTTGCACAACTGTTGCGGTAATTCCTCAAATAAGAAAAGCTTGGCAAACAAAAAAGGTAGAAGATGTTTCTCCCGGTATGTTTGGTATATTGATGGCGGGAGTTTTTTTATGGATAGTCTATGGAATTTCTAAAAGCGATATGCCCATTATGCTAACTAATAGTATTTCTTTAGCGCTAAATGGAGGAATGCTATATCTCATGTTGCGGTATCGAAATAATTAATTTACCATATCAAATAAATTCCCACAGCGCAAATCCCAAAAATTATATGAGCAATAATCAGTTGAAAGTAATATTCGCTCCACTTTATTTTTTTAACGTTTTTATTTAGCGAGAACATTATTTGCCAACCTAAAACGCCAATAATTCCTGCAGCAAAACCTAATAAAATACCTGAAAGAACAGAAAGTGGGATTAGTTCGATATTCCAAATGAGTTCAAAAAGAACTACAAATATCCATCCTATAATGTAATGTAAGATCCAACCTGCAATACTTGTTTTCGAAAGTTCTAATCGGAAAAAATTAGATTTAGAAAGTAACTTATTCAGCAGTTCCGGTTCTCTAAATTGTTTATTTCTAATATTAGAAACAATATAGCTAAATGCAGTCATGGCAGACGTTGCAACAAATCCACTTACAAATATTCGTGTTATTTCCATTACATGTTAATCTTATTTAAAGTTAAATTAATTTTCTCTTAAACAATCTCGATATTAAGGAATGCGCATATAAATTTACATTCTTCCACCATACATATGAGATTATGATATCAAGAATTGAAAAAAAAATAAAGAAGGAGCATGAAAATTTAAATGACAATAAAGTTATAAAAGCTCAATTTTCAAATTTCATACTTGAGCAAAATCATCCTTGTATGATGGCTCAAACCGTATTTAGTATGGATAAAGTCGATTTTCATACTTATGAAAATTTTGGTTCAAAAAACACCGCTCAGAAAATCCTAGAAGACTTGAAAATTTATATCGCAAACTACGATTTCGAGTCTAATGATTTTTTAACATTTCTCGCAGTTTTTAAAGGAAGCACTAGGTTCTCTGAAGCGGAATTTGAAACAGTCCTTTGGAAGCAGTTAAATTTTCTGAATGAATTGGACACAGATTCTTGGGATCCTGCGGTAAGTGAAGATCCAACTAATAAAAATTTCAGTTTTAGTTTAGGCGGAAAAGCATTTTATATAGTTGGTTTACATCCAGATAGTTCGAGAATAGCTAGACAATCTCCATACCCTGCAATGGCTTTTAACTTACATTGGCAGTTTGAAAAACTTAGGGAAATGAACACCTATGAGACTGTAAGGGATAAGATAAGAGAGCGCGATATAGAATTGCAAGGAAGTATTAATCCTATGCTTAATGACTTTGGGGAAACCAGCGAGGCAAAACAATACAGTGGTAAAAAAGTTGGAAAAGATTGGGAATGTCCGTTTCTTTCAGGGAAAATGTAGTTAATGTATCAGCCTAAGAAATACAAAAAACAAGATCCGGATTATATCTCTAAGTTCATAGAAAAGCATCCATTTGCTACTGTAGTGTTGAAAGGGGAACGAATGTTGGCTACGCATATACCTGTTTTGATAGATAAAACATCCAAAGACTTTAAATTATATGCTCATATCGCAAATTTTAATGAAATGCTTCCTTTCTTGAAGGATGGAGTAGAGGTATTGCTTATATTTCAAGGCGCACATGCTATGTCTCATCTTCTTGGTATGAAGAAAAGGATATAAGTACTTGGGACTATTCTGCGGTGCATATAAATGCAAAAATCAAAATACAGACGAGAGAAGAGTTAGAGAATTCCTTAGAAACACTAGTTCATAGGTTTGAAAGAGTTCAAGAAAAGCCACTTTTCTATAAAGAGCTGCCAACCCAAATGTTAGAAGATCATTTGCCATTAATCACAGGGTTTTGGTGCGAACCCTTTAAAATTGAAGGAGTTGCAAAATTACATCAGACATATAAAAAACAGGATGTAGAAGCTGTAATTGAACATTTAGAACAAGGATGTCCTCTAGAAAAGGAGTTGAGTAAAGACATAAAAAAAGAGAATGATTAAGGTAATAGAGAAGCAAACAGGAGATTCATTTGTTTTAAAAAAAGGTCAGAAGCTGAAGGTGATAGATCCTCACGGTGAGCAAGTCAGCGATATGGTGCTCTTTAATCTGGAAGATACTCGCGAGAAAATCTCTTCCGGTAAAACTTTAGATTTTGAAGAGACTATTCTTATTACAAAAGGGAATTTTTTATGGAGCAATAGAAGCCATAAAATGATGGAAATTTTGGAAGATACTAATGGACGAAATGATTTTCTTTTAGCTCCCTGTAGTCCGGAAACGTTTCAGATCATGTATAATAACCCGGACTATCACCCAAGCTGTTTCGAGAATCTATATACCAACCTTTCGGCTTATGATATCACTCCTGATGAGGTGCCAACCGCGTTTAATATATTTATGAATGTACAATTTGCCACAGACGGGAAATTGAGCGTTGACCCACCTTTAAGCAAAGCCGGTGATTATGTGTTGTTCCAAGCCGAAATGGACTTGATCGTTGCCCTTACCGCTTGTTCTGCTGAGGACAGTAACAATGGTAGTTTTAAGCCGATTAATTATGAAATTATAGATTAAGCATTAGGAACATTTTTCTTTCTAAATCTCATATTCAGCATTTCTATTGCTAAAGAGAAAAATACTGCAAAATAGATATATCCTTTTGGTACGTGGTAATGTGCACCTTCCACAATAAGCATTACTCCAATTAAGATTAGAAAAGAAAGGGCTAAAATTTGAATGGTTGGATGCTTGTTTACAAAATCTCCCACGGCCTTTGCGAAAATCATCATTACAATAATAGAAATAACCACAGCGATAATCATTAGGATTAACTGATCTGTAAGTCCAATTGCGGTTAGAATAGAATCGAACGAAAAAATAATATCCAACAGCATGATCTGTACGATTGCATAGCCAAAAGAACTAACTTTTTTTTACTTGCTGCTCTTCGTGTTGGCCTTCCACTTTATGATGAATCTCCAAGGTGCTTTTTACTAATAAAAATAGACCACCACCAATTAGAATGATGTCTCGCCAACTCAATTCAAAACTTACAAGTGTGAGGACGGGTTCTGTAAGTCCGATGATCCAAGTAATGCTCAATAGCAACAAGACTCTCATAATAAGCGCTGCAGAAAGTCCACCTACCCGTGCTTTTTTTTGTTGATGCTTCGGAAGCTTTCCGGCAACCAAAGAGATAAAAATAATGTTATCTATTCCTAAAACAATTTCCATAAAGGTTAGGGTAAGTAGAGCGATCCAGGTATCGGCTTGTAAGAATAATTCCATCAATGTGCTTTTGGCTGTTAGTGCTGCGGAAAATTACTAAAAATCTTGCGAGTTTAGAAAAGCGATTTAGCCAAAGAAACTATAAATAAATCTCCCTATTAATTTCAGGCCCTAGTGAAGACTAACTACTTTGGTGATCTTCCAGTTTGAATCTTGTTTTTTCCAGAAAATCACAAATTTTCCTATTTGAGATGGGGTGTCGGCGCTTTCCTGATTGTTTTTGAAAGTATGTTCCCCAAATTCTATAGCTCCAAAATCTTTTATTGGATAGACTTCGATACTACCAGGCACTAGATGTCGGGTTACTTTTCCACAGATATTCTTTTCGGTGGCATCCAAAATTCCTTGTTTAGAGGTCATAACCCCACCTTGATCATGAAAGAATTCTATATCTTCATCATAAATGGCTCCTTGTTTTTCAAGATCACACCGATTGTATGCATCGAAAAATTCGGTATCCATCGCTACAATTTCATTGTACAGCTCAAGATTATCTGGCACATACTCTTTAGTAGAAATTTCCTTTGGTTGCTGAAATGTAGAACAAGAAATCAGCATAGCGCTAACAAGCAAAACGAATGTTTTTCTTAAACTAATTGTTCTCATGCCATTTGATTTTTTAAAGATTAAAAACATCATTGATCCTCGCGATATGGAAGCCATTTTTCAGAATAATATTAGTTTGAGAACTTTTGGGGTTAAGGGCCGGATTGGTGTGATTAAAATGAATAAAATAGATCTTGTTTTTTTCTTCGGAAGTCAATCCGGAAAACAACTCCATGCTTTCGATGATGAAGGGATGCGGGATTTCTGAAATATCCCGGTTATTAACTTCTGCTGCATCAAAAAAAGTGGCATCCAAAAAGGCATAGTCCACATTGGCAATTTCCTGAATTATATCCCTATCCCATTTTTGCCACTTATCGATATCTGGGATAAAAAGCGCCTTTTTCTCAGGACCAACGATTTTATAACCTATCGTTTCGGAATATTCATCCCGGTGTGGCACCAAAAAAGGAATAATTTTTAATTTTTCGCTCAAAACAACTTCATTCTTATGGGCCATTTCCTGAATTAGAATGTTCTTATTGCTCACCAATTGGCTCCAAGGTCCATTATTCTCTAAATATGTTTTCATTCTAGGCATAACAAAAACTGGAATTTGTGAAGCGTTCATGGCTTCTTTCCCAAAATACATCAACCCAGTATAGTGGCCAATATGGGCATGAGTCAGGAAAATTCCATCGGGAACCTCTGTAGAGGTTTCTGAAGTATAATTTTTAAGAACCTGCAGTTGGGCAGTGATATCCGGAGTAGCTTCGAAAAGGTATTTTTTATGCTGGTCTGCATCTATAAGCCCTAAGGAAACCACTTTCCTGTTTTCATCTGGGCTTTCAAACAGCCCCATGCAGCATTCTTTTGTACAGGCTATTTGCGGGGACCCAGCATCTTGAACATTTCCCAAGATAACTAGGGAAGTCCCATTGATTTTTTCTGATTCTAAATGGATATTATTGGATTCTTTCTCTTGTGCAACTATTGATGAGCTAAGAAAAATAAGTAGGAGTTTTGCTTGGTACAATTTCATTGTTAAATATAAAATTATTTTTCCTTTATGGGAAACCATAATTCTTCTTCAGATTCCGGATCTTCATTTTTATATTTTTCTCCCATCACTGCAAAATGAGGTCTGTTGGCTAATGCGAATTCAGAATTTGGTAACCAGTCTTCCAAAATATAGCGATACACTTTAGATGCTTCGCTACCTTTTCCACGATGATTAAAAACAGCATATTTTCCTTCAGGAATAATTAAAGATTCCATTTCTGAAGGGATGTATTCTAAGTTTGAAACCTGAACAGCAGCCCATTTTTCGAAAGATTTTTCAGGATTGAAATGTTGAAAATAGGTAAGATCTTCATATACTTCTACTGAATAAAATTCAGTACCAATTGTATTTTTAATCTCTTTTCTACGAGGCATAAAGCTTTTCCAAAGGCTAGGTGTCTGGATGTTAGAAAAAGACATAGTTATTCGTTTCCCAATAAGGTGCATTTCTGATATAGTTTCTATTTTCGGGTTTTGTAGCATATACAAAATTGATTAAATACTTCAGTTATCTGTCTATTTAAGTTGAAGCTTTGTGTGAATCTTTTTACCTTCTCTTGCAATTATAGCTATAATTTCGGCTATATCTTTTTCTGTAGTTCTAAAATTAACAATACAGCCTCTTAAACAATAATTGTCTTTAACTATGGCATTAGAAAGAAAGACTTCTCCCCCTTTTTGTAGCTCATCTAATAATGCTTCATTAAGGGTGTTTAAATACTGAGATTCTACGGGAATGTCTAGGTCTAAGGTAGATATCTAAGAGTTGTTATGCTAAGATTTTGAGAGACCGCTTCTAATTCAGGATGCTTTTCAGCTAATTCAAAAAATAGTTCAGATAAATGGATGTCCTGTTGAATCATTTTTTCGTAGCCACTACGTCCCACTTGCTGTAATGCGAGCCAAACTTTTAAGGCTCTAAAACCTCTGGAATTCTGAAGTCCATATTCATAGAAATTTGTAGTCTGAACTTCGTCACTATTTTTGCTGAAATTATAATACTCGGGGTGCGAACTGAAGGTGTCTACTAAATGTTGTGGATTTTTCACCAAAGTACAGCCAGCCTCTAAGGGACTATATAACCATTTATGCGGATCTAAAGCTATAGAGTCTGCTTCCTGCATACCCTTAAAATGGTGTTTTAGACTTGGAATTACTGCTGCCGGAGCACCATAAGCTCCATCTATATGAAACCAAAGTTTGTGTTTTTTGCATATTTCAGCGATCCCATCCAGATTATCTACCACTCCAGTGCTTACATCTCCGGCCGTACCAATAACCATAATAGGTTTAAAACCAGCCATCATATCTTTTTCAATACTCTTGGCAAGCACATTATTATCCATCTTATTCTTTCCATTGGTAGAAATCCATTGTATAGATTTCGATCCTAGACCAAATAGAATAGCCGCTTTTTCCACCCAAGTGTGAGTGGTCTTAGAGCAGTAAATTCTCAATTTATCGCTTCCAAACAAGCCATCCTCCTTTATGTTTTTAGGAGCTTTTGCGTTACGTCCGGCAAGAAACCCAGTGAAGTTTGCCATATTTCCTCCACTAACCAGCAGGCCGGAATAATCTGAAGAAACTCCTATAAATTCTGCCAACCATTTGACCGTTTGCTTTTCAATTTCGGTAGCAATCGGACTAAGAATTTGAGCACCTACATTAGGATTAACCGAAGCGGCTAAAAGGTCGGCTAATACCCCAATTGGAGCCGGAGATGATGTGATATACCCCAGAAATTTCGGGTGTCCGTTAAATAAGGAGTGATTTAATAATAGTTCTGTGGTTTTAGCCATTAAGGCTTCTGTAGAAGTTCCATCTTCTGGGAGTTTTGAGGTTCCTAATAACTCTTGTAATTGTTTGGGAGTTTTTCCAGCTGTAACCGGGCCTTCACTCACAGTCTCCAAAAATTCAGCAATTTTATCGATTAATTGATAGCCTACTTTCTTGAATTCTTTCTTAGATATTTCAATAGGTGTCTCACGTGTAGTGTGCATCTTAAAAGATTTTACATCACAAACTTATTCAGCAATTTTAATTGCTAAGGTGAGGCGAGAAAGTTTCTGAAAAATTATGTAGTCTAATTTAAGTTAATTCAGAATTAAAAAAAGGGATATAGGCAAGTTTATTAGTTTTAGAATTTAATTGTTTCATAAAAATGTCAAGATCAAGAAATTTAAAATGCACTTGAAATGTTATAAAATTTCCTAAAACTGTAATATTTATTGAAAATAACTATATAATTGCTAAAATAAGTCAGCAAATTTTCAACTATTTGAATAAGTTAAACATTTGCACAATTTTAATCCGAATTTTAAATCCTCCGATATCAATTCTATAACTGAATGAGATTCAATCAAAAATTAGTATTTATTCTTCTGGGGCCACTCTTATTCTTTGCTTTACAGTTTTTGGACACACCGGCAAACATGCCAGAAAAGGCATATGACATGCTGTGTATTGCACTATGGATCGCACTGTGGTGGGTTACAGAAGCAGTGCCAATTAGTATAACCGCATTATTACCATTTGTGTTGTTTCCTTTAACCGGAGCACTCGATCTTTCTACAACCACAGCATCTTATGGTCATAAATATATCTTCCTGTACATGGGAGGGTTTTTAATAGCAATAGCTATAGAAAAATGGAGCCTTCATAGAAGAATGGCTCTTTCCATAATTCAACTTATTGGAACTAACATTTACAATATTATTTTGGGATTTATGGTGGCAACCGCATTTCTTTCTATGTGGATCTCCAATACGGCTACATCTGTAATGATGTTACCAATTGGGATGTCTATAGTCTCACAACTAAAAGATAATCCTTCTACTAAGGAAAACGAAACTATGATCTTCGGGAAAGCCTTAATGCTTGGCATAGCCTATTCTGCATCTATTGGTGGAATGGCAACTTTGATTGGCACCCCTCCAAACCTTGTATTTGCCGGTTATGTACAAGAGACATACGGTATAGAAATTAGCTTTTGGCAATGGGCAAAGTTTGGATTTCCTATTTCGCTCTTGCTGCTTGTTATTTCTTGGTATTACCTAACCAGAAAGGCATTCACTTTTAATGAAACAAGATTTCCGGGCGGGAAAGCGGAAATAAATCGATTAAAGACAGAACTAGGCCCAATGAAAAGAGAAGAGAAAATTGTGCTTGCCGTCTTTTTATTTACTGCTTTTTGTTGGATCACAAGATCTTTTCTGATTGAAGAACTAATCCCTGGAATAGACGACACAATAATAGCCATGTTCTCTGGCATTTTACTTTTTACCCTTCCTTCCACAACTAAGGGTGAAAAAATTATTAATTGGGAAGAGGCTGTTAAAATGCCATGGGGCATCATTCTACTTTTTGGTGGAGGTATGGCGCTTGCAGCAGGTTTTGAAGTAACTGGACTTGCAAGTTGGATAGGAAGCCAGATGACACTTTTACAAGCGCTCCCATTGTTGTTATTGGTAGTGGTAATTATTGCCAGTGTTAATTTTATTACAGAAATGACCTCCAATTTAGCAACTACGGCAATGCTTTTACCAATTCTAGCACCTATAGCTGTTGGTCTTGGAATAAACCCGTTCATGTTAATGGTGGCAACAACCGTTGCGGCCTCTTGTGCTTTTATGCTTCCAGTAGCGACACCTCCAAATGCTGTGGTATTTGGATCTGGATATCTAAGAATACCAGATATGATACGTGCTGGGGTGTGGATGAACGTAATATCTATAGTGCTTTTAACACTTATGGTTTATTTTGTTCTACCGTTTATGTGGGATTTCGATCCTATGGGAACAGGACCTCTAAAATTGCTTAATCCTTAAATTTTTCTTTTTTAGTTGGATAACATCTCTGTAATTGGTCTCCCTCTCCAAAATTCAGGAATTGTAAGACCTAGCATATAAGCGATGGTTGCTCCGGTATCGTAAGTAACTATAGTAGAATCTAAAATACCCTTATTAGAAATACCTTTTCCGTAAACAATCCAAGGGATTTCAACCTCTTTCAAGGATTTCCCGCCATGACTTTTTCTTTTTCCACCATGATCTGATGTTAATATGATAATTGTTTCTTCCATTAGATCCTTTCGCTCCAAAGTGTCGATTAATTCTCCAATTAAAATGTCAATTTTCTCCATTTCTTCGTAATATTCAGGAGAATCGAAGCCAATGTTATGTCCTACATGATCTGCATCATCTAAATGAATAAAGGTAAAAACTGGTTCTTCTTTGGTTATAAACTTAGTTGCTTTATCCATGGTTTTAGGATCGGTTTCTCCATTATAATGAAGGTCTACAAGCTCTCTTTCGAAAAGATTCCGAATTCCACCCCAAGTATAAATAGCTCCTTTTTTTGCTTCTGGGAGTTGTTCATCTATTAAACTAAAGATCGTAGGGTATATGCCTTCTTTCCCCAACCTTCTAGATGGCATCTCGGGAACTCTGCTATCCCATTCTGTAAAGCCGTGTAATTCTGGGCCAGATCCCATTAGCATTGAGGCCCAATTTACGGCACTGGAGGAGGGAAGCACAGATCTCGCTTGCAGGGAATAACTTCCGTTATCCATCATTTTTTGAATGTTCGGAATTTTTGCATTTTCAAATGCGTAAGCTCCAAAACCATCAACACCAATTAAGATAACATGTTTGGCAAGTTGTTTCTTCTGTTCTTGAGAATTAACTGTTTGTGTTATTGAACATACAAATAAAAGACATAATGCAGTAAAAAGCGGAAAGCACTTAGAAAGTTGATTTTGTAACATTAATAGATTTTAAGGGTTTTTAATAAATGCTAATGTAGGCTATTTGAAAGTAGCCGGAAGCGATTTCCTCATTGAGTCTTGATTTAAATAGGTAATTGATTTAGAGAATTTTATGAAAAATAATAAATAAGGCTCGGATATTAACTTTTTGGGTTCAATAATAATCTTTGATCACATTTTATGCGGTTTAATCGTTATCCTTTACCGTTAGTCAATAAAAATTTAGTTACATTTATTAAAACTGCATTTTTGTTGCTTTGATCTTAATGAAATGCACAAATCTGAATTATAAGTTTCGCACTATGAAAAAACTTCTATTCTGTTTCTCGATCCTATTAATATTACAATCCTGTTGGCCTACTCGTGGAGATGATGACGATCTTAGAAGGAGTAGTTATGAGCCTGTTACACAAGCACGTCAGGATTTTGAAAAAGGGATTACAATTATGGAGGAACGTCCTGTAATTAATTCGGGTAAAATATATGTAAAAGGCGATCTTATCTATTTAAATGAAAAAGGAGAAGGCTTTCATATTATAGATAATTCCGATCCTGTGAATCCACATTCTGTTGCATTTATAAAAATCCCACTAGCTACAGATCTGGCTATTCGTAATAATATTTTATATGTACATCATGCAGTAGATCTTGTTGCTTTTACATATTCTTTAAATTCAAATTCATTAAATATTGTGCATCGGGAACGAGATGTTTTTCCTGAATTACGCTCCCCGGAAGGACTGGAACCCTCATTTTATAATGTTCCTGCAAATGAAATAGTAATAGGCTATCAACAACTAAACTAAAAAGATGAAAAAAGTTATACTACTCTGTCTTTCTGTGCTTTTAATTGGTTGTAATGCTGAAGGGGATAACGCTACATCAGAATCTATAGATGGTACCGGTGGTTCTCTTGCTAGATTTTCACTCGTAGGGGATTATTTATATACAGTAGATGATCAATCCCTGCGGATTTTTGATATTACCAACCCGGAATTACCAATATTTTCAGGAGAAAAATTTATAGGTTTCGATATCGAAACGCTCTATTCTTTAGATGAATACTTGTTTGTAGGAAGCCGTCTTGGAATGTTTATTTTTGATATTTCCGATCCTAAATTTCCTCTTGAACTTTCTAAAGTAGAGCATGTTCGGAGTTGCGATCCCGTGGTTTCTTCCGGTGATTATACGTACGTAACTCTCCATACGAATGTGAATTGTGCCGGAAACGTAAACCAGCTAGAAATTTATAACACTCAAGATCTCTTGAGACCGGAATTACTAATTACTATTACATTGGATCGCCCAATAGGTCTTGGTCTCTACGGAAATCATTTGCTGGTAACCGATAAAAATGTAGTTCGCATTTTCGATGTAACCAACCCAGCACAACCAGATCTTGTTGGCGGAATTGAAGAAGATGCCTTCGATCTAATTATCAGAAATAACGATTTGTTTATAATCGGTGAGCAATCGCTAAGCCAATATCAATTAAACCCGGAGGATATCGAAGATATAGTTTTTAAAAGTTCGATTGATTTTTAAGAGATTCTGGATATTGTAAATTGAAAACTCTCATATTTGAGACATACCTATATAAACGAAAAAAAGCTTCTCATTGCTGAGAAGCTTTTTCTTTGTGCGGGCGGGGAGACTCGAACTCCCACACCTCGCGGCACCAGATCCTAAGTCTGGCGTGTCTACCAATTCCACCACGCCCGCATTTCCATTTTACAACACTTAGGACTCGTTGTAAAAATGCTTACCTAGATAAGCGGCTGCAAATATACATAAATGTTTCAATATTCAAATATCCGAACAAGAAAATATCAATTTATTACCTTTGGGAGATTTCAAAAAAAATAGCATGAAGAATTTAGATAAATATGTTGAAGAAAACAAAGATCGATTTGTAAACGAATTGATAGAATTGCTGAAAATTCCTTCAGTAAGTGCAGATCCTGCTTATAAAAAGGATGTTTTAAATACTGCTGAGGCTGTAAAAATTGCATTGAAAGAAGCAGGTTGTGATTCCGTAGAAATTTGCGAAACTCCGGGATATCCAATTGTATTCGGTGAAAAAATTATCGATAAGGCACTTCCAACGGTATTGGTTTACGGTCATTATGATGTGCAACCGGCAGATCCAATTGAACTTTGGGACAGTCCGCCTTTCGAGCCGGTGATTAAAAACACAAAGGTTCATCCTGAAGGAGCCATTTTTGCACGTGGTGCTTGCGACGATAAAGGGCAAATGTACATGCACGTGAAAGCTTTGGAATATATGACCAAAACAGGGAATCTTCCTTGTAATGTAAAATTCATGATCGAAGGAGAAGAGGAAGTTGGAAGCGAAAGTTTAGGTTGGTTTATAGAACGCAATAAAGAAAAATTAGCGAATGATGTTATTCTAATTTCTGATACCGGAATGATAGCAAAGGACACTCCATCTATCACAACTGGTTTACGCGGATTGAGTTATGTTGAGGTTGAACTTACGGGACCAAATAGAGATCTTCATAGTGGATTGTATGGAGGAGCGGTTGCAAACCCTATTAATGTACTCACTAAAATGATAGCTTCTTTACATGATGAGAACAATCATATCACCATTCCCGGGTTTTATGATAAGGTAGATGAATTAAGTGATGAGGAAAGATCAAAAATGGCGGAAACTCCATTCTCATTAGAAAAATATAAGGAAGCCTTGGATATTGAAGATGTGTATGGTGAGAAAGGATACACTACCAACGAACGTAACTCCATTAGACCAACTTTAGATGTAAATGGAATTTGGGGTGGCTATATTGGAGAAGGAGCTAAAACAGTTATTGCCAGCAAGGCATTTGCTAAAATTAGTATGCGATTGGTGCCAAACCAAGATTGGCAAGAAATTACAGAGTTGTTTAAAAAACATTTTGAAAATATTGCGCCGAAAGGAACCAGAGTCTTAGTAAAACCTCATCATGGAGGACAAGCTTATGTTACACCAATAGATACTGTAGAATATCAAGCAGCTAGTAATGCATATAAAGATTCTTTTGGGAAAGAACCAATTCCACAACGAAGTGGAGGAAGTATTCCAATTGTGGCACTTTTCGAAAAACAATTAAAAAGTAAGACTATTTTAATGGGCTTTGGACTGGATAGTGATGCTATTCACTCGCCAAACGAACATTTTGGAATTTGGAATTATTTAAAAGGAATTAAAACAATCCCATTGTTCTACAAGCATTTCACTGAAATGACTAAGAAGTAATTTATCATATTTTGACAGGTTCAAGTAACTAGTTGATTTGTCAAGCTGTCCCGATAGCTATCGGGATGTCGAAGCTGATCTTTTAATTGAAAACACATTTCGACAGGCTCAATGTGACATTTTACAGACTATAATGTCCCGCAGATTGCACAGATTTACACAGATTTATTTGCGTTCATCAGGGTAATCTGCGGGATTTTTGATGTCACTTCGAGCGTCCCGATGGCTATCGGGATCGAGAAGTTTTTAGAAAGAAATTAAAGTTTCTTCACATATTGAGTGATAATAACAATTTGCTGTCCATCTACTCTTCCTTCAATATATTCAGCGTTTTCGTGATCTAAGGAAATGCGGCGAACCGCGGTTCCTTGCTTGGCAACCATACTGCTTCCTTTAACTTTTAAATCCTTTATAAGAACTACAGAATCGCCCGCTTCCAAGATCACTCCGTTGCTATCTCTGTGCACAATGCTTTTTGCTGCCGGATCCGCAACCTCAGTAGCTTTAGCCCATTCCTTCACATCCTCTTCCATATACATCATATCCAAAAGATCTTGTGGCCAGCCTTCATTTTTAAGCCTATTTAACATGCGCCATGCTACTACCTGTACAGCAGGAACAGTGCTCCACATACTATCATTTAAACATCTCCAGTGATTAGCTTCAATTTTTTCAGGATCTTCAAGTTGTTCTTTACAAGTATTACAAACAAGAATTGCGCTTTCAGTCCCTTTAGTTGGGCTTTCCGGCACCTCATAGATCTGGGGATCTTCTGTTGCTCCACATAATTCACATTTTGATCCACTTCGCTGAAATAATTCCTGTTCTAAACTCATTTTTTAATGTTTGCAGCAAAGGTAAACGAATCCTTAAAATACAAGCGAGTAATATTTCAGAAGAAAATAAATCGAAATAAAAGTTGTTCTATGTTTGTAGAATTAAATTATTATTCTACATTTGTAGAGCAACGATTTAATTCTATATAAAATGCAATTATCAAATTCTGAAGAACAACTCATGCAAATTCTCTGGAAACAGGAAAAAGCTTTGATGAAAGATCTTATTGAAGCCTATCCCGATCCGAAGCCTGCAACAACAACAGTTGCTACGTTACTGAAAAGGATGCAGGATAAGAATTTTGTAGATTATGTTCAAAAGGGACGTTCGAGAGAATATTTTCCTTTAGTTCGAAAAAAGGATTATTTCTCTAAGCATGTAAACGGACTCATAAAGAATTTCTTTAACGATTCCAGTTCTCAGTTTGCTTCGTTTTTTACCAAAGAGACTAATTTGAGCAAAACCGAATTGGAGGAGCTTAGAAAAATTATAGATCAAGAAATTAAAAGCAAATAATTATGGAAATGTACTTGTTAAATTCCGCCGCTTGCTTAGCCGTTTTGCTTCTGTTCTATAAGTTATTATTAGAAAAAGAATCGATGCACCTATTTAAAAGGTACTATTTATTGGGATCGGTACTAATAGCTTTTATAATTCCGCTTATCACTTTTACAACTTATGTTGAACTTAGTCCAACCTCAGATGTTGTTTCAGAAGGATCAATACTGATTTCGGAAGGTGTTACTTCCAGTAGTTTTGACTGGGAAACTCTTCTCTGGATTATATATGGACTTGGAGTGTTGATTTTTAGCATTAAATTTTTGATGAATTTGTTTCATTTAATTCGAAGAATTCAGCAAAATCCGAAGCTTAAAAATAGTAACTATATACAGGTTCTCTTAAGAGATAGATTAGCGCCACATACTTTTTTTAACTATTTATTTTTTAATAAAGAGGCTTTTATTGCCAAGCAAATCCCTTCAGAAGTTATCGTACATGAGGAAGCACATGCTAATCAATTGCACAGTTTGGATATCTTATTCATGGAAGTACTCCAAATTATGTTTTGGTTTAACCCTTTAATATACCTGGCTAAAAATGCTATTAAACTGAATCATGAATTTCTCGCAGATCGCGAAGTAATTAATAAGGGAATAGAAACCTCTAATTATCAAGAAACCTTGTTGGCATTTTCATCGAATGCCCAATCGAGCAAGTTGGCAAATGCCTTTAATTATTCATTAATCAAAAAACGATTTACAGTTATGAAAACACAAACGTCAAAAAGAACCATTTGGAGTAAAGGACTCCTTTTATTACCGCTATTAGCAATTCTGCTCTTTAGTTTTAGTGAAAAGGCAGTTGAAATAAAAGAAACTATAAATCCTGAGAGTATTGATTTATTCCACGGAAATATCCCAGACAAGAAACTAAAATTGCACGTTGAAAAAGAAAGAATCATTGTAAATGGCACAATTAGCAATTTGAAGGATTTTGTAAAAATCATGAATCAGGTTACAAGTGATTGGACAAAAGAGGATTTTAACCTCCATGGATTAGAAATTAAAGTAGCAGATAATGTGGAGAATACGTTTATTAATAAAATAAATGCAGAATTCAGAAAAACTAATTTGGCAAAGACTCTTAAAATGAGCTCCCCATACATACCACTAAAAAAATCAATCTCTTCCCAAGATATTGCCACCAAAAAAATGGTGAAGGAGTATAATGCATTAGCTAAAAAATATAATGAAATGGCTCCAGGTGAGTTAAGGGTGAAGCGTAATGAGCTTGAAAGAATGAGATATATTTATGAGTTGATGTCTCCAGAACAGAGAAGTAAAGCTGAAAAGTTTCCTGTAAGGATACCACCAGCTCCAGAAGCACCGCGTGCTCCAATGGCACCACACGCCAAACATGCTGTGCATCCTGCTGAAGGGAGAGTGCCACCCCCAGCGCCTCCAATAGAAATTGAAGTAATTGAACATGATGGAGATTTCGAAATGATGCCTCCACCCCCGCCACCCGTGCCATCTGAGCATATGAAAGAGCTTGCAGCTAAAGGAGCTATATTTTATTATGAAGGCAAAGAAATTAGTGGGAAAGATGCTATTAAAATAGCGAGGGATAATAAGGAAATAAATATATTAATAAGGGATCATGATTCTAAAAAGCCAATTGTGAAATTATCTAAAGATCCAATTCAATTGGATTAAATACTGTCAAATTAAGTTTTAAGATTTCTCGACTCTGCTCGATATTCTTATGGATTAACCAAATTTAAATTATGGTTTTTCTCGTATTTTCTGTTTTCTC
>NZ_AJLT01000040.1 GCF_000258765.1 Gillisia marina
AAAGTTCTCGACTGCGCTCGAACAGACAAAACGAGACATTTTAACTGTTTGAAAATTAATAAAATAAACAATAAAAGTTGTATGTAGTTATCTACTGACCTCTATATAATCAATTATACTTTTAATAAATCCCAGATGAAAGCAAACTGTTGTAATTCTAAAAATGTTATAGTACGTTAAAATTAATCTACATATGTAATTTTTTTTCAAACTTGCTTGCTTTTAGCGGTTTTACCCTAATAAAATTAATTAAAATAAGATCTTAACAATTTCTAGTATATGCACAAATCTACGTCTACCCTAGACTCACGGCGAATTTTTAACTTCGCAAACTTCAGTTTTTTATTACTTTTAATGATTTTCTCTTCCGGTTTTGCACAAGACAAAAGTGCGACTCAAGGAAAAGAAATTGTTCATACTTTCTATATTACCGCTAATACCGGTTTAGATAAAAGCAATCAAACTTCTCAAGAGGTATTAAACGGAATTATTAATTCTTCAAAAAAAGATAAAGACGCCACCTTATTAATTGTTGGAAATATAACCAAAGAGAAAGGCTATCCATCTAAGGAGGACGCTCAGAAAAAGACAGAAGACTATTTAAAAACCTTCCTTTTAAACCCGATCGATAAATTTAACGGAAACGTGATTTTTACTCCCGGTGTGAACGAGTGGAATAAAAAAGGACATAAGAGTATAGACGATTTAGAGTCTTTTTTACAAGACAATAGTAAAGCGAAATTTTGGCCAAATGATGGTTGTCCTATAGAAAGCGAGGAAATAAATGATGATGTTGTATTAGTCATGATCGATTCTCAATGGTATTTGGAAGATTGGGATAAGCATCCTTACATTAATAATAAGTGTGATATTAAAACCAGAGATCAGTTCTTTGCAGAGTTTAGAGATGAATTAAAAGATAACTACGGTAAAACTATTATTGTAGCCGTTCACCACCCAATTCTAAGTAGCACGAAATATGGCTTTATTAAAAAAAGTGGCTGGATTTTCAGATCAAACTTATCAAAATCCGGAACAAAGTAAACTTCATAATATCTTAGAAGCTACTGCTAGACAATTCGACGATGTTATTTTTGTTTCTGGGAACGATCAAAATCTTCAATATTTAGATCATCATGAAGTCCCACAAATTATAAGTGGAGCGGCGGCAAAAACTCAAAAAGCCAGAGCAGAAAAGAAAGAACATTTTGCTTCAGATAAAAACGGATACGCAAAATTAATTCTTTTTAAAGATGGTAGTTCTCTAGTTCGGTTTTATGAAACTACAGCAAACGATTCTAAATTCTTATTCGAAAAAGAGATTCAAAGAAAAAGAACTTCTCTAGATGAGGTTTCCTATAAATCTAAAGATACCTACGGAAAAACTGCTGTATCTTCAATTTACACAAAAGAGGAAACAGATAAAAGCGGCTTATATAAGTGGGCTTGGGGAGATCACTATAGAGATATTTATAGTAAGCAAATAAGTGCTCCAGTATTGTTTTTAGATGATTTGGATGGAAATGTAAAACCAATTACTGAAGGTGGAGGAAACCAATCTAGATCTTTGAGACTTATAAATGATAACGAAAATGAATATACGTTAAGAGCATTAAGAAAAAGTGCTGTTCGCTTTATTCAGAAAAATATGAGAGAACATTATGTGGCAGATATCGTAGATAACACAGTTGCAGAAAGAATTGTAATGGATTATTATACTACTGCGCATCCCTATGCTCCTTATGCTTTAAATGATTTAATGGACGATGTGGACATTTTACATGTAAGCCCAAAAATATATTATGTTCCAAAGCAAGAGGCTTTAGGGGTTTTTAACGACGAGTATGGAGATGAGCTTTATATGTTGGAAGAGCATGTAGGAGACGAAAATAAAGACATGGATATCTTTGGTTCGCCAGATGATATTTTAAGCTCTAGTGATCTTAGAGAAGAATTATTAGAATCCAAAGATGCTAAAGTAGATGAGGACGAGTATTTAAAGGCGAGAATATTTGATATGCTTGTGGGAGATTGGGATAGACATGATGACCAATGGAGATGGGCAGAATTTAAAGAAGGTGACGATAAAAAGGTATATAAGCCGATCCCAAGAGATAGAGATCAACCATTTTCTAAATATGATGGACCAATTATTTCTTTGCTGAAATTAGGTTTTCCTCCTTTTAGAGCAATGCAATCCTTCGAATCTTCTATTAAAAGTGTAAAATGGTTTAATACCGCTGGATATTCTATGGACAAAATGATTATTCAAACTTCTAAATGGGAAGACTGGGAAAATCAAGTAAAGTTCATTCAATCCAATCTTACCGATGCTAAAATTGAAAAAGCATTTGTTAATTTACCTGAAGATGTAAAAGATGAAAGTATCACTAAGATTCAGAAAAACTTAAAAATCCGTCGTGATAATTTAATGGAAGTGACGCGCGATTATTATGACTATTTAAATAGATTTCATGTAGTTACCGGGACAGATAAAGACGATAAGTTCCTTATTACTCGTAAAAAGGATGGCGTTACAGATATCCAAATTTCAAGAAAGGATAAAGTTGTTTTTCAAAATACATACAACTCAAAAGACACCAAAGAGATCTGGATTTATGGGCTTGATGGAGACGATGAATTTAAAATTGAAGGAAAAGGAACCAATCTAATAAAATTGAAGGTTTTAGGGGGAGAAGAAAATGACATTTATAATTTCGAAAACTCTAGAAAAGCAAAATTATACGATTATAAGAGCAAGAAGAATACTATTGAAAAAGCTGGTAAAAAGTGGCTGGTAGATTCGTACGAGATCAATAATTACGATTTCACCAAGAGAAAAACTTCCCAAAATAGTTTATTCCCGGCAGTAGGTTTCAGCTCTGATGCTGGTTTAATGGTAGGTCTTTCAGATACGTATACTACTTATGGTCTGGCTAAAAACCCTTTTACAACCCAACACACTGCAGGAGTAAATTATTACTTTGAAACTCAAGGTTTAGAATTGAGTTACTTCGGAGAATTTGCTCATGTGTTTTACAACTGGAATCTAGGAATCGATGCATATTATACGAGTCCGAATTTCACTTTGAATTACTTCGGAAAAGGGAATGAAACCGTGTATGATGAAGATGCTGTAGACTTAGATTTTAATAGAGTTAATATAGAACAGTGGCATTTTGCTCCATCTTTAATTTGGACAAATAGAAGAGGTAGCGAATTTCAATTTAGAGCAATGATAGAGTCTTTAGAGGTTTCTAGAGATGTAGAACGATTTATTGGTGATACATTCCAGGCATCTAACGATGTATTCGATTCTCAATTGTATGCCGGAACAGAGGTAATTTATCACTATTTGAATAAAAGAAAGAATCCTGCATATCCTACTTTAGGGACTCAAATAGATCTTACCGCAGGATACAAAAGAAATATAGACGATCATGATAATGAATTAGGATATTTAAAGCCATCCATTTCCATAGATTATCCTTTACACAATAGTGGCGTAATTGTTCTTGCTACCAAAATTGGTGGAGAAGTTATAATTAGCGATAAATATGAATTTTATCATGGTGCGATGTTAGGTGGTAACGAAAGCTTAAGAGCCTTTAGAAACCAACGTTTTAATGGGAAAAGCAGTTTTTACCAAAGTACAGATCTTAGAATTGGATTAGGAAAGGTAGAAACTTCCTTTATGCCGTTGCGTTTTGGAGTAACAGGTGGATTTGACTATGGTAGAATCTGGTTAAATAACGAAGACTCTAACGAATGGCATACCAACTATGGGGGTTCAGTTTTTATAAACGGATTTAGTGCATTCACAGGAAATATTGGATATTACACGAGCGACGAAGCTAACAGAGTGGTTTTTACCTTTGGATTCAAGTTCTAAACATACTTTTAAAAATAAAATTTAAACCGATGCCTGATCTAATTGATCCGGCATCGGTTTTTTTATGATAAGTATCCTCTTTTCTTTCGACTACCTAAGTCTGAAATAGCTTTTAGATATTTTCTTATCTTCACTTTTCTAATAAATTTAGACCGGAATAAATGAGCAGAATTAAAGTTATTCAGCATGAAAATGCTGAGGGTAAGTTGAAAGAAATCTATGATGGAATCGTAGAAAATCGTGGGCAATTAGCCGAAGTTTTAAAGATCCAAAGTTTACGCCCGGAAAGCATAGTGAAACACGTAGATCTTTATATGGAGATCATGTTTACAAGATCTGAACTTTCGCGCGCTCAAAGAGAAATGATCGCCGTAATTGTATCTGTTGCTAATAAATGTACGTATTGCGCAACTCATCATGGAAGCGCTTTACATCATTACTGGAAAGATGAAGAGAAATTAAAAACCCTAAAAACAGATTATCCTATTCTAGATATTTCTGAAAAAGAAATGGCATTATGCGATTTTGCCCATTTATTAACCTTACATCCTGAAACCAACAACAAATCTGATCTTACCGAAAACTTAAGAAATGTGGGTTGGAGCGATGCGGCCATTTTGGATGCGACCCTAGTGGTATCTTATTTCAATTTTGTAAATAGAATGGTGTTAACCCTTGGTGTGGAACTGGAAGAAGATGAAGGAAAAAATTATAACTACTAAATATGGCTACTAAGAATTTCGATGCAATAATAATAGGAACCGGGCAAGCCGGACCTCCACTAGCAGCTAGTTTTGCAAAAAATGGATTAAAAACATTAATAATTGAAAAAGGAAACCTGGGTGGCACTTGTGTAAATGTAGGTTGTACGCCCACTAAAGCATATGTAGCAAGCGCGAGAAGGGCATTTATAGCAAAAAATAGTGTCGATTTAGGTATTGAAATTGAAGGGGAAGTTCAGGTAAACCTTAAAACGATTAAGGCCAGAAAAGATAAAATTATCCAAGATTCTAGAGACGGTTTAAATAAGATGCTAACAGAAACTGAAGGCATCACACTGTTAAAAGGAATTGCAAAGTTTATAGAAGAAAACACCGTTGAAGTAGACGGCAAAACTTATTCAGCAGATAAATTTTATATCAATGTTGGAGGGAGAGCAAGAATTCCTGAAGGCTTTAAGGAAGTGAACTATCTTACCAATTCTAGTATTCTGGAATTAGAAGAAATCCCCGAACATCTCATAATAGTTGGTGGCGGCTATATTGGACTTGAATTCGGGCAAATGTTTCGCCGTTTTGGGAGCAAAGTCACCATTTTGGAGAGTGGGGATCAGTTATTAAAACGGGAAGATAATGATATTGCTGAAGGAATTGCTGAGATCTTCAAAAATGAAGATATAGATATCAGGTTAAATGCCGAGTGTATTAGTGCAAAAAATGTAGGCGATCAAATTGAAGTAACTATTGATTGTACCGAAGGAGCTCCCTCTGTTACCGGCTCCCATTTATTAATAGCAGCCGGAAGGATTCCAAATACAGATAGCCTTGATCTCGAAAAGATCGGAGTAAAAATGGATAAGAGAGGCTATATTAAAGTGAACGATGAGCTTCAGTCCAACCTCAAGCATATTTGGGCGCTTGGAGATTGCAACGGCCAAGGCGCTTTTACGCATACGGCTTACAACGATTTTCAGATCGTAAATTCTCATCTTTTTCAGAAGAAAAAAAGGAAACTATCAGATAGGTTTTTGTGTTATGCGGCCTTTATAGATCCACCGATTGCAAGAGTTGGGCTTAATGAAAAAGATATTAAAGAAAAGGGGTTAAAAGCCAAGGTAGCAATTAGAGAGATGTCTACAATCGCACGGGCTAAAGAAATGGGCGAAACTCAAGGAAAGCTTAAAATCTTTATTGAAGAAAAAACAGACAAAATTTTAGGCGCAACGTTTTTAGGCACCAGAGCCGATGAATATATCCATAGCATCATAGATTTGATGTATGCCGACGCTCCTTATACAGTAATTAGGGATGCAGTCCATATTCACCCAACTGTAAGCGAATTAATCCCTACGATGCTTGAGAATCCGAAATCGCTGGAAGAGTAAACAATAGGTTTTTACTTTACAGTAAAAACTTCTGTATCGGGGTAAAAAGCATACCAGGCAAACCAGAAGTTAGTAACCGCAGGCACTAAATTCCCTTTTTCATCAAATACCTCAGCGCTATTGCTGTCTGGGGAATATTCAATGCGTAATTTTTTTCCTTGAAATTCATCAACTATCAAAGCTTTCTTGGATTTTTTTAATTCAGAAAAAGGATAGGCTTTGTGCTTTTCGTTAATTACAACTCCCAATATGAGCTCTTTTGGATGAAAACGATCATCCTTGTTAGAAACCGGGAAGTACAAATTGGAAGAACTTGTATAATCTGGATATGGATCGCTGGAATAATCCCGATTAAAGCCTGTTTCTGTAGATAATACCAAGCTATTAGGATGCTTAATCTTCCAATTTCCCCAAGTAGTATTTGCTGTGGGTAAAACTTCCAATTCCTCATTAACCAAGGAGCCAGATACTGCTTTAAACATTAATTGAGACCAAAGTGATTCTGTTTCCCGGTCGTACAACAAAACATCGCTATTGTATAGCAGACCACTCACCCCAAAAGTTGTAGGTTTACCTTTAATTTTAGCATTAAAAGCGATACCGCTTCCGCAAAGCGGGCAAAAAGTAATCACTACTGGTTTGTCACCAAAATGATCGTTCACTATTTCGTGAAAATTTAAGATCTTAATAGGATAGGCCTTTGCAATACCATTTTCAAACACACCTAAAATCCGTTCCTCGTCATTTAAATTTACTTCAGATACTTTGATGAATTTGGGATTATCTATAGACGGAATTCCGTCTTTTGGAGGCCCTCCGTCCATAATCTCAGAAATCGGAATTATTGAATTCTTGAGATTAAAATCTTTTTTTTGTTTGCGCAATGCAGCTCTGTAAAACCAGCACCAGCATAAAAAATATAGAATATGCTTTCATAATCCTTATTATTCAATTTCTATATACCTACGAAATGGGCTGTAATTCATTTTAATTATGTAGCCTTTATTCAGGGCGAGTAACTTTTTAAAACAACGGTAAGTATGGTGATTATAATTGTTTAGACGATAAGGCTTGTTGAGTATTACGAGTTTGATGTTGCTATTAATGAATTCGTTATCTCTGCCAAAGAAGATCCAGTAATTTCAGGTGGTAGTGCTAGTGGATAAAGAGATTTTCCCGGTCTACTTATAAAGGCTGCATTAATTCCTGCTCTTTTTGCTCCGGCTATATCCCATCCATGAGCCGCAATTAACATACTATCTTCGGGTAAAATATTCATCGAAGAATAGGCACAATGATAGGTAGAAATATGAGGTTTGTAATTTTTCACCTCCTCTATACTTAATACCTTATCAAAAAAATGATGGATCTTAGCATGTTTTAATTGATCATCTACTACCTGTGGCTTCCCATTAGAAAGTGCTACTAATTTAAATCCGTTTTTCTTTAAAATTTCCAAAGATTTAGCAACCTCCGGATATGCAGATAATTTAGTTATCGGACTCAATACCTTCTTCACCTCCTCTTCTGATAGCTGTACCCCTAGTTTATGGGCAATCATTTTTAAGCTTGCTCCTGCGATCTCTGAAAAGTCCCTATAATTTTCTGTAATGGTTTCCACTAATGAATATTGAAGCAAACTTGGAAACCAGATTTCGAAAGCCCACTCATTTTTGAGTGCTTTATTAATAGACTGCTTCAATGGAGACATATCCAATAAAGTTTCATTTACGTCGAAAATCAATAATTTAGGTTTCGTGCTCAGCTTCATTTTTTAAAATTATAAAAAGTTCAGAAATAAAAAAACCGACCTCCATTAGGAAATCGGTTTCAAATAGTTTCTACTACTTATTATTTAATAGGATCGAATTCAAATTTTTGTCCACCAACAGATATTCCTGCCATGGCTCCGGCTTTTGGCTTTGTAACAACTCCAACACCATCTCTAAATTCTACATCTCTAGATACTCCTTCTTCTAGAAGTACTGCAGATGCATTTCCTGATAATTCATAGCTTCCTTTCTTAAAACGATTTAAAGCGTCTTGTGTCTGGAAAAATATAACTTCAATAAAAGCTTTACCGCCAGCCTGTAATCCAACATCTACTTGTTTCATGCTCGCATATCCAATTAATTCTCCATTTTCATAAACAGTTCCATTTCCAGAAGCTGCTCCAATAATATATGCACCTTTCCCTACATTAGGAAAAATAGCATACCCAACTGAAGTATCAAAAAGCTCTGCTATGTTTGGATGACTCTTGGAGATAGTAGCTTTCGCATCTCTAGAATCTAACATGATATCGGCAGACGTATTCTTGCTCGATCCACAACTTGCCATTACAATAACTAATAAGGCTAATAGTGGGATTGCTACACTTGATTTAAAAGTCTTCATATTTTATTTTTTTGGTTAATACACCAAATATAAATAACGCAGATGACCACTTGTGTTAAGCGCTTGTTATTTCACTTTTCTTTAGTAGACAACTCGCACTAGTGTTAATTAATTAAGAACTAAAGCTACTTATTCAATTCGGCATTGATGGAAACTTTCACATTTTCACCCACTATTTTTGTCGAAGTCCAGTCTCCGGCTCCCACTTTATAGTCGTTTCTATTAATTTCTGTATTAAACGCCAATCCCATGATCTTTGTTCCTTCCATCATTGGGTGATCTGCGGTTCCGGTAATTTCAAAAGGAATCGATACATTTTTTGTAACATCTTTTATCCTTAGCTTTCCATCTACCAAATATTTGTTTTCAGATTTCTTCTGAAAGCCTGTTGAAACAAACTTCATGTCCGGATATTTTTCAGCATTAAAAAAATCAGGAGATTTTAGGTGATTGTTTCGCTTTTCATTATTCGTTTCTATACTGGATATTGGAACTGTAAAGGTGAATTTGCTTTCTTTTAAATTGTCGGGATCAAAATAAAAAGTTCCATCAAAATCTTTAAAATTTCCATTCACAGTATTAAATAAGTGCTTCACTTCAAAATTTACTGAAGTATGATCTTTGTCTAATTTCCATTTTTCGGCATTTTGAGCTATTCCATTATAAAAGCCTAAAAAAAATAATACGAATACCAACGTGGGAAGTTTCAATAGTTTTTTCATCGCGTAAAAATTTAAATGTTTCTACTTATTTCAAAATATTCTAAGATTGAAAGCGACAATTAAATTCAAATTTGCATTTATAAAGTTTTACAAAAGCAATTCTTTAGACGTTGAAAATGTAAAATTCTTGCAAAATTTTTGCAGTTATCCTATTCTTAAAGACACTTATAAACGTGTGGAATCCAAATGAATGATCTCTGTTTTTAATACTTTTTCCTCTGCTTCTTTAGGTTGCGGTTTTTTTATCCTCTCGATTAACAACTGTGTTGCTATCTCCCCTATTTTAAGCGGATGCTGATCTATATACGAAATAGAAGGCCAGAGAAATGGTGCGAAATCCTCATTTACGTACCCAATAATTTTAATATCCTTTGGAATAAGTAATTCCTTTTCTTGAACAAGTCTGGAAGTTAAAAGTGTACTTAGATAATCTAAGGTTACAAAAGCTTCCATTTTATGGTTTCCCAAAAGAAGATCGAGTTCGTTTTTTAAAACATCAGAATCGTTGGATACAATTAGAAATTCTTCTTTCAATGCATTTCCTTGATCACTCATAGCTGCTTTGTAACCATTTATTCGAGCTTGCGCAAGACCAAGATCCCCAATACTACACACCAATCCAATTTTACTCAGGCCTTTGGACTTTAAATATTGCACGGCATTAAAAATACTTTGCATATCGTCTACACCAACTTTATCTAATGCCATATCGATGTTGATGCGATCGAACAAAACTACCGGAATCTCATATTCGGTAAATCTATAAATATGATCGTAGTTTTTAGTGGTTTGAGTTTCTGCAGATACCGAGACCAATACTCCATCTGCCAAACCATTAGAGATGAGATCCATGATCTGTTTTTCAACAGTTAAAGATTCATTAGAAATATAAGTGATTAACTGGTAGCCATTTTTTTCTAGCCTCATTCTCGATTCCGCCTAAGACTTTTGCAAAGAACGTGTTAGAAATATTAGGAACGATCACGGCAATATTGCCTGTACTTTTACGCTTTAAGTTAACCGCAGTAAGATTAGGGCTGTAATTATGTAATTCTGCTACCTCCTTCACCCTTTTCATTGTGTTCTCACTTATCTCCGGACTACCATTCAAAGATTTTGAAACAGTGGATACAGAAACGTTCAATAATTTAGCTAGTTCTTTTAAGGTGATTTTAGATCTCATAGCACTTTTAATTACATAAAAATTAAATTTAGAGAAGTTAAATCAATTTAGCCTAGTTTTCAATTACATTATATTCTTTTTAGTGACCTCGCCAAGAATCGAACTTGGATCTAAAGTTTAGGAAACTTCTATTCTATCCGTTGAACTACGAGGCCTTTACCTAAACCATATAAATTTATAAACTAATTCTAACTTTTTTCTAAAATCTTATTGCTGAAAAAACCTTAATGTAATGTGGAACCAGTACTAAATAGTTAGAATTTTCCTATTTTTAAATAAAATTTGCATTATGATCCCAAAACATAAATACACCATTATATTCTTAATCGCTCTTATGTTTTCAGGAACTATGATCGCTCAAAATCATCCTATTATGAAAGACCCGTTTGCACACACTTTTTCTATTGTTGCTAGAGATTCTGTGACGGGAGAAATGGCTGTTGGAGTACAAAGTCATTGGTTTTCTGTTGGGCCTTTAGTGGCTTGGGGGAAGTCTGGTGTTGGAGTTGTAGCAACTCAGTCTTTTGTGAATCCCGCTTACGGCCCGAACGGTTTGAAATTAATGGAGGAAGGTAAAACCGCGGCACAAGCCTTAGAAAAATTACTTGCTGAAGATGATGGCGAAGCCTATAGACAAGTTGCTTTTTTTAGACTCTAAAGGAAGAGCCGCTGCCCATACCGGAGATAATTGTGTAGAATCTGCCTATCATCATGTTGGAAAAAACTTTTCTGTGCAGGCCAATATGATGTTAAATGACAAAGTGGTTCCTGCGATGAAAACTGCTTTTTTAGAAAACTCTGAATTGGCATTAGCAGAACGCGTTGTAAAAGTGCTTCAAGCTGCACAGGATGCCGGTGGTGATATTCGCGGACAACAATCTGCAGCACTAATTGTTGTTGGCGGCACCAAGGTTAAAAACTCTTGGGAAGATAAAAAAATAGACCTTAGAGTAGATGATAATCCTGAACCACTTAAGGAGTTAAATAGATTATTAACTGTTGCCCGTGCCTATGAATTTATGAATAAAGGCGATCTTGCGATGGAAGCAGAAGATGTAGAGGAAGCTCTAAGATTATATAGCAGTGCTGAAAAAATATTTCCGGAGAATTTGGAGATGAAATACTGGAAAGCAGTAGCTCTTGCAAATAGTAAGCGATTTGAAGAAGCAATCCCAGTTTTTAAGTCGATATTTGAAAAAGATGAAAATTGGAGAACAATGACCTTGAGATTACCTGATTCTGGTCTTTTAAACGTTACTGAAGCCGAATTAGATGAGATTGTGAATTAAACCTCTAATGAGGAGATGAATTGATTTAACTGAACTTTAAAATTTATATTATGAAAACTAAAATCTTAAATACTGTAATTCTTGGCCTTGGTTTAATGGCAATGGTTGCATGTAAAGACGAAAAGAAAGAAGCCGAAGCTACACCTGCAAATTCGAATTTAGAAACTACCGAAAATCCTAAAACCACGGCAGCATTGAATCCTGCTCATGGAGAGCCGGGACATCGTTGTGATATTCCTGTAGGAACTCCATTAGATCAGCCTGCAACTACAAATCTTCAGCAAACAAATACTACAGTAAATCCAAATGTTTCTCATGTGAGAGTTCAAGGTGGCGATACGCCTGCTAAAAATCCTCCACATGGACAACCGGGGCATGATTGCTCAAAGCCTGTTGGAGCAGATTTAAATTAGACCGAAGAAAATTTTTAATCGAATCATTTTTAGTATCCTTTTAATAGAAATAGTGAAGGGGAAATTTCTCAGTTACTGACTCGACTAAAGTTTTAAAATTAAAAATGGCGATTTCAAACAATCTTAATTTTTTTACTGATTTAAGCCTGCAAACGACTTCAATTAGTGATTTGGTCGCTGATAAATCCCTATTTTCAAAAGTGCCGGAAGACTGGTATATAGTTGCTGTAGATATTAAAAATTCTACTGAAGCAATTGGAAATGGGAATCACGATCAGGTAAATTTGGTTGCCACAGGAAGTATTATTGCTATTTTAAATCTGGCATATTCAAAAAACATCAACATCCCCTTTTTCTTCGGAGGCGATGGAGCAACGATGCTTATTCCTTCAGAACTTTTAGAAGCTGCAATGGCAGCTTTAAATCAGCATAGAATAAATACATTAGAGAATTTTGGCTTCGAATTAAAAATAGGTTCCATTTCGCTGAAGGAGATTTATGAAAATGGAATCTCCTTAGAGGTTTCAAAACTGAAAATAAGTGAGATTCTAACCATTCCAATTGTTTTAGGGGAAGGTTTACAGTATGCTGAAAAACAAATAAAGTCCAATTTCAATGGATCTAATAATAACTTCAAAATTCCGAACCTCCTCAATTTAGAAGGAATGGAGTGTAAATGGGATAAAATAAGTCCGCCGGAAACAAATCAAGAAGTAGTAAGTCTTATTGTAATAGCCCGTAAGGAAGAAGACCCTTCAGAAATATTTTCTAAAATTTTAAAAAATATCGATACTATTTATGGCTCGCTAAATAGAAGAAAACCTATTTCAGTAAAGCGATTAAAACTGAAGGCGAGTCTCCGGAAGTTGAATGATGAGATGCGCACCAAATTAGGTACGTATGATGGCCTATATTTAATAAAAAACTGGTTTACCACGAACTTCGGGAAGTATTATTTAAAGAATACCAGTTCGGGGAAAAATTATCTTCAGAAATTAGTGGAGCTTACAGATACACTAACTATAGACGGAAGAATAAATACGGTAATAACCGGCACTCCACAACAAAGAAAATCATTAACTACGTATCTAGATTATTTGGAAGAAAAAGGCAAAATAAAATATGGACTTCATGTAAGTGAACAAAGCGTTATGTCTTGTTATGTTCGAGATATGAAAAAAGACGACCATATCCATTTTGTGGATGGTGCGGGAGGTGGCTATACAAAAGCAGCAAACCAATTAAAAAACAAATAGTTTTCTAATTGGTTTGCTGCTATTATATTTTATTCTAAATGTCACATCGAGCGGAATCGAGATGTTTTTTATAAGTCGTTATCTTTAATTTTCGAGATTGAATGGTAAAGATTATCAACTCTAAAACTTAATCCAAACCACCACTTCTGGTCGCATCTCTAGCTTCTGGCCAGGTCATTTGTTCTCCTGTTCGTTTACTAATTGGTAACACTCTTTTCTCTCTTGAAGTTCTTTCTGGGTCTTCACTTGCCATATAAGCCATAATTGCGGTAAGGATTACATTGCTACGCACATCATCAAAAACAATCTTATCATAAGTGTCCAAATTGGTATGCCAGGTATAATTCCAGTAAGACCAACTTAAAGAACTTAAGCTAAATGCCGGAGCGCCCGCTGCAAGAAAAGATGCATAATCTGATCCTCCACCACCTGGAATTCCAGGGAAAGTAGTTTCTATTTGTTCGGAAATTTCTTCAGGCACTGCTTCTAACCAGCTACCCAAATAATCGTAAGAATTTAAAAATCCTCCTCCAGAAAGCCTTACCACTCTTCCAGTTCCATTATCCTGATTAAATAAAGCCTGTACATTATCTACAATTTCCGGGTGATCCTTCACAAAAGCCCTAGATCCGTTTAAACCTTGTTCCTCACTACCCCAATGTCCTGCAATAATAGTGCGTTTTGGGTTTGGATACATTTTCTTTAAAATTCTCATCGCTTCCATCATCACCATCGTACCAGTTCCATTATCTGTTGCTCCGGTTGCGCCATCCCATGAATCAAAATGTGCCGAAAGAATTACATATTCTTCCGGTTTTTCTGTTCCTTTAATGGTCGCTATTGTATTAAAGGTTGGTACCGCTCCTAAATCTTCAGATTCTGCAACCAATCTTAATTTTGGTTTATCGCCATATTCTGCCAATCTATAAACCATTCCATAATCTTCCAGAGAAAGTTCAACTGTTGGAATTTTTTTAGTTCGTGCAGAAAAAATCTTATTCGCACCAAAACCTCGTGACCAGTTTAAAGTGATAATTCCAACTGCTCCTGCTTTTTCTAATGCTTCAGAAATAGTTCTACTAGTATATCCGGAGTTAGTCATTCTAGTATCCCAAGCTTCAGATTGTGCTTTTCTGTCTTCTTTCATTTTTTCAAAAGAAGCATCTGTAGCAAATTCTTCCCAGTTATAATCTGGTCTTCCTGTTTTTTGAGGCATTGAGATCATTACCAACTTTCCTTTTACTCCAGCTAACATTTTTGCGAATTCTGCTGAATCTTTTGCATTTGGAAGAATAACAACTTCAGCAACAATTGGTTTTTTACCAGAACTCGGACTCCATGCCAATTGCATTCCGGACAATGTTCTAACTCTTGGCTCTATTAAGTCGATATGTGTAATTCCGCGTTTCCAGCCTTTCCATTCTCCCCACTGCTGATTTTCTGCTGAAATATCCCAGGATTTATATTTGTTTACAGCCCAATCATGCGCCTGTTTCATCTCTGGAGTTCCAACTAAACGTGGCCCAACCACATCTAAAAGCTCATGTCCTAGTTTTTCCAGTTGAGAGTTTTCCGAGGCTTCTTTAATAATATTTTCGATAACGATATCTTGATCTTGCGCAAAAAGCACTGCAGAAAAACAAAATGAAAGTATGAGTAAAAACTTATTTTTCATAAAAAATAGGGTTTGAGTTAAACTATGTTCTTCAAATATATCTTTTTTTAACATAACATGTTTCCTTAGTTCCCAACACAGAAGAAAATCAGGGTAAATTTTGAAAATTAAATTCTTAATAAGGAAATAATTGTGATTCCTTAAGATAATTCTACTTCTACCTATAAACTCTATCATTTTGTTACGATATTGCAATTGGATTCTTAAAGAACATTTTATGGATATAGCGTTTGTACGAGATAAATTCCCCTCCCTTAAAAAAGGATATACGTTTATGGATAATGCCGGTGGCTCACAAATATTGGGCGGCAGTATTAATTATATTTCAGAATATTTCTTAAACTATAATGTACAATTAGGCGCTTCCTATCAAGTTTCTGCCGATGCCGGACAAGTTTTAAAAAATGCTACCGAAAAAATTTCTGAATTTTTAAATACTCCCAACTCTCAAGAAGTAATTATTGGACCTTCTTCTACCATGCTTTTAAGGATTTTGAGCATATGTATTAGCCATAATTGGCAAGCCGGAGACGAAGTTATTATTACAAACACAGATCATGAAGCGAATGTTTCTTGCTGGAAAGACCTTGAAAAAAAGGGAATAAAAATTAAAGTTTGGAACGTAAACCCGGAATCTTTTGAATTGGATCTAAATGAGCTTTCTAATCTAATTTCTAATAAAACAAGATTAGTAGCGGTAACGCATTGTTCCAATGTAATGGGAACTATTAATCCAATCAAGGAAATAGCAAGAATCACTCATGATGCCGGTGCGCTTATTTGCGTAGACGGGGTTGCTTTTGCGCCACATAGACGAGTGGATGTTCAGGAATTAGACGTGGATTTTTATGTGTTTAGCTGGTATAAGGTATATGGTCCTCATCAAGCAGTGATGTACGGAAAATTGCCATTGTTAGTTGGCATGCCAGGGATCAATCACAACTTTTTTAAGGCTGAAGATGTTCCTTATAAATTCCAGCCCGGAAATTATAATTTTGAGCTTACCTATAGTCTAAAGGCTATTCCTGAATATATGGTGGATTTTTATGATCATCATTTTTCTGATAATAAGTTTAGCCGAAATGAAAAATTCGAGGCTAGTTTTGAGATAATCGCTACTTATGAAGCCCAATTGGCGCAAGAACTTTTGAGTTATTTAAAATCTGTAAAAGAGATTAAAATTATTGGAAGCTCCAGTGCAGATTCCACCCTTCGAGTTCCTACCATATCCTTTATTCATCCTAAATTTAAAAGTTCTGAAATTGTTGAGCTTATAGATAAAAAAAAATATCGGAATTCGATTTGGAGATTTTTATGCCAAACAGCTCATTAAAGATTTAGATCTGGAACAATATGAAGGGGTGGTACGAGTAAGTTTAGTGCATTATAATACACTGGAAGAAGTGCAAAAATTGATTGCTGCTTTTAAGGAGATTTTTTAATACCTCATTGAGGCTTTAATTATAACTTCTTCAGTCCAAATCTGAGGTAGTTTTAATTTTTCCTCCAGCACGAAGAGTTTCCTTTTTCGCTTTTTTAAAATCCTCTTTGGAAATAGCTCTAGTGGCGTCTTCTATCAAAACGGCTTTAAAACCCTCTTTTAGAGCATCTATAATTGAAAAATAGACACAGTATTCTGCTGCAAGTCCACAAAAATAGAGACTCGTGACTCCTTTGTCTTTAAAATATCCCGAAAGCCCTGTAGATTTTAAATGTGCATTATCGTAAAAGCCACTATAGCTATCTATATTTTTATCAGTACCTTTTCTGAAGATCGCTTCAATTTTCTTTGAATTTAAATCAGGATGAAACTCGGCTCCTTTTAAATTCTGAACACAATGAACCGGCCATAATTTCTGATCGATTCCATTCAATTTGATAATTTCAAACTCTCTTTTCCCCGGATGATTTTCAGCAAAACTAGAATGATTTGATGGATGCCAATCTTGAGTAGCGATCACCAAATCAAATTTATTTTGAAGTTCATTGATAATGGGAACAATTTCATCGCCTCCAGGAACAGCTAAAGATCCGCCCGGAATAAAATCGTTTTGTAGATCTATGATTACTAATGCCCTCATCCTACTTCATATATTTTTTTAATAATGCTTCTCGTTCTTTCTTTAACTTCTTACTAATCCCAACTTTATATTTATGCGGATTATCAAAACGTTTGTACTCCATGGGTAAGTTTTCTAATCGCTCTTGGGAATATGCGGCAATTTCTTTTAAGCTTCTGGATGCTGCTGTTTTTTTACCATTTTTCATCACTAAATGTAGCAATGCTTCGGTTTTACAATTCTTCACAGGTAAGGATTTCAATAGTTCTTGTGGATCATAGATCCTTGAAACCTCTTCTTCCTCCCTCATCGTAATAGCATCGGCGCCTATAAGTTCTCCTTTTGTATTCATCAATCGGAATACCTGTTTTTTATGCGGAATAGTTACTTTGGAAAGACTTTCAGAAATTTTTAATCTGGGGATTCCATTCGACACAGCTAGTTTATAAACGCCATCCAACGCTCCATCTGGATCTCCAGTTACCAAATTAGTTCCGACTCCAAAAATATCTATCGGTGCTTTTTGTTCCAGCAAACTCTTGATCACATATTCATCTAACTGATTGGAAGCCGCTATTTTTACATACTCAAGACCAGCTTCATCAAGCATTTTTCTACTTTCTCTGGCTAGATAAGCCAAATCGCCACTATCCAGTCTAATTCCTAACAATTTCTCTCCCCGTTCCTCCATCTCTTTTCCGATACTAATGGCATTGGGAAGTCCGCTCTTAAGTGTATTATAGGTATCCACAAGAAGCACGCAGTCTTTTGGTCTCCCCTCGGAAAAGGCTCTAAAAGCCGTTATTTCGTCCTCATAGCTTTGAACAAACGAGTGCGCCATTGTACCCGAAACTGGAATATCGAAGTTTTTACCTGCCACGACATTACTTGTACCGTCGAAGCCACCCACTATTGCAGCTCTACTCGCATAATATCCACCGGGGCCATGTGCACGTCGTAAACCGAATTCCAACAATGTTTTATCTTTTGCCACCAACCTCATTCTACTTGCCTTTGTGGCAATTAAAGTTTGAAAATTTAATAAGTTTAAGAGTATGGTTTCTATAAGTTGTGCTTCTATAATATTAGCTTCTACCTGTAAGATCGGCCGATTGGGAAATAATATATCGCCCTCTTGCGCAGCCATAATAGTACCTGAAAATTTGAAGTTTTTAAGGTATTCCAGAAAGGCTTTAGAATAATTCTGGCCTTTTAAATAAGTGAGATCTTCCTCACTAAATCTAAGGTTCTCGAGAATTTCTAAAAGATCTTCTAAACCTGCAAAAATGGCGTACCCACCCTCAAATGGCAATTTTCTAAAATAATAGTCGAATACGGCTGAATGGTCTTTTTGTCCATTTTTAAAATAAACCTGCGCCATTGCAAGTTGATATTGATCTGTATATGTAGCTGAAAAATTGATCATTTTTGGAATAGTAAGTTTAAGGAAAGGGAAATTACAAAATTAAGGAGACAGTTAGCAGTTAGCAGTTAGCAGTTAGCAGTTAGCAGTTAGCAGTTAGCAGTTAGGGAAAGTAAAAAGGGTGAACTTCTAAATGTTATACTTGTGAAAAAGTTATAAAAACTTTTAAAGCTAAAAAATAAAATTAGGCATGAGATAAATCACACGCAGAATAACGAAATCGGTTAATGATATAAAACAAAAAAGCCCGATACAGATGTATCAGGCTTAATTTTGCTCCTCCTCTTGGGCTCGAACCAAGGACCCTCTGATTAACAGTCAGATGCTCTAACCAGCTGAGCTAAGGAGGAAACTGTATTTTTATATTTCTTTAAGAACGTAATTGTAACTTCAAAGATCCTAACTCTTAATCTGGACCTGCATTCGAGACTTAAATATTTCTCTTTTGCGGTTGCAAATATAAATCAATTTTTAAATGCCTACAAAACAAAAAACCACTTTTTTTTTCGAATTTCAGATTAATTTTTTTCTCTGAAATTTACAGCCTAGCTATTAGTCAAACAACCAGCGATATAAATCATTTCCGTTTGCAAAAAGCACCAGAGCAATTAAAATAAAGAAGCCTATCATTTGTGCATACTCCATGAACTTTTCATTTGGAGTCTTCCCGGTGATGATCTCATAAAGCAAGAACATCACATGTCCCCCATCCAATGCAGGAATCGGTAGAATATTCATAAATGCTAGAATAATAGAAATTAAAGCTGTTGCCAACCAGAATCCCTGCCAATCCCAAGCGTCCGGGAAAAGACCTCCAATGGCTCCAAAACCACCTACTTGAGTTGCTCCTTTCGCTGTAAATACATATTTAAATTGAGCTACATAATCGTGTAGCGTCCAATACCCATAACTAAAACCTTCTTTAATGCTTTCTGAAAATCCGTACTTTCTTGTTTGAACGTCAAAATCTCTTTTGGTAGACACCCCAAGTAATCCATCTTCATCCGGGGTTACCAAAGCACTCATTATTTCACCATCTCTTTTGAAAACAATTTCAACTTCTTTCTCTTTATTTTCAGCAGTAATTGGAGCTAATTCATGCCAATATCCTATTTCTTGCTTATTTACAGAGATCAAACTATCTCCTTTTCTTAAACCTGCCTTTCCTGCTGCAAGATCGGCTACAACAGTATCTATCACTGCATTCTGGATAGGCACAAAAGGCTGCATAACCCCCTCTTCAAACATTTTTGAGCCAATATTCTCTGGAATAGCAACAGTTTCGGTTTCTCCATTTTGATGGATCACTGTGATATCTTTCACATCTCTCATAAAAAGATGACGGTTCACATCTACGCTGTTTTCAAATTCCTTCCCGTTTACTTTTAAAATTCTATCGCCATCTTCAAAACCAAAAGCTTTAAATTCTTCGGCAACTGCAAATCCACGTGGCATATCTTCCGGGCCTACGTAAGAACTTCCCCATACAAAGAGTACCATCATGTAGATTAGGAAACCTAAAACCAAATTCACAGTTACTCCTCCTAACATTATAATAAGACGTTGCCATGCCGGCTTGCTTCTAAATTCCCAAGGCTTTGGAGGAAGCGCCATTTGCTCCTTATCCATACTCTCATCTATCATCCCGGCTATTTTCACATAACCACCTAAAGGCAACCAACCAAGACCATACTCAGTTCCACCAATTTTTTTCTTAAAAAGAGCGAATTTTACATCGAAAAACAAGTAGAATTTCTCTACTCTTGTTTTAAATAATTTGGCTGGTATAAAGTGTCCAAACTCGTGTAAAACGATTAGTAAGGACAAACTAAGTAATAACTGTATTGCTTTTATTAAAAATGGATCCATTCTCTCTACTTCAAATTTTAAATCGCACAAAAGTAACCTTTTAATAGCTCCTAAAAAAGTCTAAAATAGCTGCGGAAATCTTCTCTTTACAAAATTTAATACTCCCTTTGCTTGTAATTCCTAAGAAGGCTTTAATTTTGCATAAAACATAATTGATGCTTCAGTTTTTTGCTAAATACAAACCTCTTGCCATTGTACTTGGTATTTTATCTGTTATAATTATTTTCAGTTTTTATACATTACTGAAACCTAAAGAAACACTTCCTATTTTTCAACCAGATATGGTGAATGCCGAATTGGTTGACACTACAGTTCAATTTGTTAGAAAGTATCATAAAATAGCAGATTTCGAGCTTCTGAATCAAAATGGGGAAACCATCACTCAAGACACGTACAAGGATAAGATATATGTAGCCGACTTTTTCTTTACCACTTGCCTTACTATTTGCCCGATAATGACTGGGCATATGCTTGAAATTCAGGAACGGTTAAAAAACGATCCTGAAGTTCTACTACTTTCTCACACGGTAATTCCTGCTGCAGATAGTGTTCCGCAGCTTAAAAAATACGCGCTGGAAAAAGGGGTGAATGATGAAAAATGGAATTTAGTGACCGGAGATAAAAAACAGATATACGATTTGGCTCGAAAATCCTATATAGCTACAAAAGATGATGGCGATGGAGGTCCTTACGATATGATACATACCGAGAATTTTATCTTAGTAGATAAAGAAAAACGGATTCGAGGATTTTATGATGGCACCAATGCCGAATCTATTGAAGATTTAATGAAGGATATTAAAATCCTAAAAGCTGAATACTAGCATTTATACTTTTCTAGGCTAAACTTTTTCTAAGACCTTTTTTTAAGCTATTTTTGCCTTGTTTAAAATCAATCTAAATAAAAATGAAGCTAACCGTTGCTCATTTACAGCGTGGCCAGCGAGGGATAATCAAAGAATTTATTGCAGATAAAATCCCTCTTAAACTATTAGAAATGGGCTGTTTACCGGGAAATCTTGTAGAGTTGGTGCAAACTGCGCCTTTTAGAGATCCTATGTATTTGAATATAAACGGGAGCCATTTGGCAATACGCAAAGAGACGGCATTGCTTATAGAAATAGAATTAATTTAATACTATGGGGAAACAAATTAATGTTTCTTTAATCGGGAACCCTAACACCGGTAAAACCTCTGTTTTCAATCAGCTTACGGGTCTCAATCAACAAGTTGGTAATTATCCCGGAATAACGGTAGAAAAAAAGGAAGGCATCTGCAAATTGCCGCGTGGCTTAAAAGCCCATATTTTAGATCTGCCGGGAACCTACAGCTTAAATGCTTCTTCCCTTGACGAGAATGTGGTAATAGAATTACTGCTGAATAAAAACGATAAAGACTTCCCTGATGTCGCTGTTGTTGTAAGCGATGTAGAAAACCTTAAGAGAAATCTCCTTCTTTTTACCCAAATAAAAGATCTTGAAATTCCAACCATTCTTGTTATTAACATGGCAGATAGGATGGAGCGAAAAGGAATTTCTCTGGATATTGAAGTTTTAGAAGCCAAATTAAATACCAAGATCGCACTGGTAAGTGCACGAAAAAATACGGGAATAGAAGAATTAAAGGAAATGATTCTTAATTACCGCCAAATTTCTACAGAACCTTGCTTGCATGCCTCTATCATGGATCCCGAATACTTTGGGAGGTTAAGAAAGGCATTTCCAAATCAGTCTCTTTACAAGTTGTGGTTGGTGATTACGCAAGACGTGAATTTTGCGAATATAAACAGGCATGCTTTAGATAGCGAAACCGGTTTCCACACCAAAAGTAATAGTGATCTTAAAAGGCTTCAGCAAAAAGAAACCATTTTAAGGTATCAGTTTATAAATGGATTATTAAAAGAAGGCCTCAAAGTAGACTTAAACTCAGCTACAGATCTTAGAATACGCTTCGACAGAATTTTAACCCATCGCGTTTGGGGATATGTGATCTTTTTTATGATCCTTCTACTCATTTTTCAGGCAATCTATAATTGGTCCAGTTACCCGATGGATTTTATAGATTCTACCTTTGTTTCATTAAGTGAATGGACGAAAGATATGATGCCTGAAGGGCCTTTCACTAATCTAATTTCAGAAGGAATTATTCCGGGGCTTGGTGGAATTGTAATATTTATTCCGCAGATCGCATTTTTATTCTTTTTTATCTCCATCCTAGAAGAAAGCGGCTACATGAGTAGAGTGGTTTTCTTGATGGATAGAATCATGAGAAGATTCGGACTAAGCGGAAAAAGTGTAGTACCATTAGTTTCTGGTACTGCCTGCGCAATTCCTGCGGTAATGGCGGCAAGAAATATAGAAAACTGGAAAGAACGATTGATCACAATTTTAGTAGTTCCGTTTACAACCTGCTCTGCGCGGTTGCCGGTATATCTCATAATTATCGCATTGGTGATTCCAGATCAAAGCTTTTTAGGCTTCAATTTACAGGGTTTAACATTAATGCTATTATACTTATTAGGATTTGGAACCGCGATTGCTTCTGCATGGCTTCTCAACAAGATTTTGAAAATAAAAAGCAAAAGTTATTTCGTAATTGAAATGCCCAACTATAAACTCCCAATGGTCAAAAATGTGGCGATTAATGTAGTTGAAAAAACAAAATCTTTTGTGCTTGGAGCAGGGAAAATAATTCTTGCCATTTCTATTATTCTGTGGGTGCTAGCTAGTTATGGTCCCGGAGATACTTTTAATAATGCTGAAGAAATTGTAACTTCAGAGTATAATGAAGACACTTCAGAATCTAACCTAGAGGAGGAAATTGCAGCGCATAAACTGAAGCATTCTTATATAGGAATAATCGGTCGAGGAATTGAACCTGCCGTAACACCTTTGGGATACGATTGGAAGATTGGAATTGCAATTGTAAGTTCTTTTGCTGCACGGGAGGTATTTGTAGGGACTTTGGCAACCATTTATAGTGTTGGAAGTGATGAAGAGGAAACAATTAAAAATAGAATGGCCGCAGAGATAAACCCGGTATTGGGTGGCCCATTGTTCACTTTTGCCAGCGGAATAAGCCTACTGTTATTCTATGCTTTTGCAATGCAGTGTATGAGTACTTTGGCTATTGTGAAAAGAGAAACGAATACCTGGAAATGGCCTATATTACAATTAGTGATCATGAGTGCGTTTGCCTACGTAGTAGCTTTAATCGCATTTCAGGTTTTAAAGTAGTGTAAGAAAATAAATGTAACCCGACTTAAATTAGTATCATGGACGTATTACAAAACATATTGGTTTTTATCATTTTTTTGATCGCAGTTGGATATGTGATTACAAAATTTGTGTGGAAGCCGGCCTTCTTAAAAGGTAAAAAAGAATCTGATAAAGCCTGTGGAAATTCAGGTTGTGGGTGTAGCTAATTAGTTTTACTTAGCTGAAGAAAAAGACAATATTCAGACTCTTTAGTTTTATGAGTTGAAATTGGATACGGATAGAGATTAAAAGCATTCAATGAATAAACAACCTCTGAATCTGAAAAACTTAAAGTAAAATCCTCTCCATTATTCAGGGAAGTAAAATCTTTTCCGTTGGTCAATGTAATGATCCTTTCCTCACTTGTTCTCCATTCTCCATATGGCCACTAATACTTTCGCTTCTCCTGCCCAAATACAAGTAACATCTTTAGGACATCTTGAATCTGAGATCACCTTTTTGAATTGAATGGATTTATTTTTAAAAGTGAACAACTCACCATAATCCAATTCAGCATTAAAATTTACGATGGAATCCTTTTCTTGAGCATATGAGGAGGAAGCCATTAATAAGGTAAAAACAAAAGCTAAACCATATTTCATAACCAATTTTATTTTAAAGACTGTAAATCAGAAGCAATGTGGCAAGTGCAGTCAAGTTATTATTCGCTCAAAAGAGGTTTCCCCAAATGTTTCGACTCCGCTCAACATGACATTCATCCTACCTATTAAAATTTGATAAGAACAGAACTACCGATCTCTATTTACTTTAAAGACTGAAAACCAAGAGCCTTGTTGCAAATATTAGCCCAAACCAACATCTAAGGTCATCATAAGTATAAATCCGCCTATAAAGCCCATTGTAGAAATATCTGTGTACTTATCCCTTTGAGATTCCGGAACCACTTCTTCCACCACTACAAAAATCATTGCTCCTGCAGCAAAAGCTAATGCGTATGGTAAGATTGGTTGAAAAGTCATTACTGCCCAGGCACCTAGCACAGCGGCAATTGGTTCTACAGCAGCAGAAAGCTGACCATAGTTAAAACTTTTCCATCTACTTAAACCTTGTCCTCTTAACGGCATTGCTACTGCAAAACCTTCAGGGAAATTCTGTAATCCAATCCCAATTGCAAGAGCAACAGCACCGCCAATCGAAGCACCATCAAAACCTGCTGCTACACCTCCAAATAGAACTCCTATCGCTAAACCTTCCGGAATGTTATGCAAAGTAATCGCTAAGGTTAAAAGTACAGACTTATGCCAAGGTGTTTTAATTCCCTCTTTTTCGTCCATTTTAAAATTCACATGCAAGTGAGGCAATACTTTATCCAATCCGAAGATAAATAAGGCTCCTAGAAAAAACCCGATTGCTGCCGGCACTACTTTTTGGAAACCTTCGCCGGGACTCATTTCTATACCCGGAGATAATAAACTCCAAAAACTCGCTGCAACCATAACTCCTCCTGTAAAACCCAACATACCATCAAAAACAGCACGATTCATTTTTTTAAAGAAAAACACCAGTGAAGCACCAAGCGCGGTAACTCCCCAAGTAAATAAGGTGCATATAGTGCGGCCAAAATAGGGTCTATGCTTTCTAGGTAAGCAATAATTTCATTCATCATAATTTAGGAGGTTTTTATATATAAATTACTTGAGATCAAGCTTGAGATCTTGAGTTCTTTTCCATTCAATTTTATAAGCATCGATTGGTCAAAAGATTCTTTTTCTAGGATACTTATTGTTTTACCCAATGCGATATCATTTTTATCTAGATATTGAAGAAATTCTGTAGAAGAGTCTTTCACACCCACACAAATACCGGATTCACCCACTTGCAATTCAGATAATAAAATTTTGTTTGCAATAACCATATTGCCTTTAGCATCCGGAATAGGATCTCCGTGAGGGTCTTTTTTTGGAAACCCTAGAAATTTATCAAGTTCGCTTATAAGTTTTTCAGATTTAATGTGCTCCAATTGCTCTGCAACTTCATGAACCTCATCCCAGGCAAAATTTAATTTTTCTACCAGAAAAACTTCCCACAATCTATGTTTTCGAATTACTTCTACAGCAGTATCCCTGCCCAATTTACTAAGCTTAACGCCTTGATATTTTTTATAGTTTACCAGTTTTTTTTCAGATAGGCGCTTTACCATATCTGTTACAGAAGAAGCTTTGGTATTCATTTCTTCAGCCAGAGCATTCGTACTTACTCCTGTTGGAAAAGAGCGCTCTAAATGAAAAATAGCTTTTAAATAATTCTCCTCGGATAAGCTGAACATAAATTCTCGTTTTGCGACCGCTAAACTACAATTTATTATTAATTAAATCAATTTTTAGACTAATCTAAATTTTAATTATATATTTGCATAAAAATATATTTAATGAGAATACTAATTACACTTTTGCTTATCTCAATTTCCACTGGAGCTTTTGCTCAAAAAATTGAATTTTCCGGAGAGGTTATGGCCGATGGAGAAACTGTCCCTTTCGCAAATATTTATTTGGAAGGAACACAACTAGGAACAACAACAAATGAAAATGGAAAATTTAATATGAAGGTGCCACAGGGACATCACAATATTATAATTCAAGCTATTGGTTACAAAACATTAAAAGAGCATTTAGATGTGCTAACAGATAAAAATATTACAAAATCATTTTCATTAAAAGAAGATGTGCTAGGCTTGGACCAAGTTGTGGTCTCTGCCAGTAGAACCGGACAAATAAGACAGGAAGCTTCTGTAATAGTATCGGTAACTACTGCAAAAGACTTTCAGGCAACCCAAAGTATAAGCTTAAGTGAAGGTCTTAATTTTCAGCCGGGACTTCGTATGGAAACCAATTGCCAGAACTGTGGATTTTCTCAAGTTAGAATGAACGGATTAGACGGAGCTTACACTCAAATTCTTATAGATAGCAGGCCTGTATTTAGCGCTTTAAATGGAGTTTATGGTCTGGACCAGATTCCAGCCAATTCTATAGAACGTGTAGAAGTTGTTCGAGGTGGTGGATCTGCCTTATATGGTTCTAATGCCATCGCAGGGACAATAAATATTATTACAAAAGAGCCAACTGAAAATTTATTTGAGGTTGCCAGTAACATAGCAGCCATAGATGGTGAAGCCATCGATAAAGCGGTTACATTAAATGGTACTATTATAACCGATGACTATAACGCAGGTTTAAGTGTCTTTGGAATGTACAGAGATAGAAGTCCTTTTGATGTTAACGATGATGGATTTACGGAAATCACGGTGATTGAAAATAAAACCTTCGGAATAAAATCCTTTGTTAAACCTAGCTATAATTCCAAATTGAGCTTAGATTTTCACACTACCCACGAGTTTAGAAGAGGTGGTAATAATTTAGATCTACTTCCTTTTGAAGCCGATATAACCGAGCAAATTACAAGTGATGTTGTTGGCGGAGGCTTAACATTTGAAGGTTTTACCGAAGATAAAAAATTACAATATTCTGTTTACACTACTACCCAACATTCAAAAAACGACAATTTTTATGGAGGAAAAGGTGAGACTTTAGAAGAAAGTATTTTAGGTTTTGGAAACACAAAAGACCAAACTTATGTGGCAGGCGCACAAGCCTCCATCAATCAAGATAGTTTTTTAAACGGGACTGCTGTGTTCACCTTAGGTTCAGAATACAAGCATAGTAAAATGAAGGATGAAAAACCAGGTTATAATGCCTTTGTAAACCAGACTCTAAACATATTTGGGATCTATGGGCAACAGGAATGGAAAGCTTCAGATAAATTGACCATTTTAGGAGGACTGCGTGCAGATTTCCATAATATTTCAGAAGAGAATGTAGTCTTTAACCCGAGATTGAATATCCTTTATAGCGCCACCGATAATCTTCAATTTAGAACTAGTTATGCTAAAGGGTTTAGAGCTCCGCAAGTTTTTACAGAAGATATACATGCAAGAATTGCAGCTGGAGAAGTTAGTTTGGTACAATTGGCAGACGACTTGGTTTCGGAAACCTCACATAGTTTTTTAGCTTCCGTAGATTGGACTAAAACCACATTAGATGAGAACTATCAGCTAACATTAGAATCTTTCTACACACGACTAAATGATCCTTTTATTCTTGAAAGAACTTCAGAAACTATTTTTGAAAAACGAAATGGAGATGGGGCTAATGTGTATGGAATTAATGTAGATGCAGTATATGCACCAAACCAATATTGGATACTACAAGCCGGAGGTACGCTGCAAAAAGCAGTTTATGATAAGCCTGTTCAGTATAGTGACGATCCTAACGCTTCGTTAGAAAATGCTGATAATTTCTTTAAGTCTCCAAATTTTTACGGGAACTTCATACTTACCTATGCTCCTGTAAAAGCTTGGCAAAACAATCTTTCCGGGGTATATACAGGAAGTATGTATGTACCGCATTTAGCAGGATTTATAGCAGAAGACAGGCTAGAAAAGACCGAAGGTTTTATGGAGGTTAATTTTAAAACCGCTTACACCTTTAAGCTTGCAGAGAATTTCGATCTTGAATTAAGCGGGGGTGTACAAAACATTTTTAATGAATATCAAGAAGATTTTGATCTTGGGGTAGACCGAGATGCAACCTATGTTTATGGACCTTCCAGACCAAGAACCTTTTTTGTAGGACTTAAGTTTGGTAATAAATTATTATAAATAACAAAATTGCTTTGTAATTTTGTTTTCTAGATGAGCTGCCTCTATTAATTTAGGGGCAGTTCTTAATTTATAGCAGATTGTAGTTTTCTTAAGGAGAAATGAAATTTAAATCCCTCGCTCTCTCTGAATTTTCTCGTAAGCCTCTTGTACCATTCTAAATTTTTCTTCAGCTCCATTTCTGTAAGCTTCATCCATGTGTTGCAGTTTATCTGGATGGTATTTTTTAGCCATGGTTCTAAACGCCTTTTTCACTTCAGCATCTGTTGCAGATTTTTCGATTTCGAGAATCTTATAGGCATTATCGGCACTTTTAAAGAACATCGCCTTAATACTTTCAAAATCTCTGTTATTCAAGGCTAAAAACCCTGCAATAGATTGAAGTTGTGATAGCTCAGCATTAGAAACATTCCCATCTGCTTGTGCTATACTGAATAAGAAGTGTAAGATCTGTAGCCGAACTTCATATTTGGTGCGTTGCTGCAGGTATAATCCAATACGTTGTGCGGAAATTCCCCTGTTCTTAATAACTTCATTAAAAGTGCGAAAAGTGGCATTTGCACGCTCCTTTCCATAGGCCTGTACAAAATAAGTACGCACATAATCCATTTCAGATTGTGATACTTGTCCATCTGCTTTAATAACTAAAGAAGCTAAGGAAAGAAGATTCAATTCAAAATCGCCCGGAGACACCGTATTACTTTCAGTTTTAAAAACTGAATTAAATCCTCCCGAAGACCTATTCCAATTATCTATTACAGTTCCTAATATAAATCCCAGTACTGCTCCCGGGTATCTGAAAAACATATAGCCAACAAAGGCTAATATCCATTTAAACATAAATTCCTACTTGATAAGCCGCAAATATACTATTTTGAATAGGTATTAAATAGACATATCCCATAAACTTGACTTTCACATCTATAAGGAGAACCTATTAGCATATAGGAAATTGAGATATGAAGAGCGAAAGTTAATTTGTACCTTTGCCCTTTATAAATTATAATAAAAATTCTATATATGTATCCAGCAGATTTAGTTAAACCAATGAGAGAGGACCTTACAAAAATAGGTTTTCAAGAATTACATACCGTTGCAGATGTTGATGCTGCTATGGAAAAGAAAGGAACTACGTTAGTGGTTGTGAATTCCGTTTGTGGATGCGCGGCTGCGAATGCACGTCCGGGAGCTAGAATTTCTTTACAAAACAGTAAAACTCCGGATAATTTAGTAACTGTTTTTGCAGGTGTAGATACGGAAGCTACAGATAAGGCTCGTGGCTACATGATCCCTTTCCCTCCTTCTTCACCATGTATGGCTTTGTTTAAAGATGGTGAATTGGTTCACATGTTAGAGCGTCATCATATTGAAGGGCGTCCTGCAGAGATGATCGCAGATAACTTAACAAGTGCTTACAACGAGTTTTGTTAAACCCTGATTAAGGGTTTAAACATTGGAAGCTTATAAAAGCCTTTTTTGAGGTATTTTCCTATCGAAAGTTAGGGGCAAAATTTATAAGCTTGCCATCAGATGCTCTTTTAAAATTATATAAAGCCGATTTTTTTAATTAGAAATCGGCTTTTTCTATGCTTTAAATTGAAGTAAATAATTAGTATCTTTCTTCTGCTAAATTCAAGTTTTAACTAATGAAACTATTCGTAATATTACTATTATTTATCGCTAGTGCCGCAAGCTGCCAGAATTCTGAAGAAGCCCAAATTATAACGCTTCAGGAACTCGAAACGCAATTTGAGGTTATCCAAGAATTAATAAATGAGAGTAGTTGTTCTGACAGTTCTCAGTGTAGTTATATCGCCTACGGAACAAAAGCCTGTGGCGGACCTCAAGGATATCTGGTTTTTTCTTCTGAAGTAGATCTCGAAAAACTTAAAAACTTAGTCGATAAATACACCGCAGCTGAAGACACCTACAATAAGCAAAATGGTATTATGAGCGATTGTAGCATCCCTTCTCCTCCAGAAAATATTGAATGTAGTGATGGGAAATGTGTTGCTTTAGATTAAGCACATCTTAGGATTGTTTTTCACATAAAAATGTATTTTTGCAGCAAGCACTTTTAAAATGAAGAAACTACTTGCCTATCCTCTTTCTATACTATCTTACTTTTTTTTTCTTTCTAACATTAGTGGTCTTTCACGGAGTTCAGTGGTTCTGTTTTAATTTTATTGGAAAAGAAGCTCATAAAACCTCCGTAGATGTTTTTAATCTTACCCTAATGCGATGCCTTAATATTTTGGGCACCACCTTTAGCGTGGATAATCCGCATAAAATCCCAACAGATGTGCCTTGCATTTTTGTTTCCAATCATCAGGGGATATACGACATCCCACCAATTATCTGGTATTTAAGAAAGCATTATCCCAAGTTTATCAGTAAAAAAGAGTTAGGTAAAGGAATTCCCGGAATTTCATATAATCTTAGGCATGGAGGTTCTGCTTTGATAGATCGAAAAAATCCAAAGCAAGCCGTTGTTACCATCTCTAAATTTGCAGATTACTTGAATAAGAACAACTATTCTGCAGTGATATTCCCAGAAGGTACCCGCAGTAGAGACGGGAGACCAAAGAAATTTGCAGAAACAGGATTACAGATTATGTTGAAGAAAATGCCGCAAGCAATGGTAGTTCCCATTACCATCAATAATTCTTGGAAATTGTTCGAATATGGTAGTTTCCCATTAGGAATTGGTCATAATATCAAAATGAAGATCCACCAGCCAATTCAGGCAAATTCAGATGATGCAAATAGTATTATCGCAAAAGTGGAGCGTACTATAATTGCTGATATTATTTAAGCAAATCATTTTATTTCACTTTTCAATATTCCTTTAAATGACTTCAGAAAAAATCATAAAAAATACTATTCTTTTTGTTCAGGCAACATTAAAAAATGCTGAAGGCGGACATGATTGGTTTCATATTCTTAGGGTTTTAAATAATTCTAAATTAATCGCTGCTACAGAAGAGGTAGATCTTTTAACTATTGAGTTAGGAGCATTACTCCATGATATTGCCGATTCTAAATTCCATAATGGAGATGAAACTATTGGACCAAAAGTGGCCAGAGCCTTTTTAAGCTCTCAAAATGTGCAGGAAGAAGTAATTGTTCATGTGGTTAATATCATTGAAAACATCTCCTTTAAAGGAGGAAACACCAACCAATCTTTTCACTCGAAAGAACTAGCAGTTGTTCAGGATGCCGACAGACTCGATGCACTTGGAGCAATAGGAATTGCAAGAGCCTTTAATTATGGCGGATTTAAAGGTCGAAGCTTATATGACCCAGAGATCCAACCAAATCTTAAAATGAGCAAAGAGGAATATAAAGCCTCGACAGCACCCACTATAAACCACTTTTATGAAAAGCTGTTATTGCTAAAAGACCGAATGAATACCGAAACCGGAAAGGCAATTGCAGAGCAGCGACATAAATATATGCAAGGTTTTTTAGAGCAATTCTACGCAGAGTGGAATGGGAAACTATAAAAGGATCTCTCTGTTTTTTTTTCTAAATGTCATATTGAGCTTGTCGAAATATGCTTGATATAAACCAGAGTTTTCAACAGGCTCAACCTGACAAATTTAATTTTGCTTAAACGATTCCAACTAATGAAAAAGCCCTGCAATTGCGGGGCTTTTTTTAATACTACTTTGTTACTAATGAGGTTTCGACAGGATCCACCTGACAATTTATTTATGATTAGATTCTTTAAAACCAGGCACTCCAAGGGATTCTTGAAAGCACTAAAATTAAAGCTAACGTATAAAATATAGCCAAGATCTTGAATTTTGGCTTAGAGGTAAGTTTCTTTTTATGTTTAGAATACCCCATAGTTATTAAAACCACAGCTAAAATCATTATCAGCGGGTGTTCTACATTGTATAATCTAAGAACAGAATCCTTCATTACTCCACCCATTCCAACTTCACCCCACATCTTAAAATAAGGCGTAGTGAAATATAATACTAACCCGATAAGCAATTGTAGATGCGAAACAATAAGGGTGAACAACGCGATTCTAAAGTTAGTAGCCGCATATTCTTTATTGGTAGTATATCCAACAATAACATTTACAGAAGCTACAATTAAAACTATTAGGACCAAATATGCCCAATAGGAGTGTATAAATTGAATCGTTTCGTACATAATTGATGATTTTAGGTAAATATAGTTTTTTTAATAAAAAAATCGCCCCGGTTTCCCAAGGCGATTTTTAAATATTGTGTTATATGATATTAGAATTTATAACTAATAGAAGCATTCCAAGTTCTTCCCCATCCAAAGAAAACATTATTTCTAACGTTTATTCCATCATAAGTAGTGTCCTCAGGACCTGCTTGAATATTAGTATTAGACTCAGAAATATAAATATTATCTGTAACGTTATTTACGTTCACTCTAAACCCTAATCTGTTCTCTCCAAGATCTAAACCATAAGAAGCTCCTAAGTCTAACAATCCAAAAGAAGGTAATTCAAAAACATCAAAGTTTTCATTATCTAATGCATCGTCAGCATCATAACTTGCATATAAATTATCTGCAAATCTATAAGTAGCATCAACTTTAAAGTTTTCTACAATCGTATAATCTACACCTGCACTTGCTGTGAATTGTGCTGCATTACCAACTTTTACACCATCTAGTTAAGAACACCTGGTTCAACACCTGGAATTGGGTTTTGACTATTATCAAAGAAATTAGCACTTACATCATCCTTATATTCCCAATCACCAACAGAAAGCATTGCATTCCATCTAAATTTATCTCCTACTCTTCCGTAGAAGTCAAATTCTATTCCTTGGTGTACTTGAGTGATTCCTTGTAAATTCGCAGTTCCTCTAATTTCATCATCGGTACCTCTAAAGAAGGTTGCAGAAGTTGTTTCAAATCTATCTGCCCATGATGTTCTGTAAAGGTTCACATTTGCATTAAAAAATTGAGAACGGAAACCATATCCTAATTCAAGTCCAAATACTTGTTCATTTTTAAGGTCTTCATTCAAGTCATTTCTGTTTCCAGGATAAACTGCATCAAATAAAGGTTGCTTAGAGTAGTATCCAATATTTCCAAAAATATTGTGGTTCTCGTCTATGTTAAAGTTAAGCCCCCCTTTAATGTTTCCACCAAGAATATTTTCCCAATCTGTTTCTTGATTCCCTTCAAGTTCATCAAAATAATCAACTCTTTTAAATCCTTGATTAGATGCCGATCCTTGAACAAATGCAGAAACTTTACCTTTAATATATTCTAATTGACCAAAAACACCAGCCCATCTTACAAGACCTTCGTTATAGTAATCTATTTTCTCTTCGTCGTCTATACTACTAAATACGTTCAAAGCATTTCCAGCGGTTGGCTTATACGTTTCAGACAAAAATCTAGATGGGTTATTTACATCTGCAGTTGAACGATATACATCTGCTCCCATAAGGTCTACTAACCTTCTGTAGTGAAATCCTTTATAAGAACGTAAATCTGCTCCAAAATCTAAAGTTAAATTTTCATTCAATTCAGTTTCAAAATTTGAAATAATCCCGAACCAGTTATGTGAGTTTACAGAAGATCTTTGGGAGATTCCATTTTCTCCACTACGATCTCCATTACCACTATTTACAAATTGTCCTTGAAATTGCCCTTCACCTGAATAAGGTTGTCTAGGATCTCCTAAAGAAGGAACATCTTGACCAGAATTCCATGCAAAAACATCGTCTATTGGAAGTAAACCATCTTCAGTTAATGGCAATCTAAAAGACTGATTTCCATTTATTCTACCAATAGAACCTATAGATCCACCACGACCAAAGGAAGCATATGCAGAGGTAGATAATTTTGATTTTTCAGATATTCCATATTCCCAGCTTAATGATGCTACTGGTTTATGATAGAAATTTCCTGCGAAAGTAAATTCTTCACCATTTCTATATCCAAAATCTGGATTGTATTTTTCATTTGGCTCACCGTCTTTACCATATTTAAGGTAACTAGACAAAGGTGTGAAAAAACTTCTTTGGTTATGCTGTTGCGGTGCACCTGTTAACATGAAATTGAATTCATGGTTGTCATTAGCTTTATAACCAACACCTATATAATAATTATATCCTTCAAACTGAGTCCCGTTTACATACCCATCTCCTGAAGTACGACTTAAAAGGAAGGATGCAGATAATCCATTTTCACCTAAACCTGTATTATAAGAAGCTAAAGTTTTTAAATAACCATCGTTTCCGGCAGATATTTGAACTTTTCCACCTTCCGCTTTATCTGCAGATCTAGTAACAACGTTAATTGTACCACCCACAGAAGAAACTGCTAATTTAGAAGAACCTAATCCACGTTGTACTTGTATTGCAGTAGTAACATCGCTTAAACCAGCCCAGTTACTCCAAAAAATACGACCATTCTCCATATCATTAACGGGAATACCGTTAATCATTACTGCTGAATTTTGTGTATCGAATCCACGAATTGTAATACGTGAATCTCCAAAACCACCACCTTGCTTAGTAGCATAAATAGAAGGAGTAGTACTCAAAATTTCAGGAAATTCTTGATTTCCTAATTTTTCTTGAATTACCTCTGCTCTAATAGTAGAAACAGCAACCGGAGTTTGACGATCCTTTGCTAAATCTGCAATTCCAGTTACAATAACTTCCGAAAGAGCATTTGCATCTGTACCCAACGCAATACTACCTAAGTTTTTTGTTTCACCATTTGCAAGTGTAAACTTCATCGATTTCTTTTCGAAACCAATAAAACTAATCTGAACAGTTCCCGAAGCAGCTTCAACATTTAAAGAAAACTTACCATCAAAATCAGTCGTAGTTCCATTGTTAGTACCAACTATCATTACAGTTGCTCCTGGCAATGGGGCATTCATCTCAGAGTCCATTACCGTACCGGTAAGGGTTCCTTGAGCAAAAATTGTAGCAGTCGTTAAAAACAATGCTAGGGCTAATAATTTCCTCATGCGTAAATTGTTTGTGTGTTTAGTTTATAATTCGGTGCAAAAAACGTCATTTTCTAAAAATCTAACTTTATCTAAACGTTAATATTTTTAACTTTAACATTTTAAGCGCAACAAACATAGCATTTTTATGCAAATGATTAAAAGATAGCCTCTTAAAGCTATTAACCTTTTATCAACAATCCGGAAATTATTATTTTAAATAAAAATTTAACAAATTTTTTGTAGAATCATCATGATTAGAGATGTCAGATGTATTTATTTCTGTGAGAATTTTTGACGCCAATTGCTTCCCTAACTCCACTCCCCATTGATCGAAACTGAAGATATTCCATATAATGCCCTGTACAAAGATCTTATGTTCATACATAGCGATTAATTTGCCCAAGCTTTCAGGAGTTAGTCTTTCAATTAAAAGTGAATTTGTTGGCTTATTCCCTTTAAAGACTTTAAATGGTATTAATTTTTGAATTTCATCTGAGCTAAGTCCTTGTTCGGTCAATTCTTTTTTTACCTCATCTTCAGATTTACCCATTAAAAAAGCTTCTGTTTGAGCAAAATAATTAGCCATTAATTTATCGTGATGATCTTTATCCCCAAATAAAGATTTCTTAAAGCCAATAAAATCTGCCGGAATTAGCTTTGTTCCTTGATGAATTAATTGAAAAAAAGCATGTTGAGAATTGGTTCCCGGTTCTCCCCAAATGATATTTCCTGTTTCATAATTGACAGGATTTCCATTTCTATCGATACTTTTTCCGTTACTCTCCATAATTGCCTGCTGAAGATAACTCGGCATTTTTTGAAGATATTGAGAATATGGAATAACGGCTTCACTTTCTGCCTTAAAAAAGTTGTTATACCAAACACTCAATAAAGCGAGTTGAACGGGAATGTTATCCTTAAAATGTGTATTCTTAAAATGTAAATCCATTTTATGGGCTCCTTCCAAAAGCTCATTGAATTTAGCAAATCCTACCGCAAGACTAACAGATAATCCTACTGCGCTCCACAGAGAAAATCTTCCGCCAACCCACTCCCACATCGGGAATATATTTTCTTCAGAAATTCCAAAATCTTTCACTTTAGAAACATTCGATGAAACCGCAACAAAATGTTTTTGAACAGCTTCCTGTGATGCTGCATTTAAAAACCAATTTCTAGAAGTTATCGCATTGCTTAAAGTTTCCTGAGTTGTAAAAGTCTTAGAAACAATTACAAATAAGGTCGTTTCAGGGTTTAAAGGTTTTAGGGTTTCGTGAACATGATCTCCATCAACATTAGAAATATAATGTACATTAAGATGATTCTTATAAAATTTCAAGGCCTCAGTAACCATTACTGGTCCAAGGTCTGAACCTCCAATTCCAATGTTCACAACATCAGTAAATGCTAGTCCGGAATATCCTTTGGCGTTACCGGAGATAATAGCATTGGAAAATGCTTCCATTTTAGCCTTCACCTCGAAGACTTCAGGAATCACATTCTCACCATTAACAAGGACAGTATCTGAGTTTTTTGCTCTTAAAGCAGTATGCAAAACAGGCCTATTCTCGGTCCTATTGATACTTTCCCCTCCAAAATATGATTTGATCGCTTCTTCTAGACCGCATTCTTCCGCAAGTTGCAACAAAAGCTGTTGCGTTTCTTTGGTAATTCTATTTTTGCTGAAATCGACTAAAAAATCTTCCCAAACAATACTTAGATCATTGAACCTATGAGGCTCTTCAGAGAAAAGTTGTTTCATTTCCACTTCATTTATCTCTTCGAAATGCTCCTGTAATTTTTTCCAAGCAAGAGTGGTGGTAGGATCTATATTTAGCATTACTAAATTTCTTTAAATGGAATTTTGTCTAATTTCGATCTAACCGTTTTAATAGCAGCGAAATAATCTTCTTTTAAATTATCTGCGATAGGTTCTGCAGCCGGTAAATTCTGTCTAAAAGGATCTACTTGCTTTCCACGAACCCAAAATCTGTAGCAAACATGAGGGCCCGTTGCAAGTCCCGTGCTTCCCACATATCCAATGACATCCCCTTGTTTCACTCGTTCTCCAACCCGAACATTTCGTTTAGACATATGTAAATACTGAGTCGTGTAGGTATCGTTGTGTTTTACTTTTACATAATTTCCATTCCCTCCTGTATAACTCGCTGCAATTACAGTCCCGTTGGCTGTAGACCAAATAGGCGTTCCATGAGGCGCAGCATAATCTGTTCCTTTATGAGCTTTCCATCTTTTTTGAACAGGATGGTATCTATTTCCTGAAAATCTAGAAGAAATTCTACTAAAGTTTAACGGAGCTTTTAAAAAGAAGCTTTGTAATGGTCTTGCTTCTTCATCATAAAAATCTGACTCTCCTTTTTCTGGATCTGCCATATAATCGAAGGCATAATATGGCTTCCCTTGGTGCACAAAAACAGCGCCCTCAATATTTTCTATTCCTGCATAAATACTGTCGTTTATGTAGCGTTCATTATAAACCATTTTAAACTGGTCTCCTTTTTGAAGCTTCCAAAAATCGATACTCCATTGGTAGATGCTACTTAACTCATGTGATAATAATATACTTAAGCCCTGGTTAGACATAGCTTCTGAAAGATTACTTACGATCACGCCCGAAACGGTTTTTCTTTTTATAGTTACCGGTTTCTGTGATTTGAAAGCAGCTATATTCTCACCAATATTAACAACGGTATAGTCAATTCTATCATTTTCATAAATAAAATATTCAGGGGTTTGAAGCGAGTCTTTTGCCTTTAAAATAACATAAGGCTTCCCAACCACTAATCTTTTAGGATTAAAGGTTTCGCTCACTTGTTCGGTAATCTCAAAGACCTTGGACCTACTCATTCCATGCATATCCAATATCGCCCCAAAACTATCTCCAGATTGAATAGTGTCCCGAACTACTTCGAAATCATTAAGCACAAAACCATATTCCTTAACAACAGGAATAACCTCTTTTGCCTTAACATCAGTTACTTCATTTTTAGCCTCTTCATCATTATTGCACGCAGTAAATGCAATTACCAATAAAAGCAAGTATTTTAAATTCTTCAATTTCAATGCTATTTTTGTGAATTATACATATGCTCTACCCATTCCTTACCCCAATTATCAAACTCTTCTTGGCTCCAAAGGTTAGGAAAAAAACTGTTTTTCTGAAAACTTGGCGGTAAAAATTCCTTCCAGTTTGTTCCTCCCGTAGCAGAAATGGTTTTATTATCCTTGTTAAGATATCTATGCGCAGCTCCCATATGCATTAACAGCCAATTAATATTAATATTGGTGTCGAAGTTTCGCAGGCCTTCTATTAATAAAGGATTATTTTTTTCTCCTTCCGGAAGTTGTAGGTATTGATGATATAAAGTTTTTCCTTTTACCAGATTCGCAATTCTCAAGAATCTTGGAGTATAACGAAGTTCAAATTGTTTAAGAGTGAGCGTTTTCTCACCTGTAGAAAGATCTATCCCACCTTTTTTCCAATAGATATTCTCATAAAGTTCTTCTACGCTATTTTCTGAAGAAAAATTATCACGCTCTTTAAAAGGAATTAAATGCTGAAGTGGGGTTGCATTGATCTCGATCATTCGAAATTGAGCCGATTGGAAACCACTTGCAGGCAATAAAGCCATTCTAAACTTAAGGAACTGCTCGCGCTCCATTCCTTTGATCATTACATCGAAAGAATTAATAAGTATGAGCACATACCTATTAAGACGAGTTACTTTTTCAATAAAATAGGATGCGGTTAAATTCGCTTCAGCAATTATTTGCTTTTGCTCATGCAAAATCAGCTTAAAATACAGCTCTGTAATTTGGTGATAGGTGACAAATATTTCCTCATCCGGGAAATGTGTTTTTGGATTTTGTAGGCTTAATAAAGTGTCTAAACTTATATAATCCCAATAAGTGAGGTATTTATCGTATAAAAGCCCATCCAGGTAAGAACCCATATCCTGACCAGAATTCTTGAATTTTTCCTCAAGCAATAAAATTCTCTCAGCAATCTCGGGTTTAATTTCGTTCATTCTTTTAATTCATTATAATTTTTAGCTGATGCTTTAATCCCTTAAATTCATCCAGATCGGCCGCAAGCGAACCAACCGCAAGATCTGCTTCAATTCTTACCGGAATTTTATTCTTATCATCACTCATCCAAAAAGTAAGGCTTTCTTGCTCTTTGAATACTCTTCCAGCCAAAACATAGGGCCTGAATTTTAACGTGGCAATTTTACCAAATTTTGTGTTCAAAACTTCCTTTCCGAGGAACTTTAATTTAAAATCATGATTTTCTTTATCAAAAAACATATTCAAATGAATCTCATCTCCTGCTCTTAGGCTGTTTGGGTTGATATCATTTCGAACATAATAAAATGCCGATAACATATCATGAACGTTCTTCTCTGTTGTAAAGGTTGTGTTCTCGTTATGTTTTTTGTCAAATACTTCGGCCTTATTATTGTCTTGATCAAATTCAATTTGAAGGTCTTTTGTATGCCCTCCTTCATCTATTTTACGAATGAATCTATATGGCAATCCCGTTCTCTTATCAATAAATGTTTCGTAATTATCGTCTACTTTAAAAAATAAATGCAGTAAACCGGTAGATTTCCCCTTACCAACTATATGATATACTTTTTTATTATTAAGATTTGTCTCATTTACACCAATGGTAGCATAACTAGCATTAAATGGGCCGTAATGAATCCTGAATTTAAACCATTCTCCATCTTGAAATGCTTTCTGAGAAAATGAAGTTAACGGCAACAATATTGCGAGGAGACAAAGAATTGTAAATCTATTTTTCATGTATTGGGGTTTTAATTAACACCTAATAAACTTTTTAAGTTGTATTGATAACGAAGAATTACAATTTCTATTCCAAATGTATAAAACTAAAAATCCCCATCAAATTAATGATGGGGATTTTATCTTATTAACCAACTAAAACTTAAATTATGAAAAAAATTTAATTCATTCTTGGTAACCACTCCAAAAATGCGGTGCAAAAGTCCTGAGATTTACCCTATTTTGCAACCTTAAAATAAACTTTAACTCAAAATTTATCAAGTCGGCAATTATTTGGTTCTTATACAACTAAGTATATAATTAATTGATTCCTTTTACAATGTTCCTCGCAATTTTTGCTCTCTTTCAATCGACTCAAATAAGGCTTTAAAGTTCCCTGCACCAAAACCTTTTGCACCCATTCGTTGAATGATCTCAAAAAACATGGTTGGTCTGTCCTGAATTGGCTTGGTGAAAATTTGTAATAAGTAACCTTCTTCATCTGCATCCACCATAATTCCCAACCCTTTTAATCTATCAAGATCTTCACGCAGCTCATGACTAAATTCTTCTAATCTTCCCGGAACTGCATTGTAATATTCATCTGGAGGGGTCGATAAAAATTCTACTCCTCTAGATCTTAGGTCTGTAACCGCCTTAACAATATCATCTGTGGCCACAGCAATATGCTGAACTCCAGGGCCTTCATAGAAATCCAAATACTCTTCAATTTGAGATCTTTTCTTCCCTTCAGCAGGTTCGTTAATAGGAAACTTAATTCTTCCGTTCCCATTACTCATTACCTTACTCATTAAAGCAGAATACTCGGTATGAATTTGTTTGTCATCAAAAGAAAGGAAATTAACAAAGCCCATTACATCTTCGTACCATTTCACCCAAATGTTCATTTCATTCCAGCCTACATTTCCAACCATGTGGTCAATATATTTTAACCCAACTGGCTCCGGATTGTAATCTGAAATCCACTCTACAAAACCTGGCATAAAAGTTCCGTTGTAATTTTTACGCTCTACAAACATATGTACTGTTTCACCATACGTGTAAATTCCAGCCTTCACTATTTCTCCATGCTCATCTTTTTCTACTATTGGTTCTAAATACGATTTAGCACCGCGCTTTGTAGTTTCTTCATAAGCAGATCTGGCATCTTCCACCCAAAGTGCTACAACTTTAACCCCATCGCCATGCTTTACAATATGCTTGTTGATCTCTTGTTTAGATGTCAATGGCGAAGTAAGTACCAATCTAATCTTATCTTGCTTTAAAACATAAGAAACGGTATCCTTGCTCCCTGTCTCTAATCCTTTATAAGCTAATGACTGAAAACCAAATGCCGTTTTATAAAAATGTGCAGCTTGTTTTGCATTTCCAACATACAACTCTACATAATCTGTTCCTAGGAGAGGCAAAAAATCTTGCGCTCCTTCAAATATTTTCTCTAATCCGTAATTTACTGATTCTACCTTTTTACTCATTTTAACTTATATTAGAAAATTTGATAATTAGAAAATGAGATGATTTTCACTTTCCAATCATATTCAAAATTTCAGTTTGATTTACTATTGTTCAATCTAATAGTAGATGAACTTATTATTTTATTTAAAATTTTAATAATTGTTTCCAATTCATTAATTAGATTTTTACAGTCCGGATAAGAATTCATTTCGTCACATAAAAAGAGTCAATATTCCGTTTCATCTGCCTCTTTTAAGGCAATCTTTAATTTATGAATAAAATCTTTTTTACTTTCTCCATTTTGAGCTTCTTTAAAATTCGCTCCAATCGAAGTACCCGATTTGATTAATTGATTGGCTACTACAAATTTTCTTTCTCTCTCGAGACACTCCGTGAATTCTATAATATTTTTAGAAAATTCAAAACTCTTAATTAGAATTATATTGTCTTTATATCTCTCATTAAAAGTCATAATTCAAATTTTCTAACTTTCTAATTATCTAATTAAAATCAATGATCTAACCATGATTTATGATACGTATCGTCAGCAATTTTCATGGCTTCTTCTGTTACCATTAATGGCTTAAATGTATCTACCATTACTGCCAGCTCTTCTGTTTCCGTCTGCCCAATACTGCGCTCTACTGATCCCGGGTGTGGACCATGAGGAATTCCCGCCGGATGTAAAGAAATATGTCCTGCTTCAATATCATTTCTACTCATAAAATCCCCATCCACATAATACAACACCTCATCGCTATCTATATTACTATGGTTATAGGGTGCCGGAATACTTTCTGGGTGATAATCGTATTTTCTAGGACAAAAACTACAAACCACAAAAGCATCTGTTTCAAAAGTCTGATGCACTGGTGGCGGCTGATGGATTCTTCCTGTTATCGGTTCAAAATCGTGTATTGAAAAGGCATAAGGATAATTATACCCATCGTAACCAACCACATCGAAAGGATGTGTAGCATAAATCATATCGAAAATCTCACCTTGCTTTTTAACTTTAATCAAGAATTCCCCTTTTTCGTCATTGGTTTCCAATTCGTAAGGTTGTCTTAGATCACGCTCGCAAAATGGAGAGTGTTCCAATAATTGCCCAAACCAGTTTCTGTATCTTTTTGGAGTATAAATTGGTCTTCTGGATTCTACAATAAAGAGTCGGTTATTTTCATCGTCAAAATCCAACTTATAGATCACTCCACGTGGAATTAGTAAATAATCTCCATATTTAAAATCAAGATTTCCAAGATGTGTTCTTAATTTCCCGCTTCCTTTATGAATAAACAGCAACTCATCTGCATCGGTATTCTTATAAAAATAATCCCCTGTAGATTCTTGTGGTGCCGCCAATGCAATATCTACATCGCTATTGGTTAAAACCACCTTTCTGCTTTCCAAATAATCGGGATGTGGAATAACTTGAAACCCCTTAAATCTATATGATTTTATATTGTTGGCAGTCGCAATTTTCGGCTTAACACTATAACTACCTTTAATTTCCTTAACCTGTGTAGGTCTATTTTCGTGATATAGGTTTGAAGACATCCCATCGAAACCTATTGTTCCAAAGAGTTGTTCATAATACAAGCTACCATCTGGTTTTTTGAAAACGGTATGGCGCTTATGTGGAATTTTCCCCAGCTTATGATAAAATGGCATGAGATCTCTATTTTTTAGTTAAAACTTCAGGATATGAAATTTATTCCTTACACCAATGAAGTTTGCTGTCAAGTCTAACAAATATCGATATTTTTTATCAAAATTATACTAAAGAAGGCTTAAAAGTAAAAGGAAGATATTAGGTTAAAGCTGATTTCCTATAACGGAAAATTATTTACTTAATATGATAGTTTCTTCTAATCCCAGTTCATTTTCTGAAGTCTAATTGCATTAAGAATTGCTAAAAATGCTACACCAACATCAGCAAAAACAGCTTCCCACATCGTTGCCATTCCAACAGCACCCATAATTAAGACCACAGCCTTAACCCCAAATGCCAACGCAATATTTTGCCAAACCACATTTCTGGTTGATTTTCCAATTTTTATACCCATTAAGATCTTAGAAAGTTGATCTGTTTGTATTACAACATCAGCCGTTACAATGGCTACATCACTCCCTAAGCCACCCATGGCAATTCCAACATCACTAACAGCCAAAACCGGGGCGTCGTTGATTCCATCGCCAACAAACGCCACTTTTCTGCCTAGTTGTTTTTTAAGTTCTTCAACCTCATTTAGCTTGTCCTCCGGAAGCAGCGCTCCTTTTGCTTCAATTATTTCAAGATCTTTTGCCACTTTTTGAGTAATCGAATCCTTATCTCCGGAAAGCATCACAATCTTATTGATTCCATATTTCTTTAATTCCAAAATACTCTTTTTTGCACTTTCCTTCAATTCATCTGCAAGGCTTACATAACCTGCATATTTCCCGTCGATTGCCACTAAAACAACAGTATCCACGATGTTGCGAATAATGTCTGGAAAATCAACTTTATGCTGCTCTAGTAACTCAGCATTTCCAACAAGCAGCTTTTTGCCATTTACCGTACCCGCTAATCCTTTACCTGAAACCTCCCTGACTTTTTCTACTGAAAAACTCTGAGTTGTCGAAGTTCCTTCTACTATAGCTCGAGCAATGGGGTGCGTAGATTTTTTTTCCAGAGCAATCAGGTAATTTAAAAATTCCTGTTTTTCCAGTCCATTTGTCTCAATTTCTTGCACCGCGAAAACACCCTTTGTTACCGTTCCGGTTTTATCCATTACTAAGGTATTGATCTTAGTGATCTCATCTAAATAAGAAGCTCCTTTGAATAAAATTCCGTTTTTTGAAGCTGCTCCCAATCCACCAAAATAGCCAAGCGGCACAGATATCACTAAAGCACATGGACAGGAAACCACCAAAAATATTAGTGCTCGATAAAGCCAGTCTGAAAAAACATAATTCTCTACTATAAAATACGGAATCAATACAAGCAGAGTTGCCGAGATTACAACGAAAGGAGTATATACTTTAGCGAATTTTCTTATAAAAAGCTCTGTTTTGGCTTTTCTGGAACTTGCATTTTGTACTAGTTCTATAATTCTTGCTACGGTACTTTCTTTAAAAATTTTTGTGGCTTCAGCTTCAATAACTCCATTTAGATTTATAGAGCCACTTAGCACAGTTTCTCCTTTTCTAATAGTTTGAGGTTTACTTTCTCCAGTAAGTGCCGCAGTGTTTAACTCCGCTTTATCTGATAATAAGATACCGTCCAAAGGAATTTTTTCTCCAGATTTAATCTGAATTTTCTCTCCCACGTTTACCTTATCCGGATGTACTTGTATATAATTATTGTCGCGCCATACTGAAGCAATATTTGGACGCACATCTAAAAGCGCCTTAATATTTGATTTAGCGTTTTTAACGGCAGACCCTTGAAACAATTCTCCCACGGCATAAAATAACATTACTGCTACTCCTTCCGGGTATTCACCAATAGCAAAAGCCCCGAAAGTAGCAATAGACATCAAGAAAAATTCAGTAAAAAAATTTCCTTTTAGAATATTCTTTATCCCGAGCATTAATACGGGGTAGCCCACAGGCATATAAGCAAGAACATACCAACCTATTCTAAACCATCCTCTAAAGAAACTGGTATTCAAAAAATTATCGATTATTAAGCCTATCGCAAGCATTAAAAAGCTGAAAAGGGCAGGTGCGTAAATATTAAATTTTGATTTCGTTGAAGAGGATTCGCACATTTCGCAAGCGTCATGAGCTTCGGCTTCTAAAACAATCTTTTTATTAGGCATGTAGGCTGAATTTATTTTTCACAAAAATACAGCCCAAACACCTGCAATTGTAGTGCAATCCGGAAGCTCAACACAAGATCAAGATCTGTTAAGATGCTTTGCTAGAGATAAAAATTTTAAAAATTCGAAGTGTTTTGATATTTATCGGAACGGGCACATTTCTTCATCAAAAAGAGATTAAATGGAATTACACTTGTCGCAAACTCCTTTCACCACCAAATTCACATCTTCAGCTAAATAACCTTCGGGCAGATTAATTTGCGGGATTTTATGATTGGTTAAACAAACTGTTTCATTACAAAGATTACAATGAAAATGAAGATGTAAATCGGTCTCCACATCGCATTGACAATTTTCCTCACAAAGGGCATATTTAGTAACACCGGAACCATCATCTATAGTGTGAACAATTCCGTTTTCTTCAAAGGTTTTAAGTGTTCTATATAATGTGGTGCGATCGGACTTATCGAAAGCATTTTCAATATCTGTAAGGCTGGTAGCCACATTTTGACCATTTAAATATTTAAAAATAAGGATACGCATGGCTGTAGGCCTTATATTCTTCTGTTCTAAAAAATTATCAATATTTTTTGTCATTTTAGCTTGTTTAATATAGAACCTTGAAGCAGTTCTGTAGGCTGAAATTTGAATACTCCTTTTAAAAACACGAAGCATTCCCGATACGTATCGAGATGTATAATTAAACCCTCCTTGAAGGTTTAATGTGCGTGCCCTCCTTCACTTTCACTATTTTTAGCTGTCGCCAATAAAGTGTTTGCATCCTTAATCACTATAGCGTCTTGCTTAAAATCAAGCTCCTCACCTAATGTGGTAATCTGAATTATTCCCGCTTCAGAAGAGCCTGTTTTCACTTCTATCATCTCAAAGTTATGCTTTTCAACTCCATCTTCCATCTTGGTACCCTTACTCATAAAAATATAGTTTTTCGCATTAAATCTTACCACAGCATCCTCGGGAAGTGTGTAACTATCGGATGTTCCTGTCTCAATCCTAGCATTTACAAACATTCCCGGCCATAAATCGTCATATTCTTTTAATAAATGACCATGTACGGTTATACTTCTGTCGTCACGCACACCACTTCCAATCAAAAATATCTCAGCTTCTCTCCAGATTTCAGGTTTATTAGATAAGCTAAATCTTATTTTTTGACCTGTTTTCAGTTTAGTAATATCATTTTCATACACAGTAAGTTCCACATGAAGGTCCTTTGCGTCTGTCACATCCATGATAATATCTTCAGGCCCTACAAATTTCCCGATATTGCTAAAAACCTCACGAACCTGACCGGTAACCGGGGAATAAATATTCACCGCAGCACTTACATTACCCGCTTTCAAGCGTTTTAAATTTATTCCTATTAATCGCAATTTGGCTTCCATTGCATTAATTTGGGCGCTATTGGTATTATATGCACTTTTAGCCTGCTGATATACTTTCGCTGAAGAAACTTCCTCTTTGTATAAAATTTCCTGACGCTCGAAATCCGTTTTCAGGTATTCCCCTTTTGCCAAAGCTTCTAAATATTCCTGCTGAATATCTACAAACATAGGATTTTCGATAACCGCTAATAATTGCCCTTTCTTAACCTTGGTTCCCGGCAACATTTCGGTGTATTTTAAAAACCCACCATACGGGATATTAATCGAAATATTTCCCTGTGGCGGCACATCTATAATCCCATTCACACTAATCTCGCTTCCCAAAGATCGCATCTCGGCCTTCCCGATTTCTATATTCGTATTTTTAAGCTGGGCATTCGTTAATTCAATATGATTTTCATTCTCTTCTGAATGATGTTCTTCTTTCTCTGCGGTTTTTTCTTCTGAAGAAGATTCTCCACAACTCACCATAGAGATAAAAGGAGTGCTAAGGCTAATTTTGATACTATATTTTTCATTTCGATGCTTTTATTGTTGGTTTCCCATTATGAATTCTAAATCTGTTTTGGTTTGGTAGAAATTATTGAGAATCTCTAAATAATCTAGCTCTATTTTTGCGGCTCTATCCAAACTTTGGATATATTCTACATAGCCTATTTCTCCTTCCTTAAAACCTCTTTGAGCTTGTTTAAAGATCAACTTGGCCTGCGGAAGCGCATACTCATTATAAGATTTAAGGTTTGATTGAAGCTGCCCTAATCTTTCACGCAAGTGCAAATAATGAGTATTCATCTTATTGCTTGCAGCCCGGTAGGTAGCTTCTCTTTCCTTAGTTTTGAGTTTTTCAGCTTTCACTTTAGAGAGCTGAGGTTTTGCCCATAGAGGAAGAGAAATTCCAAATAGCACTCCAGAAAATCTATCGGAAGAATCATATAAAACATTCTCTCCCGCTAAATTTTGTCCGGGACCATTAAAAGATTGATTATAATAACCAATGCTTAGATCCGGTAAAAGTTTCGCTTGTTCTACTTTCCTTTCTAAATCAGCAATTTCAATTTGTTGTTCGATAAAAGTGAGTTGTGGATTATTTACAGAATCTTTCTGAAGCCCTTCTATATCTTGTGCTCCCACAAAATTTGTTGTTATAAAAGGAACATCTACCAATTCATCTGAATTCAGCAATTGCTGAAGTTCTCTTTGATGCCTTCTAATCGCCACCCTATTTTCTTCTTGCTGCACTTCAATTTCGGCAACTCTTGAACTTGCCGTGGCACGTTCCAAAATGTTGCTTTCTCCCGTTTTATATCTTACTTCCGCAGCTCTATTAAAATTAGAGTAGATACTGTCTTGCTTAAGAAAGATCTCCCGTCGACCTTTTTCAACTAAAAGCTTATAATACGCCGACTTTACCTGTGCGATAAGTTCGTTTTTAGTTAGTGCTTCCCTCAACTCGCTGCTCTTTACTTCAGCCTTATTCAATTTAGATCTGTTTATATAAACTGAAGGAAACTCAAACCGCTGACTTACGGTTAAGCGAAGATCATCATCATAAATACTATTATTTTGACCATACTCTCCATTGAATTCTGTTTTCGGGAGATTCCAGGAAGTTCCGCTTAATGCTTCGGTTTGTTGCGTTTTAAATTTAGCCGCCTGTACTTCAGGATTATTTTGAATTGCCGTTGATATTAATTCTCCTAAAGAGGAATAGGTTTTTATAGGATCTTTTTCTTGCGCAAAGCCAATATTTCCGAAGCCTAGTCCGAAAATCACAAGTAAGATTGCAACTTTTGGAGTTTTTCTCCATCCTCTTTCAAAATAATAATACAATACCGGAAGCACTATTAACGTAAGTAAAGTGGCAGAAATTAAACCTCCAATAACTACGGTGGCCAGCGGACGCTGCACCTCTGCTCCCGAAGACCCCGAAAGCGCCATAGGTAAAAATCCTAAAGAAGCCACAGAAGCTGTCATAATTACCGGGCGTAAACGAGTTGCTGTTCCTTGATACACTCTTTGAAAAACATCTGTCATCCCCTCTTTTTTAAGTCGGTTAAATTCGGCTATAAGTACAATTCCATTTAATACTGCAACTCCAAAAAGCGCAATAAAGCCGACCCCTGCAGAAATGCTAAATGGAAGATCTCTTACATAAAGCGCAAACACGCCACCAATTGCAGAGAGTGGGATTGCGGTAAAAATTAGAATTCCTTGTTTTATAGATCCAAATGTGAAATACAACAGAATAAATATTAGCAATAAAGCTAATGGCACTGCATAACTCAGTCTTTTCGTTGCTTCCTGAAGGTTTTCAAATTGTCCTCCATACCCAACGGTAAAACCGGGAGCAAAACTTATTTCCTCATCAATTTTAGCACTTATTTCTTCAACTACACTTTCCACATCCCTATTTCGAACATTAAAAGCCACCACGATCCTTCTATGGGTATTATCCCTCTGAATCTGGTAAGGGCCATCTTCTATAATTACTTCTGCTACTTGATTTAACGGAATTTCTCTCCCATCTGCTGCCGTGATGTATAAATTCTGAACACTTTCCAGATTATTCCTGTTTTGTTCATCCAACCTCACCACCATATCGAATCTCTTATCTCCTTCATATACCAATCCTGCCGAAGCACCTGCAAAAGCAGTTTGAATGCTTTGGTTTACATCCCTAATATTCAATCCGTATTTTGCAATTTGGTCTCTTTTAAAATTAATCGCTATTTGTGCTACTCCGGTTACTTCTTCAATATAAATATCGGTAGCACCATCAACATTTTCAGCAATCTCCCCCACCTGACGGGCATAATTGGAGAGTTCATCCAAATCTTCCCCATAAATCTTGATCGCAACATCCTGCCGCACTCCTGTCATCAACTCATTAAACCTCATTTGTATGGGTTGCTGAAAACCAAAAGTAACACCGGGAATCACTTCCAAAGCTTCGCTCATTTTATCTGCAAGTTCCTCTCTGGAAGAAGCCGAAGTCCAATCGTCTTTGTCTTTTAAAATGATCATAAGATCAGCAGCTTCAATAGGCATCGGGTCTGTAGGGATCTCCCCAGATCCAATTTTGGATACTACCTGCTCTACTTCAGGAAAATTATCTAACAAGATCTTTTCAGCTTTCGTCGTCGCTGCAATTGTATTATTCAAGGAACTTCCCGTGATCACACGAGTTTCTACGGCAAAATCTCCTTCTTCTAAAGTTGGAATAAATTCGCCTCCCATATTCAGAAAAACTAGTAAGGAAACTATAAATAATCCTAAAGTGATTAATAAAACTCCTATTCTAAAATTCATTGCACGCTTTATCAAGGGAGCATACAGCCTATTGAAAAAAGCCATGATCTTATCGGAAATATTGGGCTTGTGCTTGGTATTCTTGCTTAAAACCAAGGCAGACATCATTGGCACATAGGTTAATGATAATATGAACGCACCTAAAATGGCAAAGCTCACCGTTTGCGCCATAGGTCCGAACATCTTTCCTTCGGTTCCTACCAAAGCCAAAATAGGTAAGTATACTATAAGAATGATTATTTCACCAAATGCCGCAGAATTCCTGATCTTGCTAGCCGATTGGAACACTTCTTCATCCATTTCCTGCTGCGTAAGTTTTCTGGTGAATTTTAAGGCTCCCAGATGAAAAAGGGTCGCTTCTACAATAATCACAGCTCCATCTACGATCAATCCAAAATCGATGGCTCCCAAACTCATAAGATTTGCAGAGACGCCAAAGACATTCATCATTCCAAAAGCGAAAAGCAATGCAAGCGGAATTACTGAAGCTGTGATAAGCCCTGCTCGTAGATTACCCAACAAAAGAAATAATATAAAAATAACGATAAGCGCTCCCTCGACCAGATTTGTAGTTACGGTATTCGTTGCCTTATCTACTAACTTTGTTCTATCTATAAATGGCTCTATCACTACACCTTCCGGAAGCGATTTCTTGATTTCCTCCATTTTAAGCTTGACGCTCTCAATAACCTCAGCAGAATTTGCTCCTTTTAGCATCATTACAATAGCACTCACCACTTCTCCTTGCCCGTTTCGGGTAGTGGCACCATATCTTACCGCGCTTCCAATTTGAACCTTGGCTACATCCCTTATTAAAATTGGACTTCTACTGGGATTGTTCTTTACTACAATGTTTTCAATATCTTCTAAAGAACTTACCAAACCTTCGCTTCTAATAAACAAAGCATTATTGCCTTTTTCAATATATGCTCCACCGGTATTTTCGTTGTTAGCTTCTAGTGCTTTAAAAATTTCGCCAACGGAAATATCCATGGCATTTAAACGCTCGGGAGCTATTGCGATTTCATATTGCTTAAGATGCCCTCCAAAACTGCTCACATCTGCCACGCCGGGAGTTCCCAATAACTGGCGACGGATTATCCAATCCTGAATCGTCCTTAATTCTCTATCGTTATATTGATCTTCATAGCCTTCTTCGGTAGTGATCACATATTGGTATATTTCTCCAAGCCCAGTAGATAATGGAGCAATCCCGGGTTTCCCTGCGGAAGCTGGGATTTGTGATTGTGCTTCGGTTAGTCGTTCATTCACCTGTTGCCTGGCCCAATAAATGTCCGTTTTCTCTTCAAATACAATAGTAACTACCGATAATCCAAATCTTGAAAAAGAACGAATCTCTTCAATTTCAGGGATCGTTGCCATGGTAATTTCAATAGGAAAAGTGATAAGCCTTTCTACTTCTACCGCAGCCAAATTTGGAGAACTGGTAATTACTTGAACCTGATTGTTTGTAATATCCGGAACCGCATCTACCGGTAATTGTTGTAAAGAATAAGCACCCCAGAATATCAATCCGAAGGTGAGTAATCCTATCACCAATTTATTGGTAATGGAAAATTTTATAATACTGTTAAGCATAATTATATGGAATATTAATATGTAAAATTTGAAAACTCCAAATCTCAAGTCCAGGAATAATGACTAATAACCCCGGTAGAGTTTAAGATTTTGAAAAGTGTTTAAAAATTACTTATGCTTGAGGAGGTTGAAGCGGGGAATCCAGAAATTCTGAAAAGAATCTAGAACTATAAAATGAAAATTCTGGTTTTAACTCAACAATCTCGGGAGAGATCGCATAATCTGAATCTAAAAACTGATAAACTAAAGAATGTGCACAACAATGATGACTGCTTTGAAATGGTAAATCCTCATGATCTGAGTCTTCATGATGCTTTTGTGAGCCATCAAAAGTAAAATAATCTTCTTCTAAAAATTCCATAAAGGAGTCGCCAAAGGCGGCATTATGCTCTTCATAATGCTCTAAAAGGTTAGAGATTTTTGGCAATTCACAACAAAAATCCAAGGTGAGTCCCAATCCTTGAAGCAAGAAAAGAAATGTTAGTGTTATGGAAGTTATGTAATTCATTAGCACAAAAGTACTTTTTTTCAAATGCAATGCCAATGCATTTAAAACCAAAATCCGAAACTGATAAACCACTCATTCTGCTTGATTTCCGGGGAATAGGAATATTTCACTTCTACAGGACCTAAAAAGGTTTCTATTCCATATCCTAATGCATATCCCGTATAATCTGGCGTAGAAAACCAATTCCCGGTGGTATATAACTCGTTCTCCACATTCGCAAAATTGGCACTCAAGGTAATATGGTTTTTTCTAAAAATCTCATAATCCAATTCCAGCATTCCTTTTATATAACTATCCCCGGAAATACTTATAAAATCGTATCCATAAAAGGGAATGAAATTATTAATAAAATCATTTCCGTAACCTCCTAAAAAGAAATCCAAAGAATTTGGCCCTTCTTGCCCTATTCTGAATCCTGTTTCTGATGAGATTCGAGTGGTAAACTTATTAAAAGGACTAAATACATAACCTACCGTCCCTTTGGCTATGGAGAATTCGTTAAAGTTGTTATTATAATCTGAAGAGAATGCATACAGATGAAAATCTCCATCAAAATAAACCCCTTTTGTTGGGAAATGCTTATTATCGAAACTGTCCAATTTTAAATATCCGAACGTGCTGTAATAATTGCTCTTTTCGAATGTACCGTTTGGATTAGCGCTCGCAGTAGTATTCCCTAAAGTTTCTGTTGTAACCTTTAAGTATTTATGTTCAATTCCTACTCCAAAGGAAAATATTTGCTGAAATTGGGTCTCTACATATAACTGATTGGTATAATCTTGATAATCCACCTCCACCTTATTAATTCCAATCCCATCTACATTTGCATTGCTATCCACAAAATCAAAAGGAATCCCTTTATTGAATGTGTTATATCTAGACTTAACCCCTAAACTCCAGTAGTATCCCTTATCTATATAATACTGAAAGTTATATCTGAAATTATCTCCTAATACAACATCCAATGAGGCAACATCATTCGTAAACAAGGAGCTTTTTTTTTGTCAGGTTTACAAGTGCTCCACTTTTATACAAATTGTCGTAATGCAAGGCCAACCTTAAAAACATCTTATTTTGACTTTCCTCCAATTGCAATGCTAGTGTGTACGCATCCTTTTTTGGAGTTAGGCTATAATTAATCCTATTGAAATTTCCGGTGGCAGAGAGTTTATTAATACCGTCGGTTAAATTTCCAATGGTGTAATTAGAATCGTATTTTAAATTCAGTTTCCCAAGAATGTATGCTCTTGGGTAGCTACTATTTCCTTCAATACTTAGGGCGTCAATATTTATGGTATCTATGGTATTTACCTTTTCTGAAAGATATTTTTTCTCGCCTTGTTTTTCTTTAATCAATTGAAGATTTTGTAATTTATTTCTTGCGGCTACTTCCCCGGAATCTATAATCGCCGATCCTTTTTCAAAAGAAAGCACGCTAAAGCCTTTGATGTTTGGCTTTATATAGACATCTGTTAATGCTATATTTTCCTCCATATGAGCGATGGTTCTAAAATTGTTTATCTGTGTAAGAATTTCGAAAACACCTTTTAAATGTTTTCTGTCTGCTAAACTATCCTGAACATCAACACCAATTACAATGTCTGCACCTCGATTTCTAAGCTCTTTTACAGGGTAGTTATTTATAACGCCCCCATCTGTCAATATTTTTCTATCAATAGTTACGGGACTAAATACCGAAGGAATTGCCCCGCTAGCCGAAACTGCTTTTGCTAAAGATCCACTTTCTAATATCACTTGCTCCCCGGTTTCAATATCTGCTGCAATACAAAAAAATGGAATTGGCAACTTGCTAAAATCCTGATTTCCGCCCAGATGCAGTGTAAGTTTAGACATCAAATTGTAAATATTTTGCCCTTTGGAAAGTCCTGAAGGAAAGGAAATATTGAAGTTATCGAACGGAAGGCTTAAAGCATATCTTTCGTCCTCCTCCTTCTCGTAAAAAGTTTTGGAACTTCTGGGAATATCATCCTGAATTAAAATATTGAAATTAATCTCATGGAAAATAGAGTCTAATTGATTTGCCGTATAACCCGCAGCATACAAGCCTCCAATAATAGCACCCATACTACTCCCACCTATATAATCTATTTTAATTCCTGCCTCTTCAATGACTTTTAAAGCTCCAATATGCGCAAGTCCCTTGGCTCCTCCCCCACTTAAAACCAGCCCTACTTTTACCTCTTCTTTATCCTGACCAAACCCGGAAAAGGCAACTAAAAGGGCGATAAGTAGCAGGATTTTTTTCATTTATTCGGGATGATATTTATTATAAATAATACTCGCTTTGGATAGTCCAATTACAGCAGCTAATTCCTCTAAGGTAGCCTCTTTTACTCTTTTAAGCGACCTAAAATGCTTCAATAATTCTACAACCGTCTTATCTCCAATGCCTACAATGGATTCTAACTCGGTATTTAATGCTTCACTACTTCGTTTATTTCTGTGAAAAGTAATTCCGAATCTATGTGCCTCGTTTCGCAATTGCTGAATGATTTTTAAGGTTTCAGACTTTTTATCCAGATATAGCGGAATAGAATCCCCGGGGTAATATAACTCTTCGAGTCTTTTCGCAATTCCTATGATCGCGATTTTTCCTCTCAAGCCTAATGCTTCTAAAGCTTTAACTCCTGAAGAAAGCTGACCTTTTCCTCCATCTACAATTATTAGTTGCGGCAATGGCTCTTCTTCATTTAACAGACGTTTATATCTCCGGAACACAACTTCTTCCATCGAAGCAAAATCATCTGGGCCTTCTACCGTCTTAATATTGAATTTACGATAATCTTTTTTGCTTGCTTTACCATTTTTGAAAACCACGCAGGCTGCCACGGGATTGGTTCCTTGAATATTGGAGTTATCGAAGCATTCTATATGTCTAGGCTCTACATTTAATCTAAGATCTTCTTTCATTTGCGCCATGATTCTATTTACATGCCTGTCTGGATCTACAATTTTCATTTGCTTAAATTGCTCTTGCCTGTAATATCTTGCATTCCTATGCGATAGATCTATAATGCTCTTTTTATCTCCCAATTTAGGAACCGTGATCTTAATGTCTTCTCCAACGTCTACTTTAAATGGCACATATATTTCCTTGGACATAGAGCTAAATCGTTGTCTAATTTCTACAATTCCAAGTTCCAGCAATTCCTTATCAGTCTCCTCCAATTTTTTCTTCATTTCTATGGTGTGAGAGCGAATAATAGCACCATGAGAGATCTGTAAAAAATTCACATACCCATAGCCTTCATCACTAACAATAGAAAACACATCTACATTATTGATCTTTGGATTTACCACGGTAGATTTAGACTGGTAATTCTCTAAAACGTGGATCTTTTCTTTGATTCTCTGGGCATCTTCAAATTCCATTTTTTCAGCATGTTCTTTCATTTGAAGATGAAATAACTGAAGAGACTCTTTAAAATTCCCTTTTACGATGTTTCGGATCGCTTCAATATTCTCGTTGTATTCCTTTTCTGCTTGCAGCGCTTCACAGGGGCCCTTACAATTGCCTAAATGGTATTCTAAACAAACCTTATATTTTCCGTTTTGGATCTTTTCTTCAGCAAGATCGTAATTACAGGTGCGTAACTGATATAAGCCTTTAATAAGATCCAACAAGGTGTTTACCGTTTTAAAACTCGTAAAAGGACCATAATACTCACTCCCATCTTTTATTAATCTCCGGGTAGGAAATACTCTGGGAAAGCGCTCATTTTTAATGCAAATCCAAGGATAGGTTTTATCATCCTTAAGCATCACATTAAAGCGTGGTTGATACTTTTTAATAAGGTTGTTTTCCAACAACAGGGCATCGGTTTCAGAGTTTACCACAATGTGCTTAATATCGCGAATCTTCTTCACCATCAAATCGATCCTATGGCTGTCGTGAGATTTCGAGAAGTAAGAACTAACTCTTTTCTTTAAATTCTTAGCTTTTCCAACATATAGGATCTTACCATTCTTATCGTAATATTGATATACCCCCGGACTGTCGGGAAGCGTTTGTAATTGTATTTTTAGGGGCGTAGTTTCCATTTTTTCAAATATATTACATATTCCCGGGAGCATTAAACTTTAGGTTGCAGTAAATGTTAAATTTTAAGGCCTTCTGAAATACTTTCTACTTTAACTCATCTCCCTTCTGAAGCATTTTTCTTATAAATGCTTATTTCGCTAGCTTAAAAAAAATCTCAATAATCAATTTAGTAACTTGCAGCCATGGAGAAAAGAGTAATAGGGAAATTTGACAAAGCCGATTTTCCGATGTTGAAAATGGAAAATATCGCTATAAAAATTGATACAGGAGCATACACTTCCTCTATTCATTGCAACAATATTATAGAAAAGGAAGATGCACTACATTGTACTTTTTTAGATGAAGAGCATCCGCTTTACAACGGAATGGAGATTGTTTTTAAAGATTATGATATTGTATTTGTAAAAAGCAGTAATGGTATCATTCAGAAGCGATTCCAGGTACAATCCACTATTAAAATTTTTAATAAACTTTATAAAATTTCGCTTTCTTTGTCTGCTAGACAAGAAATGCGCTATCCCGTATTAATTGGTAGAAAATTTCTAACCAAAAAGTTTATTGTTGACACGGAGTTAACAGATGTCTCTTATAATTTGAAATTAAATGAACATAAAAATACTGTCAAGAAATAGCAGTCTTTATTCTACCAGACGACTTGTTGAAGCTGCCAAAAAAAGGAATCATCATGTAGAGGTTTTAGATCCACTTAAATGTGATTTGATTATAGAAAAAAGGAAGCCTCATATTTTTTATAAAGGAAAAGTATTAGGAGAAACAGATGCTGTTATTCCTAGAATTGGTGCTTCTATAACGTTTTATGGGACAGCAGTAGTAAGACAGTTCGAAATGAATAGCGTTTTTACCACAACATCTTCCCAGTCCTTAATGCGCAGTAGGGACAAGCTACGAAGCTTACAAATTTTATCTCGGGCCAGGTTAGGATTGCCAAAAACGATTTTTACCAACTACTCCAAGGATGTGGGAGAAGTAATCGAGCATGTTGGGGGCGCTCCATTAATTATAAAGTTATTGGAAGGAACTCAAGGTTTAGGCGTAGTTTTAGCCGAAACACAAAATGCAGCAGAATCGGTAATTGAAGCTTTTAATGGACTGCAAGCAAGAGTGATAGTTCAGGAATTTATAAAGGAAGCAGGCGGAGCAGATATAAGAGCTCTGGTGGTAGATGGCCAAGTTGTTGGCGCTATGAAACGTCAAGGGAAAGACGGTGAATTTAGGTCTAATCTTCATCGTGGGGGAACAGCCAGTATTATAGAACTTACAGATGAAGAAGAAGCCGCGGCCATTAAAGCTGCTAAGGCAATGGGCTTGGGGGTTGCTGGAGTAGATATGTTACAAAGCTCCAGAGGGCCACTTATATTGGAAGTAAATTCCTCCCCTGGTTTGGAAGGAATTGAAGCGGCTACTGGGCATGATATTGCAAAGACCATCATTAGATATATTGAAAAACATTCATAAATATGGCTCACATAGATAAAAATAATGTTTTAGAGATTTTAGGCAAGAAGATCCTGCCCGGTCAAGGCGCTGTTATCAACCTAAATATGGCTAAATTATACACGACTACTTCTGTGGAAGTACCTGTAATAATTGAGCGTTCCAAAAAATCCGGGCCTGTTATCTTAATAACTGCCGGGATTCATGGAGATGAAATTAACGGAGTAGAAATTGTACGCCAACTAATTTCTAAGGGAATAAATAAACCGGTTATTGGTACCGTTATTTGTATTCCCATCGTAAATGTGTTTGGATTTTTAAATCTTTCCCGTGAATTTCCCGATGGTAGGGATCTTAATAGGGTTTTTCCGGGAACTAAAAATGGCTCTTTAGCAAGTAGGTTTGCATACCAGTTCGTGCAAAAAATTCTTCCGGTAGCCGATTTCTGCATGGATTTTCATACAGGAGGTGCTAGTAGATTTAATGTGGCACAAATAAGAATTCAAAAAGACGACGAAGATGGGAAGAAATTTGCTAAAATTTTCAATGCCCCTTTCACCTATTATTCAAAAACCATTGGAAAATCCTATAGAGAAACTTGTAAACGATTAGGCAAAACCGTGCTGTTATTTGAAGGAGGAAAATCTTTAGATAGCAATAAGGATATTGCAAAATATGGCGTAGATGGAACTATGAGAGTTCTTAAACATATGGGAATGCTAAAACCACGTTTTGTATGTGAGGATCCACCTTTGGATAGTATTCTTATTGAAAACAGCACTTGGATGCGTGCAAAATATAGCGGATTAATTCACGTAAAGATTGCCTGTGGTAAACATGTAGAAAAAGGAGAGTATATAGCAACTATTACAGATCCTTATGGAAAATTCAGGCATAAAGTAACCGCTTCTTATGCGGGATATGTGATTAATGTGAATGAGTCTCCAATCGTTTATCAAGGAGATGCTATTTTTCATTTATCGGTACCATCTAAATTACCCAATGAAGAATAGGCTACGCAAACAATATGAGTCGAAAAGGGATGAATTAACTTCAAGTCAAATTGAAGAGTTTAGTCTTGAAATTGCAAATAAGTTGCTGCAATTACCTATTTGGGATCTGGAATATTATCATTTATTTCTAAGTATTGCTGAAAAGAAAGAAGTTGAAACCGAATTCATACTTCATATTTTACAAGGCAAGGATAAAAATGTAATCCTTTCAAAAAGCGATTTTAATACAAGGGAATTGCATAATTTTTTACTTACAGACACGACCGTTATTAAGAATAATAAGTGGAATATTCCGGAACCGGCTGGTGGTATAGAAATCCCTTCAGAAAAAATAGAGGTGGTTTTTGTTCCCCTACTTGCTTTCGATTTAATTGGGCATAGATTAGGGTATGGAAAGGGCTTTTACGATATCTTTCTTGCATCTTGCAAGCCCGATGTGATAAAAGTAGGTGTTTCATTTTTTGAGGCAGAAAAAACGATTCCTGAACTGGAAAATAGTGATATTGCACTAGATTACTGTGTTACACCCCATAAAACGTATGTTTTTAAAAAATAACCGCCTATATTTGCTTAGCTTTTAACATTGCCTTACATTTAAACTACCTAGATAGATAATTGATGCTCAACGACCTTCAGTTAAATAATATTTTAGAAGACTTTGACATTGCCTATTGGAAAATCAATCTTCTAACGAAAGAAATTACTTGGTCCGATCATTTTGAAGCATTGGTGGGAACTCCTCCAACCGATGAATCCATCTTTGAATATTTTATGAATAACGTCCTGCATAAGGACTATCGCTATGATTACCGCGTTGCATTTGAAAATCTCACCTCAGGTTCCGAGGATCTCAATCAGGAAATAAGACTGAAGCTTAAGAATGATAAGTTTAGATGGTTTGAATGCCGTAATTTAAAAAGCAAGGATAGCAACAATACAGAAAATGCAGTACTGCTATTTGTAAACATCCATCAATCCAAAAGAGACCAGTATACCATAGAGGAAAATTTCTTCTATTATCGGGAAACGGCAGAGATGACCACGACCGGTGTTGGTATATAGACATTCATACAAAATCCATTTATTGGGACGATGTTACCAAAAAGATTTTGGATTGCCCAAAAGATTTTAATCCGGATTACGAAAAGAGATTGCAATTCTACGCTCCAGAGCATCAGGAACAGGCGAATTCTATTTTTGAAAAATGTGAGAAATACGGGATTCCGTTTAAGACAGAACTTAAAATGGTTACGCTTTACGGGCGTGAGTTTTGGGTGCAAGCAACAGGAAAACCTGTTTATAGTGAGGAGCAACAAATTATAGGGATTCGAGGGGTACTTCAAAACATAGATGATAATAAAAGTAACGAGCTCAATTTGCAGAATTCTTTAGATATTATCGCTGCACAAAATTCAAGATTGTTCAATTTTGCACACGTGGTTTCTCATAATCTAAGATCGCATAGCAGCAACCTAAGTTTGGTGGTTCAACTGCTAAATGAAGCAAAAAATGCCCAAGATAAAATAGATCTTATAGAGAATGTTGAAGATATATCACAAAATTTGGATATCGCTATTTCTAGATTAAACGATATGGTTTCGCATCAAAATCTTTTGAAGAAAGAGCGAACACTGTTTCTTTCAAGCAGTCTTTAGATATTGTTATTTCTTCGGTTTCCTCGTTAATAAATAGAGAAAGCGCTAAAATTATAGCTGAATTTAAAGCTCTAAAAGAAATTTCGTATATTCCTGAATACTTGGAAAGTATTTTACTAAATTTAATCACAAATGCTATTCGCTATAAACAACCTGGAAGAGTCCCTGTTATTTTCATACAGACCTACTCTGTTAACGACCAGAATTTTATGGAGATAAGCGATAACGGAATTGGTATCGATCTGGACCAATATGGCGATAAAATGTTTGGGATGTACAAAACATTTCACCGTAATCCAGATGCGAAAGGTATAGGCTTGTTTATCACCAAAAATCAGGTGGAAACGATGGGAGGGTCTATTTCTGTTACTAGTACCGTGAATATTGGGACAACGTTTAAAATTAAATTCTAGATCTAAATGGGGCAAAAAATGGAGCTAGCGTGTATTATCGATGATGATAAAATATACGTGAACTTAGTTCGAAAAATCATCGAAATTAAAAAATTATCGGAAAATTTACTGATCTTCAAAAATGGGTTGGAAGCTTTGGAATACTTCAAAATTATTCTAACCAACATGAGTGAAGAAAAGTTGCCGGATATCATCTTCCTAGACTTAAACATGCCAGTAATGGATGGATGGGAGTTTTTAGGAGAGTTTATTAAGATTAAAAACCAATTCGATAAAAAAATCACACTTTATGTGGTTTCTTCTTCTATAGATCCTAGAGATCTGGAAAGAGCAAAATCTTTTAATCTGGTAACAGATTATTTAATTAAGCCTATTGAATTAAAGAAATTCGAAAAAATATTCGATCGAGTTGCTAGTGTTGCTTAGGAAGATTGCCCTACCTCTTCCGTTTCTTTCTTAGGAAATGCCTTTTTATTAAAAAGTAATAACAACCCCACTCCAACGCTTATTGCAGTATCTGCAACATTAAATACAGGGTCGAAGAAAGAAAAATATTCTCCGCCCCAAATTGGAAGCCATTTTGGTAATATTCCCTCATACAAAGGGAAATAAAGCATATCTACTACCTTTCCATGAAATAAGGTGCCATAGCCACCATTTTCAGGTAAAAATTGTGCTACGTGGCCATAACTGTCGTCGAAAATAATTCCATAAAAAACCGAGTCTATTATATTTCCAAAAGCTCCTGCGAAGATACATGCGATAGCAGTAATTAAAACACGGGAACCATTATGCCTAATTGAATCCCATAACCAATAACCAATCCCAACGATGGCTCCTAATCTAAAAAGCGTAAGTAATAATTTACCATATTCCCCGGGAATCTTAGCGCCCCATGCCATCCCTTCATTTTCTACAAAAAGGATACTAAACCATTCCAGCACTTTAATTTCTTCTCCTAAAACGAAATTAGTTTTAATGTAGATTTTTGAGATTTGATCTACTAAAAGGATCAAAATTATAATTAGGGAAGCTTTTTTTAAGGACATGAATGGCTTGAATTAAATCGGGTCAAAAATACTAATATTATTTAATTTTCCACCACACTTATATCTCCATTGATGGAGGTGGCTTTTATTACATGTTTTCCGCTTAAAACTAATGGTACTAGTATTGTCCCATTTCTAGAAGAAGTCGTTACGGTTGCGTTTGTGGTTTCTATTGTAATAGCACCATTATAGGTATTCACAAGTGCGTCTCCCGTAAAATTAGAAAGCTTACAATAACCCGAATTTAGCTGAACCTGAATAAAACTATATATTCCCTCCGCTGCCACCGATGCTATATTGGATTTTATAAAAACCTGCAAATCCTCTGGGATTTCCAAGGTAACCTCTAAAGAAAATACTTTATGTGCGCTTAATTTATCGTAGCCACTTTTTAAGATTTCACGAAATTGAGTAGATAGATATAGTGAATTGGCCTTCATTTCTGTACTCAGAGAAATATCATTAAAATATTCTCCTTCAGAATTAGTAGAAATAGAAATCGTGCTTTTTTTCGTGGTTTTTATAATAATTTTAAAGACCTCATCTGTATCTATATAAAGCCTCTCCACATTTTCTGCATCTAATTGCTGTGAAGTATCCTTTTGAGCAGCCGCAAATAAGGGAACTAAGAAGATTAAATAAAAAAGATGAAATTTCATGACTATTTTGATACAAAAAACGCTCCAAGCTATATGGAGCTGGAGCGTTTAAGTTATTTTAAAAACTGTGCTAACTAGCGCTGCAAGTTTTTTGCTTCAATACTTAAAGTTGCATGTGGAACTAATTTAAGACGTTCCTTCGCGATTAATTTTCCTGTAACCCTGCAAATACCATAGGTTTTGCTTTCTATACGCACTAAAGCGTTTCTAAGGTCTCTAATAAATTTTTCTTGCCTAATTGCTAATTGAGAATTCGCTTCTTTACTCAACGTCTCGCTTCCTTCTTCGAAAGCTTTAAAAGTTGGTGACGTATCGTCGGTACCATTGTTCCCGTCGTTCACATACGCACTTTTGTAAAGATCCAATTGCTCTTGAGCTTTTTCAATTTTTCCCAAGATTAATGTCTTGAACTCCGCAAGATCGGCATCGCTGTAACGTTCTTTAATTTCTGTTGACATGGGCTTAATGTTTTTTGATACTCAGTTTTGTAACTATATCGTCGAATTCAATTTCCGTACCAACATTAATTACATCTACAAACTCGAGATTTGCAGTGAGTGTCTCGTTCTTAATATACTTTATATTTTGTTGTACAGCATCCTCGACAATGCCATCTCTAAGTAGGGTAACATCTATGGTATCGGTAACTTCTAATCCTGTATCTTTTCTTAGATTCTGAATTCTATTTACCAATTCCCGAGCAATTCCTTCTTTTTTCAATTCTTCGGAAATACTCACATCTAACGCCACCGTAATATCTCCACTACTTGCTACCAACCAGCCTTCAATATCCTGTGATGTTATTGTTACATCTGTGGATGCCAATTTAATCATTTTTCCGTTAATTTCAATAGCAATATCTCCTTCCCTTTCAATAGTTTCAATCTCTTTCGTAGTAAAATTGTTAATAACTCCCGCGACAGACTTCATATCCTTCCCATATCTAGGACCTAAAACTTTGAAATTTGGCTTCACTTGTTTTACCAAAAGTCCCGAAGCATCATCTATTAGTTCGATAGCCTTCACGTTTACTTCAGATTTTATAAGATCTTCCACAGCAAGGATTTCAGCTTTTTGCGCCTCATCTAATACCGGGATCATTACTCTTTGTAAAGGTTGACGCACTTTGATCATTTCTTTTTTACGTAAAGAAAGCACCAAAGAAGAAATGGTTTGTGCTTTTTGCATTTTATGTTCTAAAGATTCATCCACCATAGAACTATCAAAAACAGGAAAATCTGCTAAATGTACCGAAGAGAATTCCTCTTTTCCGGAAACTTCATTTAGATCCTTGTAAAGCTTATCCATAAAAAATGGTGCTACCGGAGAACCCAATTTTGCAACAGTTAACAAACACGTATATAAAGTTTGATATGCTGAAATCTTATCTTGCTCGTAATCCCCTTTCCAAAATCTTCTTCTACTTAATCTTACAAACCAGTTACTCAAGTTTTCCTGAACAAATTCTGAAATTGCTCTAGTAGCTCTTGTTGGCTCATACTCTTCATAAAATTTATCGACCTTTTCTATAAGCGTATGCAATTCAGAAAGTATCCATCGATCAATTTCCGGACGATCTTTCATTGGCACATCTTCCTCCTTATAGCTGAAGCTGTCCAGATTGGCGTACAACACAAAGAAAGAATAGGTATTATAAAGTGTTCCAAAAAACTTTCTGCTTACCTCTGCAATACCTTCAATATCAAATTTTAAGTTATCCCACGGGTTTGCATTAGAGATCATATACCATCTAGTAGCGTCCGGGCCAAAGGCCGCTAAGGTTTCAAAAGGATCTACAGCATTCCCAAGACGTTTGGACATTTTTTGTCCGTTCTTATCCAGCACCAACCCGTTAGAAACTACATTTTTATAAGCAACATCATCAAAGATCATGGTTGCAATTGCGTGTAAGGTATAGAACCAACCACGAGTTTGATCTACTCCTTCTGCAATAAAATCTGCTTGTCTTTCGCCATTTTCCACCATTTCCTTATTCTCGAAAGGATAGTGCCATTGGGCATACGGCATAGAACCGGAATCAAACCAAACATCTATAAGATCTGATTCACGTTTCATCGGCTTTCCTGAAGCTGAAACCAAAGTAATCGTGTCTACTACATTCTTGTGCAGGTCTACTAAATCGTAATTCTCATCAGAGAAATTATCAACTTCAAATTCAGCAAAAATATCATCGGTCATAAGTCCGGCTTCAACAGCTTTCCCTATTTCCGCTTTTAGTTCTTTAATAGAACCAATCATTTTTTCTTCTTTTCCATCTTCTGTTCTCCAGATTGGTAACGGCACGCCCCAATACCTACTTCTGGATAAATTCCAGTCGTTTGCATTGGCTAACCAATTCCCAAATCGTCCTTCCCCGGTAGCTATTGGCTTCCAGTTAATGGTCTGGTTCAGCTCAAACATTCTATCCTTAAAATCGGTCACATTAATGAACCAAGAATCTAATGGGTAATATAAAATAGGTTTGTCTGTTCTCCAGCAATTTGGATAACTGTGAACATATTTTTCAACTTTAAAAGCACGGTTGTCTTCTTTTAATTGAATTGCGATCTCCACATCCACAGATCTTTCCGGTGCCTCGCCATCTTCATAATATTCATTCTTCACATATTTCCCACCAAGTTCCCCAAGCTCTTCTCTAAACTTTCCTTGTAGGTCCACTAAAGGCACTAAATTATCGTTCTCATCTTTCACCAATAATGGTGGAACTTCTGGGACTGCTTGTTTTGCAACTAATGCATCATCTGCTCCAAAGGTAGGTGCAGTATGTACGATTCCGGTACCGTCTTCAGTAGTCACAAAATCTCCTGCAATCACTCTAAAGGCATTCTCAGGATTGTTGTAAGGCTGTGCATATGGCAATAATTGCTCATATCTCATCTCAACCAAATCTGCTCCCTTAAAGGTTTTTTCTATAAAATAAGGAATTTTATCACCTTGCTTATAAGCTTCTAGAGACTCTCTATTTTCAATTTTTACAAACTTCTTATCGAATTGCTTAGCAACTAGATCGCTGGCAATAATAAGGTTTGTAGGCTGAAATGTGTATTGGTTAAATGTAGAAACCAACGCATATTCTATTTTAGGGCCAACAGTAAGTGCCGTATTAGAAGGTAAGGTCCAAGGAGTTGTAGTCCAGGCGGTAAGGTAAATCTCATTAGAAACTTCTGAAAGGAAATCTGGTAAGGTTTCCGGGTTCACCTTAAACATCGCAGTCACCGTAGTATCTGTAACATCTTGATAAGTTCCAGGTTGATTCAGTTCATGAGAACTCAATCCTGTTCCCGCTTTTGGAGAATATGGCTGAATGGTATATCCCTTATAAATAAGGCCCTTCTTATATATTTCAGAAAGTAACCACCAAACCGTTTCCATGTATTTGGACTTGTAGGTGATATATGGATCTTCCATATCTACCCAATATCCCATTTTTTCGGTAAGATCGTTCCAGATTCCTGTATAACGCATTACTGCATTTTTACAAGCCTTATTGTACTCTTCTATACTTATTTTTGTGCCAATATCTTCTTTGGTAATTCCCAGTTCTTTCTCTACCCCAAGCTCGATAGGTAACCCGTGAGTATCCCAACCTGCTTTTCTCTTAACCTGAAATCCTTTTTGAGTTTTATATCGGCAGAAAATATCTTTAATAGAACGCGCCATTACGTGGTGAATTCCCGGTAGACCATTAGCCGAAGGCGGTCCTTCAAAAAACACAAAAGGTTTAGCACCTTCTCGTGAACTCATACTTTTTTCAAAAATCTCATCCTCTTTCCAATAGTTGAGAATTTCTTCAGCAACTTTTGGTAAGTCAAGTCCTTTATACTCAGGGAACTTTGCGCTCATTATATCGTAATTTCTTTTGAGTTGCGAAAATAATGATTTTTGAGAAAAGAGAAGGCTGTTATTGGTTAAAAAGCTAATCATTTAAGCTTCAGATCATTCATCAAAATAAACACATAAAAAAGGAAGGTTTTTTATGTAATAGGAATGCTTCTAAATGGGAAAAAATAATTTAATTACAAACTGTATTTTACAGCCAAAATAAGATTTCTACCGGCAGCTGAAATTCCCGAAGAATAGGTTCTATACCGCTGATCTGTGATGTTTTCCAAAGAAACTGTAACAGTCCAGTTTTCTGAAATAAGATATTGCCCTGTAAAATTTAAAGTATACCAGTCCGCAAAATATGGATTCCCATTACTATCTATCGCGTATAAATAGGCCTTATCCTGTTCTGATGGCGCGAGTTCATCAAAATCCAATTTTCCATTATATTCTGAAAACAGATCTAGTTTCAACTTATTTTTATTCCAAATCAAATGCGTATTTCCATAAAGCGGCGCAGCGTGTCTAAGTGGGGCTTTACGCCCATCTTCCTGTTCCTCCTCCCCTTTGGTGATCGTAATTTGAGAACGCAGTTTTAAATGATCCACCAATTTGGCTTCTAATCCGCCCTCAAATCCATAAACATAAGCACTTGCCGCATTTTGTATGGCTTGCACCCTGCTAGGTTCTCCCTGATATTCTATTGTCGTTCTTCCATCAATTGCATAATTTCTTCTTACCAAAGCATCATCCAAATAAGTATAGAAAGAAGCCAGATCTAAGGTGATGCTTTCAAATAAATTCCATTTTACGCCTAGCTCCCCATTATAGGCATATTCCGGTTTTAAATTCGGATTTGGTGTAACAACCGCGCCAGGTTCAGAATCGAATATCTTTCCAATATCGTCGATATTTGGAGCACGAAATGCAGTAGAAAGATTCAATTTCCAGGCTGTATTTTTATTTTGTTGCCAGCTTAATCCGGCGCTCCCGGTAAGTGCTCCCGTATTAATATCGGCATTATTAAAAGGGAAATCATAAACTGAAGTCGGAAAATCTGCTTTAACGATGATATGATTGTAGCGCAATCCAGATTGCAGATTTAGGGTTTCATTCAACTTCCAGTTATAGCTGGAATAAGCCGCTAAAGATTGCCAAGTGGAGCTGTCCGGATATCTGGAAGCATTATTCCCGTTTTCATTGGTTAAAATGTTTCTACTTGACCCGGTCGAGTTTACAACATCCAAAACATATTCTACTCCATAAAAAAGTTTATCCTTCCCATAATCTTTTTCAAAATCTAAATTGGCAGAATAGGCATCCACTTCTTCTTGATTCTCATAAAGTATTTCGTCATCAAATTTTCTGTCGAAACGGCTTTCTTTAAAATTTTGATAGGCAGCAGTAAATTGAACTTTATCGTAGAGTTTTCCGTTTCCTTTTTTGTTGATGTTGAAGTTCCCCATAAACCAGGATTGCGGACCGTAATACCATTCGGCGTAGCGCAAACTTTCATTTCTCTTCTGAACAAGTCTATCATATCTCGAATACTCTGAAGTTTTAGAATATATAAGCCCAAGACTAAAATCCCAAATTTCATTTGGCATAAAAGCCACTTTTTGAAGCAGGTTAATCTGATCGTATCCCGTAGGAATTTGAACTTTAGGATCTGGATTAGCAATTATTCTGTCTTCCCCGTCTATTCTTCTTACAAAATCCGGTCTTAAAAATTCATTCGGACCATGACTTCCCATCTTAAGATCTCCAAAATCTGAGTAACTAATACTGCTTAAAAAAGCCCATTTTTCACGTCCGATGTTGAAATCGGCATGAATAGTTTTTTCATCATTGGCAGTCGCATATCGGGAATAGGCATTTATATTAAAAGAAGTGCTGCCATTTAAGGCGTAGGAAGGTTTTAAGGTGTAAAAATTCATCACCCCTCCAATCGCATCGCTTCCATACACCACCGATCCAGGGCCTAAAATTATCTCTGCTCGTTCCACGGCAAGAGGATCTATAGAGATGATATTTTGAATATTTCCACTCCTAAAAATTGCGGTATTCATACGCACTCCGTCCACTGCAATTAAAAGTCTATTGGTCGCAAAGCCCCGAATCATCGGGCTTCCTCCTCCTAACTGGCTTTTTTGAACATACACATTTCCCGAACTTTCCATAAGATCTGCGGAAGTTTGTGCGTTAGAAAAAGCTATTTCTTCTGAAGTTAAGCTTACTATGCGCTGTGGAATGTCCTTTTTATTCTGCTGGAATTTTGCAACCGAAAGCACAACTTCCTGCAACATGTTCTCATCTCCCTCCAACAGAACTGTGTTATTCGCTTCTATTTCCGACTTTAATAATCGCTTCTCCAAATGAGAAATATGCTTAAAAACCAATACCTCATCTACATTGAATTTGGAAATATTTGCTTTTCCATCCAAATTAGTGATACTGTTTTTGGATTTACCAATATTGTAAATGGCCACATTTACCAATGGCTCTTTTGAATCTTGATCTAAAACGACAATCTCTTGCGCCCGAAGACCAGAAAGAGCAATTAATAAATTAAAAAGGACATTGAGGGAAAATCGCATTTAATTAAATATTTCGTGAAGCACGGTCAGGGATTTGGGCTTTTTAAAAGATTCTATGTGTAATTGGTAATAATTCAACAATAATTCCAACAATTCAGATCTATTGTTTTTAGTGAGTTTTACATCGTCTATAGTCTCAAAATTTGTGCCTAATAAAAGTTTTAAATTATCTAACAAATCTCCTTTTATACAATAAGAATTTGTTTTTGAATCCTGAAATATGCCATCTAACAAATTAAAGTACATCAGATCTTTTCCCGAAACTTCAGGATAAAAACCTAGGTATCTTGTTAATTTCAACAAAAACAATAAATGAAAATTAGCAATTTCTGAATGCGAATCTAACCAATTAAAGGTGTTTTCCAAATAATGATACAGTTCTTCGTTTTTCTCTTCTTCCTGAATGGTGTTCTTCAGCATTTCAGAAATAAACATCACCATGGCGCTTTTTACCACATTGGTATGCAAGGTTTTATAGTGAGTTAAAATTTTTGCATCCTGCAAATACTCTAAACTACCTTTATCCTTATGTTTCGCCACCAACTCCAACTGCGTTAATGGCTGAAAAAGAGAGGTTTTAAATTTTCCTTTTTTTGATTTTAAGATCCCTCGCAGCATGTAGGTTTTAAGTCCAGATTTTTGCGTGTAACATTTCACGATCAAATCTGCCTCTGCATATTTTAAGGCGCTTATTACAATTGCATTGGTATGAACTACCATGAATAAAATTTTGCGGAAAGATAAATAAAAAAGCCGCTACTAGCGGCTTTCTTAATTCTATAATGTTAGTGAAATTTAAACCACACCCTGCGCAAGCATAGCATCTGCTACCTTTACGAATCCTGCGATATTTGCTCCCTTCACGTAATCTACATTTCCTTTTCCATCACTTCCGTACTCCACACATGCATCATGAATATCTTTCATGATCCCGTGAAGTTTTTTGTCTACTTCTTCTGCAGTCCAATTGTATCTCATTGAGTTTTGAGACATTTCAAGCCCAGATGTTGCTACACCTCCTGCATTTGATGCTTTCCCCGGAGAGAATAAAATATTAGCTTTTTGGAAAACTTCAATAGCCTCCGGAGTAGTTGGCATGTTAGCGCCCTCTCCTACAAGAATACATCCGTTTTTTACTAATTGCTTAGCATCGTCTTCGTGTAACTCATTTTGAGTTGCACAAGGAAGGGCTACATCACATTTAGTTCCCCAAGGAGTTTCTCCTTCAAAATATTTAGCGCCTTTAAACTTATCGGCATATTCAGAAATTCTTCCCCTTCTTTCATTCTTAAGCTCCATTACAAAAGCTAATTTTTCAGCATCTATACCAGCTTCATCAAGAATATATCCACCAGAATCGGACATAGTGATTACTTTAGCTCCAAGTTGAGTTGCTTTTTCTGCAGCGTACTGCGCAACATTTCCAGAACCAGAAACAACTACGGTCTTCCCTTTTAAATTATCTTTTTTAAGCTCAAGCATATTTTGTGCGAAATACACATTTCCATAACCTGTTGCTTCCGGACGAATTAATGAACCTCCATAAGAACGTCCTTTCCCAGTAAGTATACCGGTAAATTCATTTCTAATACGCTTATACTGTCCAAATAAGAACCCAATCTCACGACCACCAACTCCAATATCTCCTGCAGGCACATCTGTATCTGCTCCAATATGACGTTGTAGTTCAGTCATGAAACTCTGACAAAACTTCATTACTTCATTATCAGATTTTCCTTTTGGGTCAAAATCTGATCCTCCTTTACCACCACCCATTGGCAATGTGGTTAAACTGTTTTTGAAAACTTGCTCGAAGGCCAAGAATTTCAAAACACTAAGATTTACTGTTGGATGAAAACGCAAACCACCTTTGTATGGTCCAATTGCAGAATTCATTTGGATTCTGAAACCTCTGTTTATTTGAGTATTCCCTTTATCGTCTAACCACGGCACTCTGAACATAATTACACGTTCCGGCTCTACCATTCGCTCTAAAAGCATGGCATTCTGATATTTTTTATTTTTTTCAATAAATGGGATTACCGTTTCGGCAACCTCATGAACAGCTTGCATAAATTCTGGTTCGTTTTGATTTCTTTTAGAAACAACTTCCAAAAATTCTTTTACATTTTGCTCCATAGTATAGTGCTAAATTGTTAATTATAACGTTTTCGTAATTAGTTGCAAATATAAATTTTATATGAAGAAGTACGATCAAATTTTACATTTTCATATAATATTAACTCTGTATTATACAAGAATATATAAGTAGTAATAATAGTTTTATCTTGGTAAGTTGCATTTTTATATATTTGTTTGCACCCCAACTCGTTGTATATGGTAAGATCCCGACTTATTATTTTGATCTTATTTCTCCTTCTTTTTTGTAAAGAAAGTAGTTTTGCCCAACTCGGAATTTCACATGAAATCGGTGTGTTGGTAGGGCCTTCTTCTTTTTTAACAGATTATGGAGAGCGTTACGACCTGCAAAATAATGTGAGTAATTCGGGACTTGGGATTGGACTAGTTCACTACATTAATTTTGCCTACAGAGCAGAGTGTAATTGCTATAGTGTAGACAGATATTTCAACGATCACTTTAAAGTAAGGACCGAAATTGACTATTTCAGGACAAATTTAGAGCATATTGGCCCCGTTGCAGATAAAAATACGGTTGGAGGGAAATTGCTAAGAGGGATGCACGGAAAAACCCAAACTTTCGAGATTGGGACACACTTAGAATACTATCCGCTTAGTATTCGAGACTACAGTTCTTTCTCTTACTTGTTTATGCCTTTTATAAGCTTAGGAGTGCATTTTGTGAATTATAATCCAGATGCTTATTCAGATTTTGGACCTTTAAGCGATCCAAATAATATTTTTCCAACTTTTGAAGGCGGAATAGATCTAGATGGCGGATCAACTTGGACTATTGTTGGAATTGCCGGAGCCAGATATAAAATTAGTCCTGTTACAGATATCTCTATTGAAGGTAGATTTCAATATTACGATATAGATTGGATAGACGGACTTAATATTAATGCTCCACAGAATAAGTTTAACGATGTGGTTTTCTGGTTGAATTTTGGGTTTATCTACTATCTCAACTATTAACACAAAAAAAGGCTTCAACTAAGTTAAAACCTTTTTTAATACTTATATGTTTCGGATTCTATCCCAAAGCTTGTTTTATATCTTCAATAAGATCTTCCTCATCTTCGATCCCTACGCTTAATCGAATTAAAGAATCTACTACGCCTATTTTTTCTCTTTCTTCCTTAGGAATAGAAGCATGCGTCATACTAGCCGGATGACCCGCCAAAGATTCAACCCCGCCAAGAGATTCAGCTAAAGTGAAAACTTTTAGGTTCTCTACAAACTTCACAGCGCTTTCTAATGTTTTTTCTGAAGTAGTAAAAGAGATCATGCCGCCAAAACCTTTCATTTGTGCTTTAGCAATGTCATAATTGGGATGATCCTCGAAACCCGGCCAATACACTTTGTCAACTTTTGGATGTGACTTTAAAAAATTAGCCACTTTCTCTCCATTCTCACAATGCCGTTGCATTCTAATATGAAGAGTTTTAATACCTCTTAACACCAAAAAACTGTCCTGTGGCCCACAAACAGCTCCACTAGCATTCTGTATAAAATATAACCTATCCGCAAGCTTTTTATCTTTAACCACAAGAGATCCCATAACAACATCACTATGACCTCCTAAGTATTTGGTAGCACTGTGCATCACAATATCTGCACCTAGATCTAAAGGCAGTTGTAAGTACGGCGTAGCAAAGGTATTATCTACCGCCAATAAAACTTTGTGTGTTTTTGCCAATTTAGCGCATGCTGTGATATCGATAATATTCATCATAGGATTGGTAGGTGTTTCTACCCAGATCAACTTTGTTTTCTCATTGATATATGCTTCAATCTTACTTGCATCTTGCATTCCAATAAAATGGAATTTTAGACCCAGACCTTCAAAGATTTTCGTGAAAAGTCTGTAAGAACCCCCATAAAGATCGTTTGTAGAAATGATCTCGTCCCCGGGCTTGAATAATTTCATCACAGCATCTATCGCTGCCAGTCCAGAACCAAAAGCAAGTCCGAATTCTCCATTTTCAATACTGGCAAGTGCATTCTCCAATGCGGCTCTCGTTGGGTTACCGCTACGCGAATATTCAAAACCTTTGTGACCTCCCGGCGTCGATTGAGAATAGGTACTCGTTTGATAGATTGGCGGCATTACAGAACCGTATGCGGGATCTATATTATGTTGCCCTCCATGGATGGTTTTAGTATTGAATTTCATAACTAAATATTTATCTCAAATGTAACACTCGTATTGGGGAACTACAAAATAGCACGTACCTTTAACCCTAATCTAACATAGAAATCCCATCGTGAAAAAACTGTTTTTAGTCTTGACGCTCAGCTTATTGATATTAAGCTGTAATAAAGATGCTCCCGAATTAAGTTTTGATGAATTAAATATCGAGCAAGTTTCTGAAGTGGACTGTAATCCAGAAGAAGAAAACTGCACTTTTATAGGTATTAAAGTGCCTTGGGCAATGGGAAAAGACACCATAAGTAATTTAATGAATAGTCATATTGAAGATCATGTTATTAAAATGATCGATTATCAAGATTATGAGGATTTAGAATCGTTAGAAAGCTTAGCACAGACTTTTATTGACGATTATGAGATTTCTGCAAAAGAATTTCCGGAATATAACATTCCCTGGGAAGCTTATGTGGAAGGAAAAATAACTTATCAATCTGAAAAACTCATCTCTATACAGTTCGATGTAGCTTTATTTACGGGTGGTGCACATGGATATACGAGTGTTACTTACTTAAATTTTGATCCTGAAACGGGGAGACTTGTTTCTAATGAGGAATTATTCTCGCAGGATTTTAAAGATTTTGCTGAAGTAAGATTCAGAAAGAAAAACGATATTCCAGAGAATGAATCCATCAACAGCACCGGATTATTTTTTGAAAACGATAAATTTCAGCTTCCGCAAAACATAGGATTTCATTCAAATAAAGTTGTTTTAATTTACAATTCTTATGAGATCGCTTCTTATTCTGAAGGAAATATTCAGTTAGTTTTTAAAATGGAAGAGGCTAAAAAATATTTCAAAATTCTCTAATTTTGACCAATCGAAAAGAGATTGCTTTCTATAAGCGTTTCTTTTTAAAACTTTATAAATGTTGTTATGAAAAAGATCTATCACCTCTCCTCCTGTTCTACTTGTAAAAGGATCTTAAATGAACTGGAACCTTCTTCAGCTTATATTTTACAGGATATAAAAACAGACCCAATTACTGAAGAGCAATTAGATGAAATGTTCGAGTTGGCTGGGAGTTACGAGTCACTTTTCAGCAAAAGAGCACAGCTTTATAAAGAAAAAGGATTAAAAGATGAAAAGTTGGATGAGGATGATTTCAGAAATCTAATTTTAGAACACTACACTTTCTTAAAACGCCCGGTGATTATTAATAACGATAAAATTTTTATTGGAAATTCCAAAAGCACTGTTGAAGCTGCGAAAAATGGCATGAATGAATAGCCGAACGCTTGCTATTCTAGCAGCAACGGGGGCAAGTACTATTTACGGGATAAACCATACGATCGCAAAAGGATTGATGCCTGTGTACATAGAACCTTTTGGCTTTATATTTTTAAGGGTTACCGGCGCAGCGATATTATTCTGGCTTATAAGTTTTTGGGGACCAAAGGAAAAAATAGCAACCAAAGATTGGACTAGGATTATAGTTTGTGCAATTTTTGGAATGGTCATCAATATGTTAATGTTCTTTAAGGGACTTAGCCTTTCTACTCCTATAAACAGCTCTGTAATTATTACAGTTTCACCTATTCTTGTGTTGTTGCTTGCCGCAGTGCTAATTAAAGAAAGAATAACGCTATTAAAAACTGTGGGAATTATTATCGGGCTTGCAGGCGCCTTGGCTTTAGTACTATTTAGTAATACAGAAACTGTTAATGCACCCAATATTCCATTAGGGAATATGCTATTTATTGTTAATGCATTTTCCTATGGGGTTTACTTGATTCTCGTAAAACCTTTAACTGCGAAATATCATTCGTTTACTTTGATGAAATGGCTGTTTTTATTTGCTGTGATCATCAATTTTCCAATCACCATTTCAGAATTCTCTCAGGTAGCATGGCTAGAACTTCCTTTTGATGCAATTTGGAAAATGGGATTTGTAGTGGTAGGAACTACATTTTTAACCTATTTAATGAATGTGTATGCCCTTAAAGAATTAAGTGCTGCCACCATAAGTGCATTTATTTATTTGCAACCGCTTATTGCCATTACTTTTGCAGTAGCTACAGGAGCAGATACTTTAGATGTGGTAAAAATAACAGCAGCGATCCTGGTATTTACCGGTGTTTATATGGTAACTAGAAAAACGAAACCTAAATTGGCTTCAAATCCAAATCCTTAGGAGTTTTCCCAAATTTACGAGTATCTTCTTTCGTTAGAATCCTAAAATCGTCTGTATGCGGAATTTTATCGATGTTTTTTCTCATGTGTTCCGGTAAGCCAATAAGTTTACGCTCTTTAAGATCTATCCATCCGCCCATAGCCTCACATGAGGCAAAATTTCTTCCTTTGTGATCGTAGAAATTATGAAGAAATTCAAAATACATCCCGTCTTCAGAAAGGCCTTTTAACTCCAGACTCACTTTTACAGGCATTCCCATAAAGGCTTCGCGGAAATAATAAATATGCTCATAAAAAACCACAGGCCCTAAATTATTTTTCGCCAATTCATTCTGATCGAAACCATTTTCCATGAAATATCCCATTCTGGTATGACTCATAAAATTTATATATGCTGAATTTGCTAAATGCCTGTTTGCATCTATATCGCTCCATCTTATTTCAAAATCTTTCGTGTACATATCTTCAAAATTTTTATAAAAATACTACTTTTTATTATGCGTGCATAATTAACAAAGCTAAGTATATGCCAATTTAATTTCCGAGATTTGCTGTCTATGCCAATACTAAAAAGCACTTATAATCCGCCTTATATCTTTAGAAATTATCATATTTCTACAATTTACTCTGCAAAGCTAAGGAGTGTAAAAACAGTTCTCCAAACCAGAGAGCGTTTACAATTGGAGGATGGAGATTTTTTAGATATAGACTGGAGTTATGCAAAGTCCTGCAGCTCCAATAAAGTACTTATTATACTCCACGGATTGGACGGAAATGCCCAGCGGCCTTACGTTATGGGTCTTGCACATCATTTTAATCGTCATGCTTGGGATGTGGCAGCTATTAATTTTCGCGGTTGTAGTGGAGAAATCAATAAATTGTATAGATCTTATAATGCCGGCGCAAGCGAAGATCTAAAGCAAGTTGTCACTCAAATTCTTTCCAAGAAAAAATATGAGTCTTTGGCTATTAATGGCTTCAGCTTAGGAGGGAATTTGTTACTGAAGTATTTAGGAGAGGGAAATAACTTGCCTAAAGAACTTAAAGCAGGAGTAGCTATTTCTGCGCCCTGCGATCTCCATGCTTCCCTTAAAAAGTTAAATGAAAATAGAAATTGGTTGTACTCTAAGCGATTTGTAAGGCAGCTTAAAAAGCAGTTGTTTTTGAGAGAAAAACATTTTCCGGAAAAAATAACAAAAGAGCAGATAGCCAATTGCACCAATTTATTATCTATAGATGAATTGTATACCAGCCAAGCACATGGATTTACTGATGCACTGGAATATTATGAAAAAAGTAGTGCTTTAAGTTTTATCCCAAACATTAAAACTCCCACTTTACTGATAAATGCTAAAAACGACGGCTTTCTTTCAGAAAATTCCTCTCCCGTTGAAATGGCAAAAAATAATCCGAATTTTTATTTAGAAACTCCGGAATATGGTGGTCATGTGGGATTTCTTCAGAATAAAGAGGCCACCTATACCGAAGAGCGGGCGTTAGAATTTGCAACTTCCCATTTATAGCGCATACTTTCCGCAAGATTCTTTGTCCTGCTTAAGATTTAGTTATCTTTGCCCAACCTTTTAAAAATCAAGCATGATTCAGTCAATGACCGGTTTTGGAAAAAGCCTTTTACAGCTTCCATCCAAAAAAATTACCATAGAAATTAAATCCCTTAACAGCAAAAGCCTGGATCTTAATGCCAGAATCCCGGGACAATATCGAGAAAAAGAATTGCTTTTAAGAAAGCTTATAGCGAAATCTCTTGTTAGAGGGAAAGTGGATTTTTCTTTATATGTTGAGGTTACCGGAGAGGAAACCACGGCTTCTGTGAACCCGGTAGTGGTGAAGAAATATATGGAGCAATTAAGGGAAATTGCCAATGCAGATGATGCTGAATTGCTGAAAATGGCTATCCGTATGCCGGATACCATGAAAACGGAAAGGGAAGAAATTGATGAAACAGAATTTATCAAGATCAAAAACACCTTAAAAGAAGCTTTAACCGAGATCAATTCTTTTAGAACAGATGAAGGAAATGCCTTGGAGAAAGATCTTTTATTTCGAGTTTCCAATATTGCACAATTGCTTCAGGACATAATCGCTATGGATCCGGATAGAATTGAAGGAGTAAGAGAACGTTTAAGAAAAGGAGTTGCAGAACTTCAAGAAAAAGTAGACGAAAACAGGTTCGAGCAGGAACTGGTTTTTTATATAGAAAAGTTTGATATCACAGAAGAAAAGGTAAGATTGGAAAACCACTTATCTTATTTCCTTGAAACCATTAATTCTTCTGACTCTAATGGAAGAAAATTAGGATTTATTTCTCAGGAAATGGGGAGAGAGATCAATACCATTGGTAGTAAATCTAATTATGCGCCGATGCAACAATTGGTAGTGCAAATGAAAGATGAACTGGAAAAAATAAAAGAACAACTTTTAAACGTATTGTAATGAAAACTGGTAAATTAATCGTGTTTTCTGCACCCTCAGGATCTGGAAAAACTACCATAGTTCAGCATTTATTAGCTCATCCGGAATTGAATCTAGAATTTTCAATTTCAGCAACCTCACGCGAACCAAGAGGAGATGAGGTAGAAGGAAAAGATTATTATTTCTTGGATTTGCACGAATTCAAGCAAAAAATAAAAAACGAAGAGTTTTTAGAGTGGGAAGAGGTATATCGAGATAATTTTTATGGCACTTTAAAGGCTGAAATAGAACGTATTTGGGCAGCCGGTAAAAACGTGATTTTTGATATAGATGTTGTTGGTGGATTGGATATAAAGCATATCTACCCTAAACAAACCTTGGCGGTGTTTGTAAAGCCACCAAGTATCGAAGAGCTTAAAATTCGTTTAAAAAAA
>NZ_AJLT01000041.1 GCF_000258765.1 Gillisia marina
AAAGTTCTCGACTGCGCTCGAGCAGACAAAACGAGATATTTTAACTGTTTGAAAATTAATAAAATTAACAACAAAAAATCGTATGTAGTTATCTACTGACCTCTAATTATTTATTTCTGATTAGTATCGAGTTCCTTCGATCCTCCAAATTAGTGGCGTAAAACTATAATTTAGATTAAGATCCTTCAAAAATCATAGAATTGAAGGATCTCCTAATAACTTTACTTCTTCAATAACAAAAAAGCCATCATTCCCTTGAGATTGGTATAAGGGCATAAAGATTCGTGCATCCCACTCACTCTTAATTTCTTTGTCATTTTGTAGTGCTAAAAGATCGCCTTTATAAATTTTCTGAAAATTCTTAAAGCCGGATTTCATTTTAAAGGTATCGTTTTCCTCGAGTCCGTGTCTATATACAATTTTAAAAGTCTTTTGCTCGGGTGCATTTTTAACTGAAAACTTTTCGACACATGAAGGATATTCTGGGATTTTAGAGAGATCTAGATTGCAAGCCTCTTTTAGAGCAAGCCAAATCATTCCTTCATGGTTTTCTACAGAATTTTTACTGGTGTGTTGGCCAGCTTCAAATGTGAAACCTGTTAAGCCAATTCTACTTAAATAATGATCGATTGCCCCATATACTATATCACTAAATCCTTGAACGATATAGGTTGGGAAATTATGTGCCCATTTATTATTGTCGTTCACCAATTGCACTGAGACATAAGGCAAACTATCTGAGGAGGTTGTATGACAATCCATAAAATAGCGTTTGGAATATTCAGCTTCCGGAAATTGTTCTAAAACCTCAATAATTTCCAACATTTCTCGCTGCTCGTTCGTGCCTTGCTTATGTTCACTTATATTATCTTCTGTCCAAGTCCTGTTTAGATCTTCGTCTATATATCTAACACCTTTCTCTAATGCTGCTTTATTTCCTAGAACCGCAACGATACTTCCATTTATAATTGGTTTTGCAAGTTTTAAAGAAGTAAATACTTTCTTTAATGCATCTACGCCTGAGGGTTCATTTCCATGAACCCCGGCAGTTATAAACAAAAGTGGCCCTTTTCTATTACTTGAATATTTACCTATTATTCTGGAATTATGTTCCATAGTCATTTTTTTTTTAAGCCATAGTTGCCAATTCCCTGTTGGAAATCGTATTACCATATAGCTTTTTATATTCTACTTTTTTTCTCGATAGACTTTACAATAACATCACTAAAATCTGGAAGTCCAATATCTTTGAAATGGTCTAAGCCTCCAGGACTTAACACATTAATTTCGATTAGTTTATCTTTCACGATGTCTAAACCAACAAAAAACAATCCATCCCTAATTAGTTTTGGCGCGGTGATTTCAATGATCTTTTTCATAGCATCTGTTAACGGGCTGCTATCTGCAGAGGCACCTTGAGAAAAGTTACTTCTAAATTCTCCTTCCCCGGCAACTCGACGAATAATCCCGTAAGTCCCATCTTTTTCCATTACCCGACCATTCATTAGTAAAACACGAACATCGCCATCTTTAACCGCAGGTAGAAATTCCTGAGCAATTACATATCCTTGTTGTGTGATGTTTTCTATAATCTGATTTAAATTTTTTTCATTTTTATCTATTAAATACACATCTCGACCTCCAGAGCCTTCTAATGGTTTTAATACCATTTTCTTCTTATGAGTTTCAAAAAATTCTAAAATATCTTCCTTCTTTCTTGTGATTAACGAAGCAGGTTTTATGCTGCTTGGTAATTCTTCAAAATAAAGTTTATCTATAAAAGCATTGGATAGGGCATAGGCATCATTTAAAACCAATACTCCTTCTTGCTGTATCATTCTTCCAAAAGCAACCCCGGCTTGTTCTGCCCATTGTCTGGAACTACCTTCTTCGGTTGGATTATTTCTAATAAATAATACATCCAGATCTTTCGCGACAATTGTTTTATGTTTTGCCTTTTCACCTTGAAGTAATTCCAAGAAATCTTCAGGTGTTTTTGGGTCTTCATTTTTTGAAATTGATACGCTATTAATACTTATCGCCTCATCATGTTTAAAATTGAAATCTCCAACGCCCATCATATATACTTGATGCTTTCTTTTTAGAGCTTCGAACATAATATAAACCGTGGTTCCACAAGTCTCAGTTTCAATACTATTTACTACAAAACATATTTTCATTTAGTTATCATTTGCGAGATAGGCAACCCATCTCTGATTAATTTAATTCGTTTAGTTGATTCTTCATTTAAGAGGTAACTTGGGCGTAAAGCACCTTTTTTAAGTACTTTTCTTTCCGTTAATTCTTCTATTATTTTAGTATGTTTCAATGCAAATTTTCCGGCAAGTAAAGATTCGTAATCTCCTCCTTCTTGTAAATATTTTCTAAGGTCTACTAGACCTTTTAAATAAATAATATCTTTTAAAAAACCACCACCTTGCATAATTCTAGATGTGATATTAAAAGCTCTTTCCGGAGAGAATCCGTACGTGAGCGTGAGTAATCTAAAGATCTCTTGAAAATCGCCCCCTTCTTTAACAGCTTCTCCGGCAATAACTCTTCCTGCGAGTGTTCTAAGCCTATTAGGTGTAAGAGCATCCACCAAATATTCAGCCATTACAGCTAATCCCTCTTGCAATGGATCGTAATCTGCAAGACCAATACTTAATTGCTTTAAAGGTTGTTGTAAGCCATTATGATAGGTAAGTACATGGGTTCCAACTTCATGCTGGATAAGTCCTTTTGCATCAATTTCACTTAGCTTATAATCCTCCGGAATATAAAGTTCTCCCTGAGAGACCATCATTATGTTCACATCTTTACGGATGTGTACTTTACATTTAAAATTCTCGTCCTGGTTTCTAAAAAGGTCAAACTCTTTTCTTGCTAGACTACTAAAAGCTTTACAATCCAAGGTTTTATCTGCTCAGTATTTTCTACTTCGGGTATTTCCTCAAGAATTTGTTTTGCTTCGTTGCATAGATGAGGGTCTATTCCTTGATATAATCTTACACTATCGTATAAGAAGTTTTTAGTGCCCCGCTCACTTAACATAGTAATTTGCTGGTCTAATTCTTCTCTTTTTTCTCTGAAGAGATATGACATTGCGGGATCGTCTATATCTTCGATTTTAAGATTGTACAGTTTACGTTTTAGAACATCGGGATCTATAGGGAGCAATCTGTAGTGATAATCTAAAAGTTTCTCATACTTACTTTCAAGAAAGGTTTCTTTAATCTCATGGATATTTACAGGAGAAACCAACCATAAGAACTGATAAGATTTTTCAATTTCAGCAAGTTTTTTATCGATCTCGAAAACCTTCTCTTTTAAATATTTTCTTCCAAGCGCATTATAACTGGCTACTCCACACGAGGTTTGTACTCGGATATAATCGAAAATAGCAATGTGTACCGCTCTATTTATAAAATCCCTGAAATTTCTAAAAAAAACAGGGTAGGTTTTAAAAGTTTTGTCTCGGTAAATTGGTGGAATTTCCAGGCCTAATAACAAAGCTCCACACTGTTTTGTCTCTTCAACACTTAATAGTTCTTTTTGGCCTTCTGCTTGCCTATGTGAAGTATCCTTAATTTCCGTTTTTAAATAAAGACCAGAAAAGGTTGAATTGATTGAATCTAATTCTTCCTTTAATACTTTAAGGGTGCTAGGTAATTTCTTTTCCGGTCCTTTTAATATAAAACTAGAACTAGTTTCTGATCCGGAGTAAAGCTCAAGTAATAAATAAGATTTGAATTTTGTAGATAACAAATTAGATAATTCAAATAGTAGTTTTTGATATCCAACAAAATCTGAAGTACCAATAATTAAATAGGAAGATTCGCTAATGACCATCCTGTGCGTCTCAGGATCATTTGGAATTTGTCTGTAAATAATTAAATAAGGAAGTTCTTTTTCTATGTGCAGTATACCGCCGCCGGGAAGCGTGGCATTAATTTCAATTTCATTTTCAACGATTGTTAATATTAGCTTAATCGATTTTTCTGATAATTCGGATATGTCGGTTAAGTCTGAAACCATAAATTAGGATATTTTAATTGCTGAAATACTCAAAATCCTCCCATTTATAAGGGTTTAAAGAGAATATCTTAACTATTACATCCTTCAATTTAGAAATTAATCGAAGCTTATCACTTTAATAAACGCACTTTGACATTTATTTATGAAACTGAAAATTATTCAGCATTATAAATTGGTGAAAATTTAAGAGCAGGTTACTTACTTCTGAAAATAATAAAAGCAACAATCTTAATAGAGGTTTATGGAATTTTTCTTTAGAAGATAAAACTAATCAAAATGAAAAAAGCCCTTATAAAAACAAGGGCTTTTAAGTGGAAGTGATCGCGCCAGGATTCGAACCTGGGACCGCCTGCTTAGAAGGCAGGTGCTCTATCCAGCTGAGCTACGCGACCGATTTCGCGGTGCAAATATAACTTACTTTATATTTAAAACAAGGTTTTTTTTGGCAAAAATTGAAAATAAAAAAGCAGTTATTGCTAACTGCTTAAATTTCAGCTTAAAACCGAAAAATTAATTTTATCGAGTTTCCTGAACGAGGTTGCGTTCTAGGTGTTGCGTAATAGATAATAATTGATTTAAAGCAAAAGGCGCTACTTCTTCTACTTTCTCTATGGGTGTATATAGATTATAAAATCTTCTAGTTAGTTCCAAAGTTTCCAATGAAAGTCCGAAGATTTCTTGTTTTTTATATAATTCATCCACATGCATTTTAACTGCAGTGATATATGAAATTTGATCTGTTGTAACTTCTGGTTCTAAAATAGTATTCATAAGTTCAATTTTATTCAAAATTAAATTATGCCAATACCTGCATTTAGAAGCAGTTAAGGTAACCGTAGTAGTACTTGGGATGGTAAATGTAGAATTAAAAACTAGAACTTCACAAGGAAAATTAACATCTTCTATAAAGGGAAATGATTAATCGATGAAGAACATGATTTACTTTTTTTTTGACTAAAAATTCTGATTTAGGATACGACTTTAGGATTTTTAAGTTGCAATTTAAAGGGAACAGTTAGTTCTATCTATAGTCGCACCAATACCAACACCAGCATTATCATCGGCAATAATAACAGAATCTTCATTTAACTGAATTTGTATAGGAATAATGGCAAATTTCCCTTCTTGGGTGAACTCGTATTTTCCATTAATAATATTATTATCAATGAGGCCGGTTATAGTTCCTTCTCTTCTATCTTTTAATTTGGGTAACCAATTATAGATACCAGTTACGGAGTTGCCAATAACATCCAGTTTTAATTCAAGAATATCAATATCCTCAGAATTCTCTTTAAATGGAGTCTCATTTCTAAAACAATAAGATCTTTTTATATCCATTTCCTTTTGTATCTCACTCTTTTTTGTGACTTCCTCCATCACCGGCTCTGGTAAAGATTCTACAGAAGCCTTTTTATTACAACTTATTGTAAATACAAGAAGAGCACTAATAATAAGAATTTTGAAATTTAACTTAGGCATGTATTAATAAAATAGATTTTAGCTTTAAAAGAGGTACTCAAGTTAACTCTTTTCTGCCAAGTGAGAATACTTTATTTTTGATTTTGAGAGGTCTAATTGCTATTTTGATTTATAAATAATTGATTTTAAATTGATTATATAATAGAGAATTCTCTTTTTAAAATTTTAATATCTTCTTTAAGACGATTGATCTCGCTTAAATTAGTACCATCATAAATGCCTCGAATCCTACCTTTTTTGTCAATAAGTATAAAATTAGAGGTATGTATAAAATCCTGTAATCCTCCATCTCCTTCATCTAATACAGCAAAGAATTCTTCCCTAGCTAAATTATAGATCTCTTTTTTATCTCCTGTTGTAATGTTCCATTTATCTGGATTCACATTATTTAAAACTGCATATTCCTTTAGGACAGGAACACTGTCCGCTACTGGTGTTACAAATATAGATAGCAACTTGAAATCTTCATCTTTCAAAAACTCTTTTTGCAGTATTCCCATATTATTAGTCATAATTGGGCAAATGCTTAGGCATTTAGTAAAAATGAAATCGACTACATAAATTTTATTTTTATAATCTTTTTGAGTTATTATATCGCCATTTTGATTTACCAAAGTGAAATCTCCAATTCGGTGATTTTTAAAATGTTTGGTAGTGTTAGAAATTGCTAGTTCCTCCCCAATGTCTTCCGGATTTATGATTGGTAATTTTTCTGAAGTATAAAAAACCTTGGTCAATATTATTAAGATCGCGATAGAAGCAAATACGATGACAAGCCTTCTTAGAATTTCTGATTTGGATAATTTCATAATCTTAAGCTTTAAGTTGAAATAACTTTTAACCGATTATAGGATTGATGAACCTATCTTTATATCTGAATGTTCCCATGCTTTCTCGAACTCTTGCTTTATTTTTTTAGCTTCTTCAGATTTTCCTTGTGCAACAAGACTTTGGTGTAAGCCCATTAAAGACCATCCATTTTGCCTTAAAATGGCTAAGTCTTCTTTGTATATTTTCTCAGCTTCTATATAATTTTTATTCTTAAGTAGCATAGATCCTAAGGTTTGTCTAGCTGGAATATGCCAAGGGGAAGGCTCGCTATATATTAAAGCGTCTTCAAAAGCAACGGCATTTTGTAAATGGGCTATAGCTTCAGATGTATTTCCTTTATAATTTTGGATCTCTCCAGCGAGAACTTCTTTTGCAACCTTGATTATTGCAGATGATGGATTGGTATAATTAGCAATAATAGTTTCTAATTCCGGATCTTTTGATAATTCTTGCAAAGCATCTAATTCTTGTTCAGCTTCTGGTAAATTATCTTTTCTCAAAAAAGAAATTCCACGCGCATAATGATAAATTAGTTTTAAATGTTTGAATTCATCTCCAGGATAAGGAATGGTTAAAATCTCATTCCATTTTCCAAACCTGGTATATGCCAATAATGGAGTAGAGGCGAAGTCTTGTAAAAATGGGAGTTCTACTAATTCCCCTATTGGAACTTTTTCTGCCGTTTTTTTAGCCGCATCTATAGCTGTTTTACTATCTCCCAATAAACTGGATGCCGACCATAGGAAATGAATGTTGTGTGGATAATATCCAAGAGGATACATGCCTTGAGAAAAACATTGCGAAATATAATCCTCATCTGCAAGAATTGCATCTTGATTTGCTTTTACTGCATCTTTATATCTACCCACCCGAATGTAAATATGCGAAGGCATGTGGACGATGTGTCCTGCTGCGGGCATTAAGGAGCCTAATTTATCTGCACTAGCTATTGCGAGTTCAGGTTTTGGCAATTCCACCAAATGAATATATAAATGATGTGCTCCCGGGTTATTAGGATCAATTTTTATTGCTTTTTCTATAGCCGATTTTGCTTCGAGGGTATTCGCTGCAGGGTTTCCATTATTATCCCAATAATTCCATGGCATGGTGTTCATAACGGCATCTGCATACAAGGTGAGAACATCAGCATCATTAGGATACTTTTCTTTTACACTTTTCATCGCTTTCATATATTGCAAATTGAGTTCAGCCAAATCCTTAGATATATCCTTATCGTATCTTTTTTCCAACGCATTAATGAGTGCTTGTTCTTTAGGTGAAGCATTCTGTACTATTTTTACTGCTTTTTGAACAGCATCATAAGCCTCTTTTTTTCGGGTATCATCTGGAAAAGGATCGTTAATATTAGGTCCTAATGCGTATGCTTGTCCCCAAAAGCCCATAGGAGATTCTGGATCTCGTCTTGATACTTCCATGAAAGATCTATGAGATTCTGCATGATTAAACGCATAGGCTAGCTTCAACCCCTGATTGAAGAAAGTTTGAGCTTCTTTGTTGGAGGTAGTAATATTAAAATTATGAGTACCAAGATTTTCAAAAAGCGGAGCAATTTGTCTAGTGGTATCAATATCCTCTAACATGAATTTTGCAGGAGTGCATTTTACAAAGTTATAAGCGATTAGTGGTTTATTCACCACTTCAGCTTTTCTTGAAGTTCCAATTGCCAACATTGCTAGAATTAGCAAAATGATAGTTATTAAAACTAATAGAATTCTAGATCTCATAACAACATTTTTAAGTTAGTGAGTTAACTACTAAATTTTTGCTACTGATCTAATTAGAATAGATGCCAGAAAAATCTGCCAAATAATCTAATTAAATAGCCCTATTAAGAATCTAAAAGTCTTGGGGAAGTAGAATTACTATGGTTATTGTAATTTTCTAATTATAAATTTATGAAATATCTTAGACATTGTACAATTCAATTAGCTCAAAATCAGTTTAGTATAATCAAAAAATTTGATTTATAATCTATATACTGAGTCTGCTTTTACCTTCTATAGAACTATCAATATAGCATGCTATCCAGTAGTCTATCTAAGTTTCGTTCTTTCATATTAAAGTTTTCATCAGATAGAAAAACTTCATGGATTTCTTTTCTAATATTTTCTAATTCTCTATTAGAGTATTCATGCTTTGCAATGGCTGCCTGTATTTTATTCAGGCAATTATCCTCATCATCGCAACAAAACTCTTTATATAATCTATCAAATGTATCAACATCGATTTTGGATTTTATAAGATTAATTTCTTCATTGGTTTCAATGGAGTCTGCTTTGGCACACAGTAATAAAATATAAACTTTTAATTCCTCTTTAGACCAGTGTGTTAAATTAGTTTTCATTGCATTAGATTTAGTTGATTTCTTTGTCATTAGATTTTCCCATCAATAATGTTATTTATAAAGTTGCTATAATATAGTACACCACAACGATAAGTAAAAGGAGGAGACCGAATGCAAGGAGGTAGATGGCTCTTTTTACATTTCTAAACTTCCAAGCTGCAATTTTTGAAATAATATAAATTTGCTCTCCTAATTGTTCAAAAAGTTTATCCTCATCAAGGCTTACCGTGTAAAAGGTTTTAGCAAATTCTTTGATGTTTCCGAACTTGGAAATAACATCTCCAAAAAACAAAATATTCTTATCATAATTCCCTTCAATTTTGGGCATAAAACAGCGCACGCTAAAAAAAATGGAGGCTGCCGTGCAGCAAAACCAAAAGCCAACAAGTACATAGAATAATAAATCGTTAGAAACCTCCTGTATAAGCATACCCCAACTTTGATAAATAAAATTTAATAGAATCCCGTAGAATGTAAGTATAAGACCAGCCTTTATTTCTGAAGCTTTAATAAGGCTTGTAACGTAATTGATACTTCCCCAGTAATGATCTACCAGATCATCTGTATGTTTGTTTTTTATCCTAGTTTCTGGTGTTAAAGTCTTTGTTTGCTCCATAAAACATTAAGTTTAATTCAAATTATTATTTTGAATTTTATAATTTCTTAATCTTTGTGGGGAGGTAAATTTTGTGAGGAAAGAATAAAGTTAATTAAAATGTTGCTATTGTTACAATTTCTTTTAAATTATCTCTATTTTAAATACTGATATTTAGGCAATTAGCATTATATGGGTTTAGATGTTAAGCCAGAAAAAAATTACACAACTCGTTGTAGAGACATATTTATTTTTCTCAATTTATCTATAGTCATAGGTTTGGTAATAATATCCTTTACATTTTTATTGTTTAAACCTTTACAATGATCTTCTTTATCTACAGAGGAAGTAAATAAATAAATTACTTTTTCATCTAGTAATTTTTCATGCTCTAATTTTTCAAGAAATGTCCAACCGTCCATAATGGGCATATTTATATCCAGAAAAATTATAAAATTTTTATTCTTATTTTTTTCAATAGCGAGAAAATTATAAGCTTCTAATCCATTTTCAAATAAAAGCGGATCTGATGAAGTTAATTTAGAAATCTTAACCATGTGTGCGGCTATTTTTCTAATGATTTTATCGTCATCTACTATTAGTACTTTTTGATCTATCATACTTTTTAATTAAGCCAATAAGTTTGAGAAATATAGCTATTCGTTAAAATTTATTGTTTTTGTTTTTTCTGAAATATTACGAATTATAGCATCTATTTCCTCTGTTGAATTTATAATATCTTTAAAAAACTCTTCCTTTTCATCTATCGATAAATTTCCATGTTTAATAAGATCTATTATAGCCATTAATCTTGCTACAGGAGCTCTTACAGAATGGGATTGATGCCAAGCAATTTCCTTTAGACGAAGATTTGTTATTCTAATCTTTTTCTCAGCCAGCTTCTTCTCACTAATGTCTTTAAAATATACTGAAAGACCGGTTTTTGAAGGATATATACTTACATCGAACCATCGGTTTACAGGTTCATAAAAATCCTCAAAATGAATAGCTTCACCAGTACGTAAAGCTTCATTGTAATATTTATAGGAAGGAAGATCAACAGCATCTTTAAAAACGTCCCAAAGATTTTTACCTAAAATTGTTTCCTTGGGAGTTTGAAGAACTTTTTCTGCTGTTGTATTCCAATAGGTAACTATAAATTTTCTATCAACAGCAAAAAAGGCATCGTTGATTCTATCTAAAATATCCTTTTTTTCAATTAAAGTACTCTGCAGTTTTAGTTCAATATTTTTTTGTGAATTTATATCTTGAAAACTGCCAAATAAACGTGTACATCTATTGTTAGCATATTCAGATTTTCCTATAGATCGAACCCATTTTTCGTTCCCTTTAAAAGTAATAATTGGAAATTCTACATCCCAAGGGGTTCCTTTTTTAATGGCTTGAGAAATGATAGTATCTATCATCTCCTTCACATCATCTTTGTAAAGATTAACAGCATCAGCTCTCGTTGGAACATAATCTATATCTGCTTCAAATATTTCTTTTGTTATATCAGACCAAAAAACTAAATCATTATCCGGATTTAACTCCCAGCTTCCCACTTTCGCCATAGTAGAGGCGTTATCTAACAAATTTTGAAGAGTCTTTTTTTTCTGTGATGTCCTTCGCGACAGCATAAATAAGTCCTTCCTCAAAAGAGGCGCGACAATTCCAATCTAACCAAAGTATATTCCCAGATTTTGTAATGTATCTGTTTTCAGTTCTAAATGTTTTCCCCTGATCATAGAAAACTTGCGCGCTATCACTTATAATTCCATTATTTACTGAATATTCAATTTGATTATAGGACATGCTAAGTAATTCTTCTTCAGAATATTCCAAAAGCTCACATCCGGCTGTATTAATTTTTTTAAAATTTCCTTTACAGTCCAGCGTGCAAATAATATCTGGTGCAAGCTGAAAAATATGAGAAAGTCCTTCTTCTAATTGCTTCCTATTAATTTCTGAAGCCAAACTAGCAGCGATTTCTAAACCTATTTTCTTAGTGGTATCAAATGTGTTTGAATCTTCTTGAGATTCTGCACAAATCCAAACACCTATAAATTCATCATTTCTAATTAATGGTACTCCCATTAGATTTTTTAAATTCGCTTTAAGAGCAGCATTTTTTCGTATAAAACTTTCATTTTCATTTTTGTAATTCCAAAAAACGATTTGTTGTTGCTCCCAAACCATTCCGGCTAATCCTTCTCCAATTTTTAGGGTATTTATAGTATTAGATGCATAAAAAACATCCCCTTCTTCATTTGCCGATTTTGCATATAAGTTCAATTCAGTTTTACTGGAATTCGTAAGCCATATTTCAGAAATACTATATCCACCATAAGCCATAAGTAAATTTGTGGTTCGCTCTAGCGCTAATTTTAAATCGATATTTCTATTAAATATATGACTGAACTCCGTGATCACTTCTTTTTTGAGATCCTCCAGTCTATTTCGGCTAATATCACTTAATGCTCCAATCATTCTAATTACATCACCTTTCTCATTTCTAATTGCATAGGCTTTGTCCATTATAAAAGCATAAGTACCATCTGCCCTCATAAATCTGTATTTCGCTTGCCAGCGTAGCTCATTAGGCTGATCAAAAAAAATCATTTATGGACGCTAAGGTTCTTTGTAAATCTTTTGGGTGTACCAAGGATTTCCATTTAGAGATCGGAAAAGAATCTTCTTCTAATCCATAACCAAAGAGACTTTGAAAACTTTTTCCCCAGTAAATGGTATCTAAATTTACATCTCGATCATAAATAGCATCGTTTGTGGCTTCATGTACATAATGAAATTGTTCCATTTTGGATTGAAGTTCTTGGCTATTTGTTTGATTTTCTAAAATAATCCCAATCATAGCCGCAGAGCGTTCAAATAATTCTAGTTCCTGTGCTGTTGGCTGACTTATTGAATTATAATAATTCGCGAAAGTGGCAATAACCTCTTTTTTTGAATTAAAAATTGGTTGAGACCAGCAAGCTTTTAAACCTAAAGGAAGTGCTAAAGATTTATAAATAGACCATAAAGGATCTTTACTAATATCGGAACTGATAATCCGTTTCTTTAAAAATGCAGCAGTGCCACAAGAACCCTCTTTTGGACCTATAGATTGTCCATGGATGGCAGCGGAATATGATTTTGGTAATGAAGAAACAAAACTCCAAACTTTTTCATTTTCAACCTTTAGTATGGAGCTTTCATCTCAGGAAAAATCCTTTGGAGGCCATCAATATAGTATTGAAAAAGTTGAGATAAATCTGTCTCAACCTCAAGAGCATTTTCCATGATCTCATGCTCTAGCTGTGCTAAATCATATTTTTGTACGCGTTCTGTTACATCTAAGCAGGTGAGTAAAATTGAAGGTTCATCATTCAACCAAAGGTGTTGACCTGACATTTCAATTTTTAGTTGTGAACCATCATATTTTTTATGAGTAAAAATCCCGAGATATTTTGGTTCATTTTTTTGGCGAAGGTCTTTGTGAATAGAAGTGTACTTCTGAAACTCCGCTGCATCAGTTATATCTTTAAGGCTGCTATTTAAAAATTCCTTTTTAGTATAACCATAGGTTGACGCAGCACAATCATTTACATCTAAAAATTGAAGGGTTTCGTAAGAATATATCATTTTAGGACACGGACTATTATCGAAAAGCAGATGATAATTAGCACTTTTTTCTAATGGATTGGTTTCTTTGGCTAAACAGTATAAAAGCTTTTCTTCTTCATTCCATATAAGTGACCAAGTGGGAGCAATATTCCCATTATGAAGAGAATATTGAGGCTGAAATTTTAATTCGTTTGACTGCTCTGATTTTATTTTCTGAAAAACTTCTTGAAAACTAGAGTGATCTCTTATATTAAATTGATCGATAAAAAATGTATAGGATTGATCTTTAGATTGAAAACCAAAAAGTTTCTTGGCATATTTGTTAAGCCATATAAATTGCCCTGATATATTTATAGAGCAAAGAATATCCGTGGAATTATCTAATAATTGCCGAAGGGTGTTATGCATAATCTATACATTCATTGCTCGTAGGGAAGCGCAATTCAGTTTTAACTGTTCAAAAACATCTTATTATCAATACATTAAATATATGGAAAGTATAGGTAAGCCTCACATCTAAAAAGTTAAAAATCATGAAATTTTTAAATGAAATCAATGGAATGGTGTGGAAATATTTAAATTATGCTGTTTTAATAAAGAAATTCAAATCAAATAAAGCTTATTATAGAGAAATTAATAATCTGCAATAACGTTATAGATAAAAAAAGCCTCGAACTTTCGTTCAAGGCTTCTTGTGCTCGGGGTGGCAGGATTACCTCTCTACGGTCGGTGATCCTGGGTTTGGTATTGTTGCTTATCAAAATATAATCAGGGCTCGCCCTTTGTCTCTTTTGTTTGTTTCAAATTCCGAAGTAAACTGCGATTTTCTCCAAACAAAAAATCCAACCACTTTGTGTGATTGGATTTTGTTGGTCGGGGTGGCAGGATT
>NZ_AJLT01000042.1 GCF_000258765.1 Gillisia marina
CATTGCAGGTGCAAGGTTGGTGGTATCACTTAAAGGTGAAATTTTATCTCCAAAATAAGCTCCAGATAAAATTGCTCCGGCAGTCATTCCAACCGAAATATCCAGTGCATTTGCTATTCCAATTAAAGCAATACCAACTGTAGCAGATGTTGTCCAGCTACTTCCTGTAGCAACAGAAATGATAGCACAAATAATAACACAGGCCGGTAAGAAAATAGTGGGATTTAATATTTGTAAGCCATAATAGATCATGGTGGGAATAATTCCGCTTACCATCCAGGTTCCCGCAAGGGATCCAACCATCAACAAGATCAGAATCGCGCCGGCAGTACTCTGTACGTTATTGGCAACCTCGTCTATCATGGTGCTGAATTTTACTTTATTCAGAATCCCAACGATTGCCGCAATAGCACCTCCTAATAGAAGAATAAACTGATTTGAACCACTTAGCGCATCATCTCCAAAAACATAAACGTTAAAAGCAAGCATTCCAATTAAACAAATTACCGGTATAAGTGCTTCCCAAATATTCAGTTCTCTATTTACAATTAGTGGGTCATTTTCTTGGTGATTGGTATTGCCTTCCATTAAGATTTATTTTTCGGTTCGTAATGTTACGATTTTAACACATATTTTGCAACCCAAATATTTTATAGGAATTTTCTGAAGGAGGATAGCTTTTAATTGAGTGACCATAGAGATAACTAAGGAATACAAAATCTTAGTTTGAAGATTGTAATAGCAGAAGTTTTATTCTGAAGAAAATGATTTTTGAAATCCACGAGCTTAGTGAATATAAAAGTTTACAATAAACTCTTTTCACCATTTAGAATGGCTATTCCAGAGGAGGTACCAATTCGAGCTGCTCCAAGATCTATATATGCCTTTGCAGTTATAAAATCTCTAATGCCACCCGAGGCTTTGATTCTCATATTTGGAGAGATCACTTTTTTTTATTTCTGAAACTCCTTCTAAAGTAGCACCTTTAGTTCCGAAGCCGGTTGAGGTTTTTACAAAGTCTGCACCGGCACTTTCTACAATTTTGCTCGCAATACTTATTTCTTCTGAAGAGAGATAACATGTCTCTATAATAACCTTTAAAAGTTTCCGTCCAATTATATTTTTAATCGATGCGATCTCTGTTTCTACTAAATTTAATTTTCCGGATTTAAGAAGACCAAGGTTCATTACCATATCTATTTCATCGGCACCATATGCAACTGCATCTTCTGCTTCATATATTTTAGATCTGGAAGAACTTGTTCCTAATGGAAATCCAATTACCGAGCATATTTTTACACTAGAATCTCGCAAGAGCTCTTCAGCTAAATGTATATAGCAACCATTAATACATACCGAGAAGAAATCATGAGTTTTTGCCTCTTCACATAAAGTGAGGATATCGTCTATGGTCGCGGTAGATTTAAGTAAGGTGTGATCTATATAAGAATTGATTGGTTTCATATTTTTTATAAAGTTCTAAGATAAAACTTATCCATAAAAAAATGCCTGTTAGAAAATTCATTCTATCAGACATAATTATAAAAAGTTAAAAACTCTTAGTTCGCGCTTATGTTTTGTAGTAAACCAACAGTTTCCATACAATCCTTCATCATTTTATAGGTACGTTCAATATCGTTATCCAATCCTATAGAGAATCTAATAAGCCCATCTGAGAGCCCCATTTCTAGTTGCTCTTGTACAGGTATTTCAGAAGAAGTAGATGTTCCTGGTGCACTGAACAAAGTTTTATAAAAACCTAAGCTCACTGCCAAGTATCCAAGATTTCGTTCTTGCATTAATTCCATCAATTCATTGGCCTTATCCAAACTCCCCACATCTATGGTAAGCATTCCTCCAAATCCGTAATCTTCATTCATCATAGACTTAAATAATTCATGACTTGGGTGAGAAGGTAAACCCGGATACACCGTTCTAAAGCCATCTTTCTCAAATTTTTCAGCTAAGAACATGGCATTTTTACTGTGTTGTTTCATACGAATGTGCAAGGTTCTCATGTTCTTTAAAATAGAGGCAGCTCGTAAACTATCCATCGTTGGCCCTAACAACATATTTGCTCCATCTATCACACTGCGCAACGAGTTGATGAATTCTTGGGTTCCACAAGTAACTCCACCTACGGTATCGCTACTTCCGTTTATAAATTTTGTCAAGCTGTGAATTACCACATCTGCTCCCAATTCGGTTGGAGTGATAGAAAGTGGAGAAAAGGTGTTATCTACTACCAGAGTTAGTCCGTGTTTCTTTGCAATCTTTGAAAGCCCTGCAATATCTGCCACTTCCAGTAATGGATTACTTACCGACTCGCAGTATAAAACCTTAGTGTTTGGTATGATAGCTGCTTCTACCGTTTCTAGTTTTGTAATATCCACAAAACTAGTCTGGATATTTAATCTTGGCGCAAAATTCTTAAGAAACGCATAAGTTCCCCCATATATAGTTCTACTGGAAACAATATGATCATCTGCTTTGCAAAGTTGTAAAAGAGCAGCAGTAATAGCGCCCATTCCGGAGGCTGCTACGTTTGCAGTTTCGGTTCCTTCCATGGCAGCTAAGGCTTCCCCTAAATATAGATTAGAAGGTGTAGAATGTCTTGAATATAAATAGCAACCATCTTGATTTCCTTCAAAGGTATCAAACATGGTTTTTGCAGAAAGAAAAGTGTATGTGGAAGAATCGGAAATTGAAGGATTTACTCCTCCAAATTCACCAAAATATTGAAGGTCTTGAATATGATTTGCTGGTTTGTATTTCATGATAGCTGTGTTGTTAGATTTATATAAAACTAATGTATAGTAGAATATTAGTCAATGCAACACATTAAATTCAGTTTTTATAACTATAAAAAATCACCTATTTAGAATAATAATTTAAATTTTATTATTTTCAGCTTTTAAAACCGAAAATTTTTCAGCATGGCCTTAGATAATATCGATAAAAAGATCCTTCAAAAACTGCAAAGCGATAGCAAGATTACCAATAAGAAGTTGTCTACAGAATTAAACCTTTCCGTTACTGCTATTTTCGAGCGTATAAAAAGATTGGAGCGCAATAATGTAATTAGTGGTTATGTGGCATTGGTAAAACCGGAACAGGTAGAAAAATCATTTATGGTTTTTTGCCAGATAAAATTGGTGCAGCACTCTAAAACTTATGTCATTAAATTTGAAGATGAGGTCGCGAAATTACAGGAGGTATTGGAATGCTATCATGTAAGTGGGGAATACGATTATATTTTGAAAATTCTAGTTAAGGATATGGAAGCTTACAGAGAGTTCCTTTTAAATAAACTTACCAATCTGGAACATATAGGTAGCACCCAAAGCACATTTATCATTAGTCCGGTGAAAAGCACCACGGCCATTGCTTTATAAGAGCTAGAATTCCGAAAACCGCATATTTCCAGATTGGTCATTGCGCAGAATAGTCGTAGTTTTGTAATCGATTTTTACCAAAACATTAAAAACATATTTATGAGTACATATGATGTAGTAATAATTGGATCTGGGCCCGGAGGTTACGTGGCTGCCATACGCTGCGCACAATTAGGAATGAAAACTGCGATCATTGAGAAATATTCCACTTTAGGAGGAACTTGCTTAAATGTAGGTTGTATCCCAAGTAAAGCATTATTGGATTCTTCGCACCATTACGATGATGCTGTGAAGCATTTTGAAGAGCATGGAATTGAGATCTCTGGAGAAGTAAAGGTGAATTTAGAGCAAATGATGAGTAGAAAATCTTCTGTGGTTTCTCAGACGTGCGACGGAGTTAAATACCTGATGGATAAAAATAAGATCGATGTTTTTGAAGGGGTTGGTTCTTTTAAAGATGCTTCTCATATATTGGTAGATAAAACTGAAGGTGGCCAAGAAACCTTAGAAGCAAAACATACTATTATTGCTACAGGATCTAAGCCTTCTAATTTGCCATTTATCAACTTAGATAAAGAGCGTATAATTACTTCTACTGAAGCTTTGAAGCTGAAGGAAATTCCAAAACACATGGTTGTTATTGGAGGTGGAGTAATAGGTTTGGAATTAGGGCAAGTTTATAAAAGACTTGGATCTGAAGTGACCGTTGTTGAATTTATGGATAGAATTATCCCAACAATGGATTCGGCTCTTTCTAAAGAACTTAATAAAGTGCTTAAGAAGCAGGGAATGAAGATCAATGCGAGCCATAAAGTGAAATCTGTAGAGCGTAATGGCGATGAGATCACTATTAAGGCAGATGATAAGAAAGGAAACGAAGTGGAATTCAAAGCAGATTATTGCTTGGTTTCTGTGGGCCGTAGACCCTTTACAGATGGTTTAAATGTGGAAGCTGCAGGTGTGAAAATGGGAGAACGCGGAATGATAGCCGTGAACGATCATTTACAAACCAATGTGAAGAATATTTATGCAATTGGAGATGTTGTTCGTGGTGCTATGCTAGCGCACAAAGCGGAAGAAGAAGGAACTATGGTTGCTGAATTGATCGCGGGACAAAAGCCACATATTAATTATAATTTAATTCCCGGTGTTGTTTATACATGGCCGGAAGTTTCTGCAGTTGGTAAAACTGAAGAGGAATTAAAGGAAGCAGGAGTAGATTATAAAGAAGGAAAATTTCCGATGAGAGCATTAGGAAGATCTCGTGCTAGTGGAGATACCGATGGATTTGTGAAGATCTTAACCGATGCCAAAACCGATGAAGTGTTAGGAGTACATATGATTGGAGCTCGTGTTGCCGATCTTATTACTGAAGCGGTCACAGCAATGGAGTTTAGAGCTTCTGCTGAAGACATTGCAAGAATGAGTCATGCACATCCAACCTATGCAGAAGCAATGAAGGAAGCAGCACTTGCGGCTAACGATCGCGCAATGCATATCTAAGGAGGTCTTAGACCCATTTTAAAATAAAAAATTCCCATCGGTTTTAGACCTTTGGGGATTTTTCTATTATATATTGACATACTTCAATTGTCACACTGAGCTTGTCGAAGTGTGCTTTGTTACTGTAAAGAGGCTTCGACAAGCTCAGCCTGACATTTTTCTTTTTATAGATATTTTTAGTATTTAATTTTTGTCACACGAGCTTGTGTTGTCACACTGAGCTTGTCGAAGTGTGCTTATAATTGGAAGTGGGTTTAAATATTCTAAAGAGTCTTCGACAGGCTCAGACTGACATTATCAGGAAAGACAAACCCCGTCATCCTGAATTTATTTCAGGATCTTGTGCTGTGCAGAAGTTCAAATCTGGATAGAAGCTGAAACTCCCGAAGCGTCGGGACAACTTGACAATCTTTTAAAAAATGATGACTTCAGAAATTTGTGGTACAACCTATTAAAACTTTCCATACTTTTAAGGTATAATTCTTAATAAAAAGAAATCATGGCTAAAGAAAAATCCCCTTCAAAAAATTCAGCAAAGAAAGAACCTGTGTTGAGTTTAAAAGAGAAGCGTGCTGCTAAAGCTGCTAAGAAGAAAAACAAAAGTTAAAAGATAAATTTTAAGCTATCTCGATGGTGTAGGTAGCGTGAAAACTTTGAGTAGGCATTAATTTATTAATGCCTTTTTTTGTTTTAAAATTCTGATCGGTATCTTCCAGATCTGCGATTCCTAACCAAGGTTCTATGCACACATAAGGTGCATTGGGTTTCGCCCAAATCCCTAAATTTTCAAAATCAGAATAGTCTAGGCTTAAAATCTTTCCGGTATGCTTACTATTCAGACTCACTTTTTTAGAAGGGATATTTTGGAAGATCAATGCATCATTATCAAAAAGGTCCTTTTTTAAATGGATCTTATTTTCATCTTGAAGCACTGTTTCTGAAACATTAGTGATTAAGCCATCCTTAGATAAAACTGCTGTTTCTAAATCCATTTTTTGGTCAAATTCCAGATAGCAATCTTCATAGGTTTCCCCAGGGAAAAGAGGCGCATTAAAAGCCGGATGCCCACCAATGGAAAAATAAATTTCCTTGGTATCCAGATTGAAAACTTGATGTTTTACCGCTAATGATTTTCCTTTTAAAGTAAAACTGATCTCTACTTCAAATTTAAAAGGATAAACTTTTAAAGTATCATTTGAATATTTCAGACTAAAAGCTAATCGATCGCTAGCTTTGCTCTTTAGAATTACAGCCTCATTATTTCTAAAAAAGCCATGTTTAGGCATGTGAAAAGTGTTTCCTTCAAAAATGTAAGTATCATTTTTGAGTGCACCAATAATCGGGAATAGATTAGGAGCATGGCTTTCCCAAAATGCAGGATCGCCTTGCCAGATATGTTCGGTTCCGGTTAAGTTGTTTGTAATACTACAAAGTTCTGCACCTATAGATTTGATGCCTACACTTAATAATTCGTTCTCCAACCTATGTATTGCCACATTTTTCATATAATCGAATTATCAAGTTTAGGAAAAACTATTTTTTATGGCGTCTATTTGCACCTTTATCTCCTCGAGTTTGAGGCTTTTTATATTTTTTAGCAATCTCCCGCCTGTATGATCCTCCTAAATTTTCCTTGCTGTTTTTCTCACTTTTTTCATGAAAAGCAGGTCCCGGTGCATCTTCATCACGTCTTTTCTGCGGATTGTTTATCTCAAAAACTTTTGGTTGCTCCTCTGGGATAAGCACCGTAGAGATTTCTATGTTTTCCGGCAACTCGAATTGAGGCACCTTCATATTCATAAGATTTTCAATCTTCTCTAAATTGTCCTCTTCTTTTTCAGTAGTTAAAAGAAAAGAGATCCCTTCTTTTTCTGCACGCCCGGTTCTACCAATTCGGTGCATATAATTTTCAGGATATTCCGGAGTGTCAAAATTAATTACGTGAGACACATTTTCTATATCCAATCCACGAGCCATCACATCTGTAGCAACGAGTATTCTACTAAAGCCCTCTCCAAATTGCTTGATACTTCGCAGTCTATAATTTTGAGATTTATTAGAGTGAATCACCGTACATTCATCTTGGAATTCTTCAGCTAAACTTTCAAAAAGCCTGTCTGCTAAACGCTTATAGGCAACAAAAATTAGTACTTTGGTATAGGTTTCTTTATCCTTTAAGAGATCTCTCAGGAAGTTAACCTTCGTATGAAAATTCGGAATTTTATAACCTCTTTGCTCTATATTGTCAAGGGGAGTTCCACTAATTGCAACAGATATTTTTACTGGTTGTTTAAAGCTGATATCTATAATTTCTTCCACAGCTTCAGTCATCGTTGCAGAGAACATAATATTCTGCCTATTCTGCGGAAGCAATTCAATGATGTTGTTAATCTGAAATCTAAAACCCAAATCCAACATTACATCTACTTCATCTATCACTAATTTCTGAATAGATTTCATTTGTACTGCACGGCGTAAAATAAGATCGTACAACCTTCCGGGAGTAGCAACTATAATATCCAATCCCTGAAGCAAATCGGAATGTTGCGTGTTTATATTTGTTCCTCCATAAATCCCTGTACTGCGGGTATTCATGTAGGCAGTTAATTTTTCAATTTCTTCACGTACCTGCACTACCAATTCTCGGGTTGGTACTAAAACTAAAACTCTTGGATTTTTTTGTTCAGAATACTTAAGCATTCTAAGAATAGGCAACATATAAGCAAATGTTTTTCCTGTTCCCGTTTGCGCAATCCCAACTACATCTTTCCCGGACATGATTGAAGAAAATGCCTGTTCTTGGATAGGTGTAGGCGTGTCGAATTTTAAATCTTCTAACGCGTTTAAAAGAGGAGTATTTAAATTAAGATCCTGAAAAGTCACTTGAGTTTGTTTTAATTAGCTGCAAAGATATGTTTTGCAACTAAGGAATAAGATAAAAAACTTATGGAAATAGCCATAACGGATAATAAACAGATTTTTAACGCAATTCATTTTTAAAGGTTCCCGATAATTTAGGTATTTTTGAGAATCTTGAAATACCCATTATGAAAAAGATTTTAGCCTTTGCGGGCTCCAATAGCAGTACTTCTATCAATCATCAATTCATTGCGCATATTGCCAATAGAATCCACGGGCATGATATTAAGGTTGTACGTTTATCGGAGTATGATATCCCAATGTTTAGTGTAGATAAGCAAAACACCAATGGCTTTCCTTTAGATATACAAGTAATTAAAAACTTGATTGCTGAACATGACGCCTTGATGATCTCTGTAAACGAACATAATGGAGCCGTTTCATCATTTTTTAAGAATATTCTGGATTGGCTTTCAAGGTTGGACCGCAATTTTTTAGAAGATAAAAAAATATTATTGGTGAGTACTTCTCCCGGAGCACGTGTGCAGCATCTTCGTTGGAATATACCAAAGGAATTTTACCAAGGTTTGGAGGGCAAGTAATAGAAAGTTTTAGTTTTCCTTCTTTCAACGACAATTTTGCCGATGATGCCATTCAAAATGAGGTTTTGAATATGGGCATTGAAGATGTCTTGACTACCTTTGCGCATGAAATTGAAATCTAAGTGCGTACTACTACAGAATTTTTATTAGAAGATCCAACAACATTTAAACAGAAGCTTTTTCAATGGAGTTCCCAATTCTATGAAATTGCTTGGCTGGATAGTAATAACTATCCTCAAACAAGTTCTAATTTTGAAGCCGTATTGGCTGTAGAAGCTTTTACCGCCTTAAAAACAGATTATCACGGTGCTTTCGAGCAATTGAAAGAATATCAAGATACCACCAAAGATTGGATTTTTGGATATCTTTCTTACGATCTTAAAAATGATCTAGAGAATTTGAGTTCCAAGAATTTCGATGGATTGAATTTTCCTGATCTCTATTTTTTTCAGCCTCAAAAATTGATTCTGGTTGGGAAGGAGAAGGTTGAGTTTCGTTATTTGAACATAGTAGAGGATGAAATCGCTTCAGATTATAAAGAAATTCTTCAACTAGGCTTAGACTCGAAAACTATTTCTTCTGAAGAAAAAAATGAAGCAACACCTATCCAAGCACGGATTTCAAAAGAAGAATATCTAGCGAAAGTTTCAGAAATGTTGGAGCATATTCATCGAGGCGATATTTATGAAGCAACTTTTGTCAGGAATATTATGCGGAGAAAAGAACTATAGATCCCGCAAAAGTGTTTCAGAATCTAAATGAAATTTCTTCCCCACCGTTTGCTTCATTTCTAAAATTAGAAGATTATTATCTGCTTTCGGCATCTCCGGAGCGGTATATAAAAAAGGATGGCAATAAAGTGATTTCTCAACCCATAAAAGGAACTGCCCGAAGAGCCGAAACCGAAGAAGAGGATGAGAAGATCATAGAAATGCTGGCGAAAGATCCAAAAGAGCTTTCAGAAAATGTGATGATCGTAGATTTGGTGCGTAACGATATTTCCAGAGTCGCTAAAAAGGGAAGTGTTCACGTGGACGAACTATGTAAAGTGTATTCTTTTAAGCAGGTTCATCAGTTAATTTCAACTATTTCAGCAGAACTTGAAGTGGGCACAACCCCGGTAGAGGTGTTACAAGCCACGTTTCCCATGGGAAGCATGACCGGTGCACCAAAGATCTCTGCAATGAAGATTATTGATGAACTAGAAGAAAGCAAACGTGGCTTATACAGTGGAGCAGTTGGCTATTTTACTCCAGAAGGAGATTTCGATTTTAATGTAGTAATAAGGAGTATTCTCTATAACGCAAGCTCCAAATATGTGTCATTTTCGGTTGGAGGTGCAATTACTTCTAAATCTATTCCCGAGCAGGAATATGAAGAATGCCAGTTAAAAGCGAAGGCGATGCTAGAGGCACTACAATCTTAAAATCCGCTTGGCTGGGAATCCCTTAAAAGTTCTTTTTTTGCCAAGTCTTAAAACGGGCTTATTTCTTATCTTTGAATCTTATGGAAAAAGCCTTCAAAAATCACCTGAAATCTGAATTCCCTTTTTTATGCCAAGGCAAATTATTACTGGCAATAAGTGGAGGAGTAGATAGCGTGGTTTTGGCTCATCTCTGTAAACTGGCTAAATTGAATTTTTCCATTGCCCATTGTAATTTTAACCTTCGGGCTGAAGAAAGTGATGCCGATGAGGAGTTTGTTTTGGATTTAGCTGAAAGGCTGAATTGTGAAGTTTTTATAGAAAATTTCGATACTCCAACTTTTGCTGAAGAGGCCAAAATTTCCATCCAAATGGCAGCCAGAGAATTAAGGTATCATTGGTTTGAAGAGCTAAGTGCTGCTATGAAGTTCGATTATGTGTTAACTGCACATCATGCGAATGACAATCTGGAGACTTTTTTAATCAATCTGGTTCGAGGAAGCGGATTAGAAGGTTTTACCGGGATTAAAGCCGTAAATAATTCGGTTGTTAGACCTTTGCTTTCTTTTTCTAGAAAAGAGATCGAAACATATGCGAACGATCATAAAATTATTTGGAGAGAAGATAGTAGCAATGCTTCCAATAAATACCTTCGGAATAAAATTCGTCATGATATTATTCCAATTTTAGAAGAGTTGAATCCGCAGTTGTTGGAGAGTTTTCAGAATACGCAATCGCATCTTACAGAAACTTCAAATTTGGTTGAAGATTATATAAGCTTGATCTATCCTGAAATTGTTGCTAAGAACGTGTATGGATATGAGCTAAAAGTGGATTATTTGAAGAAACTGCCGAATCCAAAAGCAGTTTTATATCAATTACTTAAAACCTTCGGCTTTTCTGAATGGAATGACGTGTATCAACTTTTGGATGCGCAAACCGGGAAAATGGTCCTTTCTGAAACACATAGATTAATAAAGGATAGAGAAGTCTTACTTTTAACCGAGATCCCTTCAGAAGAAAAGACTCAGAAATATGGGATAAGGGAAGGAGAGCAAATAATTATGTTGCCAGTTGGTAGATTCACTATTTCTGAGGTAGATAAAATAGCCAATGATACCCCAAACAGCATCTATGTAAATAAAGAATTGCTTCAATACCCCTTGATTTTACGAAAATGGCAGAAGGGAGATTTCTTTTACCCTTTTGGCATGAAAGGAAAGAAAAAGTTAAGCGACTTTTTTAAAGACAATAAATTATCTTTGCCCGAGAAGGAAAATAGCTGGTTGCTGTGTTCTAATGAAGATATTGTATGGGTTATAAATCAGCGTGCAGATAATAGATTTGCCATTACAGATCCTTCTCAAAAAATATTAAAAATCACCTATTCTTTATGAAATATTTCTGGTCACTGCTCCTTTTATTAATATTCCCTATCACTTTATTTTCTCAGGTTTTCACTTCTTCAGATGAAGATGCACAAATTGTAGAACCTATTTCTTGGGACTCTCATTTGGAAAAGGAAAATGATAGTATTTATAAGCTAAAATTTACCGCGAATTTGGATAAGGGTTGGCATTTGTATGCACAAGATGTACCAGAAGGAGGGCCAATTGCTACAAGTTTTACCTTTAATAATTCTAGTTCTACCTACGAGTTAATTGGAGAAACATCAGAACCTAATGTACCTACGTATTATGATGAGGTATTTGGAATGGAGATTAAATATTTTGACGATAAAGCAGAGTTTTTTCAGACTATAAAAGTTATTGATCCTGACGCGATTATTGAGGTTGAGGTAGAGTTTATGGTTTGTAATGATGAAATGTGTTTACCTCCAGATATCGTTCCGTTTCAGATTTCTGTAGCAGCGAATAAAACGACAAAGGGCTATGCAAATGAAGAAATAACTCCAATAGATCTAGAGAAAACTGAAGCTCTTAGTTTGGAGATGAAGGGCTGGGAAAAATACAAACCGGAAGGTGAGGAAAAAGATGGTTTTATGACCATTTTTCTATTAGGTTTTTTAGGTGGACTGATCGCTTTATTAACTCCTTGCGTATTTCCTATGATTCCTTTGACGGTTTCATTTTTTACCAAGGGCGCAAAAAGTCGAAAAAAGGGACTAGTAAATGCCATTCTCTATGGCCTATTTATATTTTTGATTTACTTATTATTGAGTGTTCCTTTCCATCTTTTAGATAGTCTAGCTCCGGAAATCCTAAATAATATATCTACAAACGTCACTTTAAACATTGTTTTCTTTGTCATTTTTATAGTATTCGCATTCTCATTTTTTGGGTACTACGAGATCACTTTACCAAGTTCATGGAGCAGTAAAATGGACGATAAAGCCTCCAGTATCGGAGGTGTGGTAGGCATCTTTTTTATGGCGCTTACTTTAGCTTTGGTTTCGTTTTCTTGTACAGGACCTATCTTGGGTTCACTTCTAGGAGGATCTTTAAGTAGCAATGGAGGCGCAATGCAGCTTTCCTTCGGAATGGGTGGTTTTGGTCTTGCTTTGGCCTTGCCCTTTGCATTATTTGCCTTATTCCCTAACTGGTTGAATTCTTTACCTAAAAGCGGCGGCTGGTTAAATACCGTAAAAGTGGTTCTTGGATTTATAGAATTAGCACTCGCCTTTAAATTTCTTTCTAATGCAGATTTGGTTGAACATTGGGGTCTTTTAAAAAGAGAGATTTTTATTGGAATCTGGATCTTAGTAGGACTGGGATTGATGCTATATTTATTCGGAATTATACGGTTTCCTCATGATGGGCCTAAAAAGAAACTAACAAAATCTAGATTCGGTTTTGGAGCGCTTACCTTCATTTTTGTTCTCTATCTTTTCCCGGGATTAACAAATTCCGGATTTGCAAACCTTAAACTTTTAAGCGGATTCCCACCGCCATTATTCTACAGTGTTTATGAGAAAGACACCCAAGGCCCTTTAGGACTTAAGGCTTATAAGAGTTGGGAAAAGGGATTGGAGATCGCAAAGCAGGAGAATAAGCCAATCATCATAGATTTTACAGGTTGGGCTTGTGTGAACTGTCGAAAAATGGAAGAACAAGTTTGGAGTAATCCGGAGGTATATGAGGTGTTGAAGAACGATTATATTCTGGTTTCCTTATACGTGGATGATCGTGAAAAATTACCGGAACATGAACAATTTAAGTATGTTCGGGCTAATGGAAGCATCAAAAAGATCAAGACTATTGGTGATAAATGGGCTACATTCCAGACAGTGAATTTTCAGAATAATTCACAGCCGTTTTATGTGCTTTTAGATACTGATTTAAATTTACTTAATCCGCCAATTGGGTATACTCCAGACTCTAAAGAATATCTAGAATGGTTGCAGCAAGGACTTCAAAAAAGGGAAAAAGAGTAGAAATCTAAATTTTTCGAGGTTAGTCAGTTAATTTCTATCTTTAGGTTTTTAAAGCTTTAAATATGAAAGCCCATAATGGGCATTTAACAAAAAGGTCAATTCCATATCCTGAAATATCGAATTATTTGAGTATAGGAAAGACATGACCGCTAAATTTTATTTCTATGAAATTAACCCATTCCCCGCTTATTTTTATAATAAGCCTTTTTCTATCCCTTTCAGTATTTTCTCAAGCTGAAGACGAATATCAAGTAGCCGATAATTATACAAAACAGGAAGTTGAGATCACGATGCGCGATGGTATAAAATTGCATACCACCATCTATTCTCCGAAGGATACTTCTAAGAAATATCCAATTTTATTACAACGAACTCCATATAGTTCTAGACCATATGGAAAAGATCAGTTTAGATCTAAAATAGGGCCTAATGAATACTTGATGAAAGAAGGAAACATCATTGTATATCAAGATGTACGAGGAAGATGGATGAGCGAAGGGGTGTACGATAATATGCGGGCATATATTCCGAAGAAAAAAGGGAAACAAGTAGATGAAGCTAGCGATACTTACGAAACCATAGACTGGTTGGTGAAGAATGTAAAAAATAATTCGGGGAAAGTAGGAACTTGGGGAATCTCATATCCTGGATACTATGCCTTATACTCTCTTTTAGATGCGCACCCGGCTTTAAAAGCTGTTTCTCCACAGGCGGGAATTGGAGATTTTTTCTTCGATGATTTCCATCATAATGGTGCTTATTTGCTGAGTTATTGGAGAGCTACTGCCGTTTTTGGATATGAAAAAACAAAACCTACAGATTCTGCTTGGTACAAATTCCCAGAGTTGGGAACTCAGGATCAATATCAATTTTTCTTGGATAACGGTCCGTTAAGTAATTTGGATAAATATTATAAAGAAGACAATGTTTTCTGGACTCAGTTAAAAGAGCATTCTAGCTACGATGAATTCTGGAAGTCCAGAGGATTGATTCAACATTTGAAAGACATCAAACCGGCAGTGATGGTTGTAGGAGGATTATTTGATGCTGAAGATTTGTATGGTCCATTTGAATCTTATAAAAATATTGAGGCAAAAAGCGATAATTACAATACGATGGTTTTTGGACCATGGAGTCACGGAGATTGGGCGAGAGATTCGAAAAGACAAGCGATTGGAAACGTATATTTTGGAGATGATATCTCTAAAAATTATCAAAAAGATATCGAAACTAAATTCTTCAATCATTTCTTAAAAGGATCCGGAACTAAAGAATCTGGATTACCAGAAGCTTATGTTTTTGATACCGGAAATATGAAATGGGATAGCTTCGAGCAATGGCCTCCAAAAGAAACCGTTAAGAAAACATGGTTTTTAGGTGCTGATCAAGAGTTATCAGAAACTGCTTCAGAAGAAAACCAAACTTTTATAAGCGATCCTAAAAAACCGGTTCCTTATTCAGAAGATATCAAGATGGTATTTACACCAAGAAAATATATGACAGATGATCAGCGATTCTCTGCAAGAAGACCAGATGTATTGGTTTATGAAACTTCTGTTTTAGAAGAGGATATGAGTTTGGTAGGTGCTATTGAAGCACATTTACATGTTGCAACGACCGGAACCGATGCAGATTGGATCGTGAAAGTTATAGATGTGTATCCTCCAGATGCTGAAGATACCGAGGAAACTCAGGAATATTTGAAAATGAGCAATTATCATATGATGGTGCGTAGCGAGGTAATGAGAGGACGTTTTAGAAATAGTTTTGAGAATCCGGAGCCATTCAAGGCTGGTGAGAAAACTTCAGTTGACATTACGTTACAGGACATTAACCATACTTTTAAGAAGGGTCATAAATTACAAATTCAGGTACAAAGCACTTGGTTTCCTTTAATAGATCTTAATCCGCAGACATTTGTTCCTAATATTTTCAAGGCTGAAGAAGGAGATTTCAAAAAACAAACTCATACTGTATATGGAGATTCTACAATCGAGTTTTCTATGCTTAAAGAATAATTGATTGAGAATTTGTTATAAATAAAGCGATTAGTACAAATTCGTGTTGTGTTAAAATTATTACTGCGTCACCCTGAATTTATTTCAGGGTCTCAAAATGTATTAATTTATATATTGTTATGAAATTCTTAAACTTCTGACGTTTAAAACAGGGTGACCTTCTTTATGGGTTTATGATACTTTACGGACAATCAAAAATGAATAAATGAAAAACATATTTAAAGGAATAATTGCAATGGCTTTACTAAGCATTGTAATTGCCTGTGAAGACGACAAAAAAGATCAAGTATTATCTTCAGAAGAAATTGCGAAAAACTCTAAGGATTTGAACGATTATTTCGAAGTTGAATTTGAAAAAGATGTTGCAGATTCTCCGATGATGCAAACTCGTTTGGGAAGAAAAACAGACTATGGGAAATGGGATGATTTTTCTACTCAGAAGTATGCAGATGATCTGGAGAAAGCAAAAAAGCGATTGGAATTTATTGAAAAGGTAGATGATGTTTCCTTAGATGAGCAAACCAAATTAAGCTACCGACTGGCTAAGCAAGGCCTGAAAGAAGAAGTAGCAGATTACGATTATAGATTTTATAATTACCCTATCAACCAGATGCACGGGTATCATGCAGAGTTACCGGCATTCTTAATCAATATGCACCGAATAGATTCTGTTGCAGATGCTGAAGCTTATATTGAAAGATTGAATGGGTTTCCAAAGGCGATGGAGCAAATTGTAGAGGGATTAAAGGTGAGAGAACAAAATGGGATCTTACCTCCAAAATTTGTTTTTGAAAAGGTAATCGACGATTCTCGGAATGTTTTAAAAGGAAGACCTTTTACCAATTCTAAGGAAGCCAGTGCACTTTTAGAAGATTTGAAATCGAAAGTTAAAGGTTTGAAATTATCAGAAGCAGAGCACTTGAAGCTTATTAATAAAGCTGAAAATGCCTTGAATACTTCTGTTAGAGAAGCTTATGAGAGTTTAATTACCACCTTGGAAGATCAGCAACAGCGTGCCACAACAGATCATGGCGCCTGGAAATTTCCTAAAGGAGAAGATTATTATAACAATAGGCTTAAAAGAATCACTACCACAAACTTAAAGGCAAATGAAATCCATGAGATTGGATTGAGTGAAGTTGCTCGAATCCATGGCGAAATGGAAGAGATCATGAAAGCTACCGGATTTAAAGGTTCCTTACAGGATTTCTTTGAGTTTATGAGAACAGATAAGCAGTTTTATTATGCAAATACTCCTGAAGGTAAAAAACGTTATTTAGCTGAAGCTACCGGGCTAATAAATAAGATGAAAGGGAAGTTAGATGACCTTTTCATCACCAAGCCTGAGGCAGATATTGTAGTAAAAGCTGTGGAAGCATTTAGGGAAAAGAGTGCCGGAAAGGCTTTTTATCAAGCTCCGGCAATCGATGGTTCCAGACCGGGAACATATTATGCGAATTTATATGACATGGAGGCAATGCCAATCTATCAGATGGAAGCCTTGGCTTTTCATGAGGGAATTCCTGGGCACCATATGCAAATAGCAATTGCACAAGAATTGGATAGTATTCCTATGTTCAGAAAATTCTCTTTTTATACGGCCTATGTTGAAGGTTGGGGATTATATAGTGAATTGGTGCCAAAAGAAATTGGGTTCTATAAAGATCCTTATTCAGATTTTGGACGTTTGGCAATGGAACTTTGGAGATCTTGCCGATTGGTAGTGGATACCGGAATCCATGCTAAAAAATGGACTAGAGAAGAAGGGATTGCTTATTATAAAGACAATACTCCAAATGCAGAAAGTGATTGCGTAAAAATGGTAGAGAGACATATCGTGATGCCTGGACAGGCCACTGCCTATAAAATTGGGATGAACAAGATCGTTGAGCTAAGAGAAGAAGCTAAGGTACAATTAGGTGATGATTTCGATATCAGGGAATTTCATGATGTAGTTCTTACCAATGGTGCCGTGCCGCTGAATATTTTGGAAGAAATGATACAAGAATGGGTGCAGTCTAAGAAAACAACATAGTTGTACTGCATATAATACAATTTCAGTATTAAGAATCAAAAAGCCATCAATTTGAAAATTCATGGCTTTTTGATTTTCATAAACTAAATTTTTAAAGTCAATCTTCCAGATTCATTAACCAAAGTGCTGCATCAGCAAACAATCCAGCCCAGAGAGCTTCATTATGCTCCCCATTCGGAATAGATGCTATATTTATTTGAGCATTAGATGATAACTTGGAAGAAAGTATATCGTTCATTTTATACATCATTGGTACCATGGTTTCACTTTCTTTTTCGCCGGCTCTAAAGTAGAACTGATTTTCAAAAATGCTATTTTCAACTATACTTTCAGTCAGATTAAAAATTTGTTCAGAATACCAAAAACTGGGAGAGAAGATAATCGCTTTTCCAAACACGTCTGGATGCTTTAAAGTTGCGTAATACGAGAAAAGCCCACCCAAGGAGCTACCGCCAATAAAGGTGTTTTCAACAGCTGGAGAAGTACTATAAAGGGAATCAACTTTTGGTTTTAATGTTTTCAGGATAAAATTTAGGTAACTATTTGCCTCGCCACCTTTATATTCCGGATGTGGGTAAGGTGTTAATTCGTCTATTCGTTTTTCATTCCCATGCTCGATCGCAACTACGATAAGTTCTAATTTTAAACTATCTAAAACCTCGTCTACTTTCCATTCTCCGACATAGGAAGTAGAAGCATCAAATAAATTCTGAGCATCTTGAAGATAGAGAACCGGATATTTTTTGGTGGAAGTTTTGTAAGATTCAGGTACATACACCCAAATCTTTTTTTAGCGTATCCAATTGAGGAGCATTAATTACAAAGGTGTTTACATTTTTTGAAGCAGTAGATTGTGCTATTGTGGGTAGTGCAAACAATAATGTAACAACTACAACAAAGAAATTAGAAATTTGTTTATTCATTTTCAGCGGCATTATTTAATTCAAAAGTGAAGGTTTCGGCTAAATTTGTAAGTCTGTTAATATCTGTAGGATTCGTTATAGCGTCCTTTGCATCCGCTAGTAATAGTGTGGCTTCCTCCTTGATATTATCATAATAATCCTGATTATAGGTTTTTTGCTGAAGCAAATAATGTAACATTACTAATAACTTCTGATTTAGGGTAACGTCGTGTTTACAATAAGTCCTTATAGCCACCATAACTTGATAGAGAATATCTTTAAAATCCACGGTGGTGATTTTCAAATAAGGAATTTCATCTCGACGAATAACATTTATATCCTTTTTCTGCATTCTTAACGCAAGTAATTCTGTAAGATAATCTATGGCATTAATAGCAGTTCCGGGGTCGTTAATTCCTGGAGACATTGCTTTCACAATAACTTCAGTTAATTGTTTGAAACCTAGAATATAATTGTCCTCCACCAACTCTTCCCTGGCAAAACTTATATTATCTAATACTTGTTTTACTTGCTCTTTATTAAGTTTGTTTTTGGACTTGAAAAGCGGAATCCCATTCAAAATAAAGCTGCCCTTAAAAGGGATTATATGTAGTTGAGTATCGTTCTCTTTGCTAAAATTAATCATGTTTGTATAAGAGATATTTTGAAGATATCCACTTTTTTCTGAATGATATTCATGCCAGTCATCACTATCAGGGAACTGTGTTAAATGGGTAGATTCTTTCTCAATAACATCTGTTAATCTAATTTTTGACTGGGTATAAATTTTCTTCAGAATATTGCTTATTTGAATAGACTGGGAAATGTTATGAATAAAAAAGATGAATGCGTAAATGCAGATTACAGTTCCTAGAATCCCCATTAATACTGAAAACCCGGGGATTTGGTATTTATCTCCAGTTGGTTGAATGGAGAATAAAATAAAAATGTTATAAAGGATTGTAGAAAGATAAATCCCCAGAATAATCTGATGTTTCCTATCTGAAATTAAGCCAGGCAACAACCTTGGAGAATAATTGCTAGAGGCCTGACTTAGCAACAGCATTACCATAGAAAAACTAAAAACTATTACAGATATAAGCCCTGAAATTAGAGCTGAAAGCATTGTCATTGCTGTATTACCATTATCTACAACTAAAATTGGAGCTTTTTCCAAAAGATATTTCGAGATTCCCAGACTTTCAAAATACATTAAAAGGAAAGCGAAGAAAATTCCAAATAAGGCTAAGACTGTAGGATAAAAAGCAATTTTACTTTCAAGGATATTAAAAAATGAAAGACTACGATATAATAATTTTTTCATGAGGTAATTTCAGAACTTAAAAATACCATTTTAGAAAATACTCCTATTATACTTCACATTTATTTAATTTCTGATGAAGCTCAAAAAGACAAAAAGTCAGTTAAAACGATGGTTTCCAAGACATTTTGACTTAAAAATAAGGTTGGAATTTATTTTGATTGAAATATTCTGAAATTGAGTATTAATTAAAAATTTGATGTTATGAACCTAATTAAAAGAAAAGAAGATCAGTGGTTACCATCTGTTTTTGATGATTTAATTAAAAACGATTGGTTAGGAGGAACCTCCAACGTCGGTAGCATTGGAACCAGAATTCCTGCGGTAAATATTCAGGAAACTGAAGATAATTTTATGGTTGCAGTTGCAGCTCCCGGGAAATCCAAGAAACAATTTAATATCGAATTGGATAACGATGTACTAACCATCTCTTCTGAAGAAAATGAGGAGCGTGAACTTACCGATTCTAATGGAAGGTTTACAAGAAAGGAGTTTAATTATAATAACTTCCGAAGAGCTTTTAGTTTACCGGAATCTGTAGAAAGCGAGAAAATCTCTGCTACTTACAAAGATGGAATTCTAGAAATTAATCTTCCTAAAAAAGAAGAAGCTAAGCAACAAGCAAAACGTATGATAGAAATAAAATAATTTGTTATTTCTAGTTTCCAAATAAAAAGCACCAAGTTGGTGCTTTTTATTTATTTAAAAGAATCCATCTATTTCCCGCACTCTGAATCGTGAATATTTGATTTGCGCCAATAAAGGTAACGTTCACATTATTTCGAACATCATAAAGATTATCTGCATTAGAAAATAAAAAGTTCTTGTTTCCAATTCCATCCCAACCAATTAGTCGAATAATCCGTCCTTTATTTTGATTTGCCGCAGGAATAATTAATTGGCTTAATTCGTTATTAATTCTCAGCGTTCCAACATCATCTGTAATAAGAAAATCTCCTGTTGCGCTTCCCGTACTAACATAGTTTTGTGCATTCGGATACGTCCAATTCATATTTCCTGAAGCGTCCAAGGTTAAAGTTTGGGAACTACTTCCTTTGCTGGCTGGAAAAATATATTCCTCTGATGGTGTATTTCCAATTCCAAGTCTGCCTGCGAAGTAACCGGCAAATACTTTATCGGGATTACTTCCATAGGCCACACTGTAAACTCCATAGATTTTACCTGTACCGGTAGTTTGTCCTATTTCGCTATAAACCCCATAATTGCTGCTATTCGTTCCGAAGGTCTTTCCAACTCTATTATAAATCCCATAAATATCATTGGTTCCGGAATTCTGATAGGTTTCATTAAAAATTCCATAATGTATTCCTATTCCAACGCCACCAACATTATTTTTTATTCCATACTTATTGCCGTTTGTAGCGCTCCGGTTGTCGCTAATGATACCATAAGTTGTAAGATTATCTACTGTAGGATTGTTATTATCTACTTCCAAACCTTTCTTGATCGCAGCATCTGTGGTGGAATTGAGAGCGATTTGTAATTTAGAAGTTATGTCCTGAGTACCAATTCCAATATTTCCATTTCTAAATAGGGCATCGGTAATGTTGTTAGGACTTACGGTTGTGGCTGGTTTATAAAAATTTTCTGAAGCAGTCCCAGCTAAAGCTTCCCATTTTTTTGCTTCATTATTCCAGAAGTAAAATCCACTCTTTTGAATTGGCAAGTTAGCATTTAAAAAGACCAGCATACCATGCTGGTCTTTAGTGGGAGGATCCACTGGAAATTTCTGAATTCTTGGAATCAATAGTCCATCAATCATCAATGGATTGTCGGGGGAAATTGATACAATATCTAATTGAGCCTTGGGGGAAGATGTATTAATACCTACTTGGCAAATACCAAAAAAAGGTATTATAAATAAAATAAATACAAATTTTTTCATCTGTAACACAATTAACCACCACAATAAATAGGGTTAATGTGAAGAATGAATTTTAAAGATATTAAATTAATAGATTGATTATTAATGGTTTAAACAAAATATTAACACAAAAACTTTAAATATTAACTCAAAACCTATTTTTAACTCAATGCTTTGGTTTTGTCCTGAAGCATTTTAATTTCATCTCTAAGTCTTGCCGCTGTCATAAAATCTAAATCTTTAGCTGCAGTTTCCATTTCTTTTCGTTTTGAACGAATTCGTTTTTCTAACTGAGGCTTGCTAAAATATTCTGTTTCTTTTTCAGCAGCTTTTAAAGTAGGTGCGGTTTCTATCACATAAGGATCTAATTTTTTTCCTACTAAAGAGCTTTCAATAGCTTTTATTAATGCCTGAGGTTCAATATTGTTTTTGGTATTGTAAGCGATTTGCTTTTCACGTCTATAATTTGTTTGATCGATTGTGGTTTGCATGCTATTGGTAATTTTATCAGCATACATAATCGCCCTTCCTTCTATATGCCTGGCAGCACGTCCAATGGTTTGTGTTAACGATCTATTACTTCTTAAAAAACCTTCTTTATCTGCATCTAAAATGGCAACTAAGGATACTTCCGGTAGATCTAATCCTTCTCTTAGTAAGTTCACTCCAATAAGCACATCAAAAATACCTTTTCTTAGATCCTGCATTATCTCTACACGTTCCAGAGTATCAACATCTGAATGGATGTATCTACATCTCACATTTATTCGGGTAAGGTATTTTGTCAGCTCTTCGGCCATTCTTTTGGTAAGTGTCGTAACTAAAACTCGCTGATCTTTTTCTGTTCGAACATGAATTTCTTCAATTAAATCATCTATCTGATTCAAACTAGGACGAACATCTATGATTGGATCTAACAATCCTGTTGGGCGAATTACCTGTTCTACATAAATACCTTCAGTTTTCTGCAATTCATAATCTGCAGGAGTAGCACTCACGTAAATAACCTGATTTTGAAGAGCTTCAAATTCTTCGAATTTTAATGGACGGTTATCCATGGCAGCGGGTAATCTAAAACCATAATCTACAAGGTTCTCTTTTCTAGAGCGGTCACCACCATACATGGCATGTACTTGCGGAATAGTTACGTGACTTTCATCTACAACCATTAAATAATCATCCGGGAAGTAATCTAAAAGGCAGAAAGGCCTCGTGCCGGGAAGTCTTCCATCCAAATAGCGCGAGTAATTCTCGATCCCTGAACAGTAACCTAATTCCCGAATCATTTCTAGATCAAAATTTGTACGTTCATCCAAACGCTTTGCCTCTAAATGTTTTCCGATATCTTGAAAATAATCGATTTGTTTTACAAGATCATCCTGAATTTCCCTAATTGCACCTTGAAGGACATCCGGTGAGGTTACAAACATATTTGCAGGATAGATATTCAGTCGTTCATATTTCTCCAAAACCTCATTAGTTTTTGGATCAAATTCCTCGATTTCTTCAATATCATCTCCAAAAAAGTGAATTCTAAAAGCATTATCGGCATAACTAGGAAAAACATCTACGGTATCCCCTTTAATTCTGAAATTACCATGACTAAAGTCTGCTTCGGTTCTAGAATATAAACTCTGAACTAATCTGTGCAGTAATTTAGTTCTGGAAATATGCATGTCTTTTTCAATAGAGACCACGTTCTTTTTGAATTCTACAGGGTTTCCAATACCATACAAACAGGAAACTGATGCGACAACTATGATATCACGCCTTCCGCTAAGTAGGGAAGAGGTAGTGCTTAATCGAAGTTTTTCAAGTTCTTCATTAATGGAAAGATCTTTTTCTATATAGGTTCCTGAAGTAGGAATAAATGCTTCGGGTTGGTAATAATCGTAATAACTCACAAAATATTCAACTGCATTATCCGGAAAGAACAGTTTAAATTCTGAATAAAGTTGTGCAGCTAATGTTTTGTTATGTGCCAAGACAAGAGTCGGGCGCTGAACTTCTTCAATGACATTGGCAACTGTAAAAGTTTTCCCGGAACCGGTAACCCCTAATAAGGTTTGATATTGTTCGTTCCCATCGAGTCCTGCAACTAGCTTCTTTATGGCTTGTGGTTGGTCTCCTGTAGGTTTGTAATCGGATTTTATTTTGAATTTCATGAATCTTTTTCTTAGCCTCACGAAAATAAGCAAATATTAGGCCTATTCAAATAGGTGTCATGCGCTTATCTAATAAGGCTAAAATGACCGCTAAATTCCTGTCCATTTCTTAATGAAGCCTGAAACCAATAGTCATCGGCTGGTAATGAGTGACCATTGAAAGTTCCATCCCAACCGTTCTCTGCACTACTTAATTGCTTCAGTAATTTTCCATAGCGATCAAAAATCGAGATATAATCTGTTCCTTCCATTAGCTTGTCGATGCCTTTTACATTCCAGAAATCATGTACGCCATCATTATTGGGAGTAAAAAAGTTATCATAGCCTAGCACCGCAATACTGGTAGAAATAATGGCACATTGCTGTTCATCACGAATATAAAGTGTTACAAATCCAGATGCTACATTCTGAAAAACATTACTTGTTTGATATGGACCATCAATATTATTCAAAGCAAATTCATAAGCTTCAGAAGCTCCTAGATTCAAAGTTATAGTATTACTATTAGCATTAACTTCAGCTTGACCTATATTGAGATCTTCAATTTGAGGTGGTGTATTCAGAATCAGTCTAATTTCAGAAATATTATAGCATTGCTCATTATTTAATTCTTCTACTCTTGCAAAAATTTCTTCTCCAGATGTAGTTATATTATTTGGAAGAGGATTTGTTTTATTTTGAGCACTTGTAAGATCATTATAATAACCAATGACATATGCGTTAGCAGCTAAGCCATTCAATATTTCATTATCTATAGTTGATAATGAAGCGGTTTCTTTTCCACTAAAATCGATATCACATAAATTATAATTATATGTAGGAGTTATAATTGGTCCATCATTAATAATAAGATCAAAATCCACGATTTTATAACAACCTGTTATATCATTTACAACACGTGCGTATATAGTCTTTCTAGGCGTTGAACTGGTATAAAGCCCCATTATCGGATTCGAATTATCTATTGCGTTAGCAAGTTCTTCATGATAACTAATGCTAGTTTGGTTTTGACTATTAATTTCCTGTTGAGTTGAAAAAACATCGAAATCTGTAATCCCATTAGCATTACACTTTTCTATATCTGCCGCAGAATTTACTTCTGGTCCATCTGGAAAAGGAAATGATCCAACGGTTGAGTTTCCTGTCCAATTTAAATTGAATGGACTTGAGCCTTCAGGTCTATCTATAACAATGAAATAGGTTTCCCCTGGTAGAACATCTAATGACTTTACATAGCTGTTCCCCAATTCCCCAGGTCCTTCACTGGTATCAACCTCCTCTTCACGCATCCCGGTATGATTATTCGCTAATCCTGCAGCGCGAGGATTTGTAGTAGAACATCGAATAGCAAAGTTTAGATTTCCACAAGTTGCATTTGGACCGTAGATGAAGAAATCATAATCTACTTTAATATCAGATCTGGTGGGAATAAGATCAAAGCCCAAAGTTCCACTTTTTGTGATTTCAATTTCTAACCAAATACTATTGTTTTCCTGGCTACTACAAGAATTTGAGCCGCTTAATTCTTGAACTCCAACACCGTTTGCATTTGTACTTAAGGCGCCATCTCCACAAACTTTAATCGCTCCTGCACAATCATTAATACCCGATTGGGCCCAGAAGGTGAGAGTCGTACCTAAAAGGAATATATAAAGAATCAGATTTTTTCTCACAGAACTAAAGCAGTCTATAAATTTATTATAATTACAGGTCTCTTTTCTTCAATAGAGCAAGCGATAAGTATACAAAGATTAGCGTCCAAACTATTACTATTAGTAGTTGATACCAATGCACACCGTAGTCCTTATCTAGCTCTTCTCCAATTTGGGTTGCTGCTGTTTTAATGAAATTTAATCGTGTAAATGGTTCAACCACAATATTACTCATCGCGGTTAGAGGGAAAAATTGCATGATATTTTCTGGAATGTCACTATCTCTAAACAATCTAAAATTTAAAACGCCATAGAGAATCCCTTCGAAGATCCACCAGATAAATAGAAAGCCCAATGCAAAAGCTGATCGTTTAATTAGAATCCCAATAAACATACAGAATGTGAAAAATCCAAGAAGCTTAATAAAATAGCCTACGATGTACTCCATGTCTGAAAAAACGATGGATAACTCCGTAAAATCTGAAAATGAATACCCAAGTATAAGTGAAACTACTAGAAGAAAAAATGTGGAGATCACAGCAAACAATACAACTGTTATAAATTTGGATAAAACGAACTCCTTCTTACTCAAGCCATCTATCAGGTTTTGTTTTAGCGTTCTATGGCTATATTCATTAGACATCATAGAAACAATCACGATTGCAAGGAACAGTTTTAATATGGCTGCTATATAGCTGTTAAAATGCCAGATAAAGGGGAAATTGAAGATCCCTTGATCTGCCAACCTAAAATGTACAGGCCCTAAATCAAATTCGATAGAAGCTATTAAAGCGATAAAAGTAATTAGGATGAAATATGTGCTTATTAAGATCTTAGCCGACCTGCTATATCTTAATTTATGTAATTCTATTTGTAATAATCGTAACATCTAAAGGGCAGTTTGGTTGGTTAATTGTAAAAATTGTTCTTCTAGACTTTCCTTTCTCTTTACCAGATACGAAAGTGTCATTCCTCTTTGGTGAAGAAAAGCGTTTAAATCATCGGCTCCCATTGGTTCTTCAAGAATAGCGGTTAAAAGTCCGTCATTTACAGTGATTTTTCCAATAGATGGATGATCTTCCAATATTTGCTGAAGTGTCACAAGATCTGTTGCTTTTAATTCGAAAAAGCCATGACTGGCATTCATTTCATCTACTTTTCCGCTATATAATTTCACTCCTTTTCTAATGATTACTACATGAGAACATACTTTTTCAACTTCATCTAACAAATGAGAAGCCAAGAGAATAGTGGTTCCCATGGAAGCAATTTTCCGAATGATCTCTCTAATTTGATGAATCCCTTGTGGGTCTAATCCATTAGTAGGTTCATCTAAAATTAATATTTCAGGATCGTTCAAAAGGGCAGAAGCGATTGCCAAACGCTGCTTCATCCCCAAAGAAAAAGTCTTGAATTTACTATCCTTTCGATCTAGCAAACCAACAATCTCCAGTTTTTCATCGATCTTATTCTGAGAAACTCCCTTGATTTTACAAACCAACGCAAGGTTTTGCGAAGCGGTCATATAAGGGTAAAAATTAGGATGCTCGATAATGGCTCCTACTTTTTTTAAGGCTTCGTGGGTAGAATCAGATCCATCAAACCAATGAAAATCTCCACTGGTTTTATTTACTACATTTAAAACCATTCCCAAAGTAGTAGATTTTCCACTTCCATTTGGCCCTAAAATGCCATAAACATTTCCTTTCTTAATTGTAAAGGATAGATTATTGACAGCTGTTAAACTTCCATACTTTTTGGTAAGCTGATTTATAGTAAGAATTGTTTCCAAATTATTCTGAATTTTTTAATAGGACGCCGAAGTTAACGTTTTGTTACTTCAGAAGTGAAACAGATAGTGTATTTTTGAAAAAACCCTAAGAATGGAAGAAAAGTTAATGTCGAGGAAAAAACCTTCCTTTCCTGTAAATGATCGGTTGCATAAGTATTTGGAGAAGTATAACAGAGATACTAAAATCCCTGTTTTTTATGACGATCTACTTAGATTCTCCGGTTCTATAGTGGTTTACGATCAAAATGATGAAGATACCCTTTGGGTGCGATGTTATTATTCTGATAGCGAACGGAACGAAATTGACGATTCATTAAAACATGTCTATGCAATTTTACATTCTGATGGTAGTGATGATTCTTTACCTTATTTAAGTATAGATGCAATCGATTACTGCACTTTTGGAAACTCCAAGCCTTTTAGAATTAGGGTTCGAAATACATTGAATGAAAGTTTCACGTATTTCTATATTAAGCTTGCTGATGCTTCCAGAATTTACGGATTAGAAATTGAACATATTTTATCCCCACACCGAATCAATTTTCTTGTGTATATGGACACGTTAATAGAAGAGCATATTGCAGGAATTCCGGGAGATGTTTTTATTCAGGATGAGCTGCCTAATTGTGATGAGCGTGCAAAAACCCAAATAGCCAAACAATTTGTAAAATTTAACGAGCGTTGTACAGTTCGCCTTCTAGGCGATATGAGGTCTTATAATTATGTGGTGATTCCAACTCACGATTTCGATCATGTGGAATATACTATTCGGGCAATAGATTTCGATCAGCAGTGTTACGAAGGAAACTTAAAAGTTTATAGGCCGCAATTCTTTAAGGAGAATTTTAAAATGGTGGAGTTAGTAACTCAAAAATTAGAGCACAGTTCCATAGAACAGTATAGAAAAGAAGAACGTTCCTTGCTAGCCAAGCGAATGATAAACGCGCAATCCCGATTTAAAGAATTGGTAAGATGCATGATTAACGATAACGTTTCTACTCCGGAAAATGTTAAGATGCTTCGGAAAGATCTTTACTTGTTTACCAACGATATGAAGTTTAAGAGAGCTAAGACGATGGGGCAAATCTTAAGAACGGCATTGGAATTCGTAAAAAGGAATTACGAAAATGTAAATTTAAAGAAGAGAAGGGTTTAACTCTTTTCTTCTTTATTGAAATATACCAAGTAGTAATACATTTGTTTTTCTTCGTCCCAACCTTTTTCTACAAATTTTTGAGCAGATTCCGGATTGATAAAATCCAATTTAATCTGAATATTGGTATCCAGATTAATGGTGTTTTTAATCGACTTTCTTGCTGAAGTTACTGCCGCATTCGCGATATTAAACTCAGTTAGATCTTCAATCTTATATTTAGGTGCTTTTTCTTGTTTGTAATTGTTAAATTCTGGAATAAGATCTGGGTTATCTATCACAGAATTTAAAAAGTTGCTTTCTTCAAAGGAGTCATTTTTCGCAAAATAATCTACACTTCGGTTCATAAACATCACTTCTTCTTTTTTGTCTTCAGCAGGAAGTACTACATCTTTAGCAAAATTCTGGCAAAATTTTAAGTATTTCTTAGTGTAGAAATTTTCATCTGCCAGCACATCTACTCCTAAGAAGTTTTCTAACCAATATTTGGTGTCATATCTGTTAGAATCTACAGAAAGGATCTTGTAGCCTTCAGCTCTATTCTTATTGAAGATCAAAGCTCCTTTATCCATTTTCTGAAGATTGATCCCTTGCTGAATCACCATTTCCAGCAATGAATCTTTTTCTTGAAACTGAAGGAAATCATGCTTTAATTCAGATTTAAAGATCCCGATTGCAGAAACTTTTTCATTATCCAAAAGCATGTTTTCAAAATATACTACATACACTTCTCCACTTTTAATGTGAGGGTGAGAAGATTGTTCGAATAACAAGGTGGTTATTTTTTTAGAAACCTCATGTACAGTATCGGGTGCATCGAAAATTTGATTTGCGAAATTATATAATTCGTTAAATTCAAGATCCGATTCGTGCGTAAACTGATAGTAATTTTCTTCTTTTTCTCTAAAAGATTTCAGAAAGTATTCTTTGATCAACGGAGCAATTTCATCATTCAACTCAAAAGGAGCTCCGGAAAGAAATATGTTTTCATTCCTACTTTTATTACCAACTCTGTGGATGGAAAGAGATTCAATTTGCGCGTTATATAAGTTGATCATAATAGAAGTGAGGTATTAGATGTGAGAATAAAGAATTGAGATAATAGTATTGAGATATTAGAATTTAGTATTGAGTATATATGAGTTAATTAGGTAAAATAACCTTGAATTTTGAACCTGGAACGAAAAAGCCGAATAATTTATCTAACTGTACACAGTGAGTGTAATAGAATGATTAGTTCCAGATGTCGTCGTAAGATAAGTCGTCAAAATTATCCAGATCTAAATCTGAATCATCGTCGTCATCATATTCATTCTTATCGGCTACAAACTCTTTATCCGGTGCATCGGTAGGAATTTGACCATGAACATACATCAAGTTTGGATAATCGCGCCCATCTTCAATTTCAGCAATATCGGCTAATTCTATAAGGAACGTCCACATGCTTAGAAAATCGTACACATAAATCAGCTTTCTTTGATTTTTAGAAACAACACTGTCTAAAGTGGTTTCATTCATTAATCGAACTGAATCAAGATCTTCGCCAAGATCGAACTGAGATATTTCTTCGCCTTGATTCCATTCGTCGTCGCTAATATAAAAAGCGGCCATTTCATTTCCATCAAATCCAAAAGCGTTCACGATAGAGTTATGAAAGTCTTCAAGAGTGCTCTCTTCTAAAATTTCAATATCTCTAAAAACGTCATCTTGTGCATCCAAAATAACTCTAAATCTATAAACCATTGTGATAATTTTTGTGGGGGCGAAGTTACAAACTTTTTATGCGAATTGGGGCACGCAGCGCTTCCAATAAAACATAAAATTGCACCCCAAATAAGAGGCTTGCAATTACGAGATGTAATGGCTGCGATAATGCTGGGAAATCGAAATTGTACATCGCAATTCCAGTAATGATTTCTAATCCAATAAGCACTAAGATCCAATTTACTTTATTAAATCCAAGCTTCAATTTTCTGTTTTGCCACCAAATAAGAAGGTTTAAAACCAGAACTAAAATGGAAAAAGATCTATGAATATAAAATATTACTGAAGGCTTTGAAAGCCATTGCTCCGGTGTATTATAACCCAGTAATTTTATTTGTTCATCTACAAATTGCCGAACTTGTGTTCCCAAAACTATTTGAATGAGGGTAAATATTACAGCAAAAACCGCTAGACTTCTGAAGCTTTTTAGGCTAATTTGAGTTTTAGATTTAGCTTTTGAAATATGGAGCAGATATAGAATAAGCGCCACAATTACCAAAGCCATCACCATATGGATCGTGATCTTAACCGGAGATAGGACGGAATATACTACAGTTGCTCCAAGCCAACCCTGAAAACCCATAAGGAATACAGATAACCAAGAAAGCAAGGTGATTTTTTTATTTTCTCTCCAATACTTCAGAGATAAAAATGCCATAATTAATACAGCTAATCCGGCAAGCGCACCAAGAAGTCTATTGATGTATTCTATCCAAGTATGCCAAGGATTAAAAATGGCATAATCGTGTTTGGTATATTTTACCCAGTTTTGAGAATTGTAAGAAGTTCCGGTTGTGAAATCTTTTTCGGCAGTCATTAAGGACTCGTCTACGATGATAACTTGTCCTTTTTTTATAATACCTGTCTGCTTGAAATTGAAGCTCAGTGATTTCTGTTGGTGGAATATAATATCCGAAGCATTTTGGCCAGTCCGGACAACCCATTCCAGACCCCGTCATGCGTACCACGCTCCGGCAATAATCACCAAATAAATTAAAACCAATGAAATTTTTGCTAATTTTCTATACACTATATCTTGTTGTTTGAATTAAAGACCAAAAACATTTGCAAAGATTTTTTGATTTTCAAAATTAAAATAATTTGTTCTGTCTGTTCGAGCGTAGACGAGAACTATTAACTTCAAAAGGAGGTTTCGACTCCGCTCAACCTGACACCCTACTTTACATTATAATTTTGATACGAACAAAACTACCTACCTTAATTGAATTAATTTATTTAACCGGTTCTAGCCCAAGTTCCTTTCCTTTTTTCAACATATAAGCTTTTGCAGCCTCATATTCATTAGGAATTTCTCCTTCTAAAATTGCTTCTTTTATTGCTTCTTTTATCATACCGATCTCTCTGGAAGGTTTTAAATTAAAAAATTCCATGATCTCCTCCCCCGAAACAGGTGGTTGAAAATTCCTGATATGATCTTTCTCTTCAACCTCTTTTATTTTCTGGCGAACCTTTTTGAAATTGTTATGGTATTTTTTAAATCGCTTTGGATTTTTAGTGGTGATGTCTGCCTCGCATAAAGTCATAAGATCTTCAATGTCATTTCCTGCATCAAACACTAATCTTCTTACTGCAGAATCGGTTACATTTTCATCTGAAATAACAATAGGTCTAGAGCTCATTAACACCAGTTTTTGCACTAGTTTCATCTTATCGTTCAACGGCATTTTCATCTGCTTAAAAAGCTTGTATACCATTTTAGATCCAACGAACTCATGTCCATGAAAAGTCCAGCCTATCTTTTTATGGAATTTCTTAGTGGGTGCTTTTCCAATATCATGAAGTAATGCTGCCCAACGTAACCAAAGGTCGTCGGTGTTTTCAGCAATATTATCTACCACTTCCAACGTATGCCAAAAGTTATCTTTATGCTTTTGACCTTCAATCTCTTCTATTCCTTCTAATGCTGTTAGCTGCGGAAGAATAATTGGCAAAAGTCCGGTTTTATGTAACAGAGCAAATCCTATAGATGGCTTTTCTGAAAGTAGGATTTTATTGAGCTCCTCTACAATTCTTTCTTTCGAAATTATCTTAATTCGATTTTTATTCTTGGAAATTGAAGCCAAAGACTTTGGTTCGATTTTAAAATGAAGTTGCGTTGCAAAACGGATAGCTCGTAACATCCGTAAAGGATCGTCGGAATAAGTGATATCTGGATCTAAAGGCGTTTGAATGAGCTGATGCTTTAAATCTTCGATTCCATTAAATGGATCTACTAAATCCCCAAAATGATCTTCGCCTAGGTTTAAAGCTAAGGCATTAATAGTAAAATCGCGTCTTTTCTGGTCGTCTTCAAGACTTCCGTCTTCTACTACCGGGTTTCTGCTATCTTCAGTATAACTTTCCTTTCTAGCGCCCACGAACTCGATCTCCAAATCGAAAGCTCTAAGCATTGCGGTGCCATAAGTTTTAAAAATTTGAACTTTTGGATTATTGGGCAATAATCTGGATACCTCTGTTGCCAATTCAATTCCACTCCCAATGGCAACGATATCTATATCTTTTGGCTCCCCACGGTCTAGCAGAAAATCTCTTACAAATCCTCCAATTACATAACTTTCCAAATTTAAATTTTCTGCTGCCTGAGAAATAATCTTAAAAATGGGATGTTTTAAAGCTGACTTGTAGTTGTTGTTTTTAGGCATATTTTATTGTCGAATCACCTTAACACTTCCATCTTTACCGATCTTGATAATGGAGGAAGGTTGGTCTGATATTTTTGAATGCTGCAAATTTACTATATAGTCCACACCTTTTAAAATTTCCGGGCTTATTTGCGAGAAAGATTTTGGAGTTGGTTCTCCACTAATATTTGCAGAGGTGGACACCAATGCTCTTCTAAATTTATAGATCAAGGGTTCACAAAATCTATCTTTTACCACCCTAATTGCCAAGGTTTCATCTGATGCAATAAGGTTATTAGCAACTTTTATTGGATCATCATAAATTATGGTGGTAGGTTTTACCGCATAATCTATTAGATCGTATGCAATATTTGGAATTTTATTTACATACTGTTCCAGCATTTTTACAGAATTCACCAAGCAAATCATTGCTTTGGTTTCTTCTCTTTGTTTTAATTTATAAACTTTTGCAACTGCTTTAGGATTAGTGGCATCGCAACCAATTCCCCAAACAGTATCGGTTGGATATAAAATAATTCCACCTCTTTTTAAAACTTCAAGGGTGTTTTCTATTTCCTGTTTTATATTATTTTCCATCGAGAACTAATTTATATTCTTGTAATGTTTTAGCAGCCATCATCGCTGTGGTATACTTTTCGTGAACTTTTTGATATGAAATAGTTGTGAATTTTTCTATCAATTCGGGGTTATTTAATACTTCAATAATCTGATCTGCAAGTAGTTTATAATTCCCGGAAGGAGCTAGAAACCCATTTTTACCATGGGCTATGATTTCTGAAATTCCTCCAACATCTGTACTTATTACAGGGGTTTTATTTAGAAAAGATTCATAAATAAATTGAGGAATTCCCTCACTTTTTGATGTAACCAAAGAAACATTAAATTGAGGGATAAGCTTAGAAGCATTCGGAATTACATTCGTTAAGGTGATATATTTAGATAGATTAAATCTTTCAATTTTTTCAATAAGCTCAGGGGTTTCTGTGGTGTAATTGCCAATCTGAAAAAAATGAAGATCTTTAATTCCTTTGACGTGCACCAAGTAATAAGCAACTTTAATAAAGGTATCTAAATCTTTGGGCCAATTGTGATTGGCAATATTCCCTATGATCTTTTTTGAGTCTCCAATATTGTAATACTCTTTTATATTTATATATTTTGAAGTATTAAATCCATTAATCTTTGTGCCATGATAGATTGAGACTAATTTTTTGGGATCGTTTACAGTGGTTGCGGTAATTGCTTTAGTTGCTTCAGAAACACAAAGAATTCTTTTGATTTTTTTATAATTGTATTTGTAAAGGGTCTGTTTACGGGATCGTATGGGAAAGGTGGTTTTTTTACTGAAAATAAAGGTTGGTAAATTATATAGATGATCTGCCATAATGCAAAGCGTTAAAGCTGTGCTATCATGAATATGTATCAGGTCTATTTTTTTCTTTTTACAAATCTCAATCAATTTAAAACAGAATCTCAAATCCATTTTAAAATTAATCCTTACGGTTTCAAAATCAATCTCTGAATTCTGAAGCTTCCTATGAAAAAGTCCATTTTTAATACATAAAATGGTGTTTTGGGAATCGGGAGCTATTTTCTGAAGCTCATTGCAAAGGTTCTCTATATGGTTTTCACCACCACCCCAACTTTTAACCGCAGAAACGTGTAAAATATGCACAAGCTTACTTTTTTAGTGTTTTTTACTATCCTAAGATTTTTGAATATAGCTTAATATACTCTTTTGCAGTAGTATCCCAATTAAATTTTTGTGCTCTGTTTCTCAATTCTTTTTGATAAATGGTTTTTTGTTTTTCAAAAGTATTCATTCCATTTGTGAAGACAGTTGCCATAGATTCACCATCAAAACTATCCCAGTAGAAAGAGTATTTACCTCCTATTTCAGGTAAAGATGTACGATTGGCTAAGAATACGGGCTTACCATATGCCATAGCTTCTATAGGTGGTAAACCAAAACCTTCAAAAAGAGAAGGAAATACAAAAGCTTCACAATTTTGAAGATAATAATGTTTTTCTTGTTCAGATATTTTACCTGCTAAGTACACTTTATCTTCCAGCTTAAATTTACTAATTTCATGCTGCACAACTTCCTTATAAGGTTTATCGTTATTACCAGCAATAATAAGTTGATAATCGCTTTTTAAATGATGCAACATACTAATTAAGCTATGAAAGTTCTTCATTTCTAAAAATTGACCAATGCAAAAAATAAAGGGCTTATTTAAATTGAAATTTACGATAGGTTTGGCAATTTTTTCTTCTGAAGCTATTACTGGATTCCCATTGTAAATTACAGGTTGGTGTAAATTTGAAGGGATATTTAAGTAGTGATTAGCAGATTGTTTAGCGTGGTTAGAGATATATGCGATTGCATCGCATCTATCAATTTTTCGTTGCAGCTGCTCAATATCTTCTTTTTTAATATTTTCTATTGGGTCTTTTTCCAAAAAAATAACATCATGCAACGTGAGAAGATATGGCATTTTATGCCTAGGCTCTATTTTAGAATTCTGATTTAGAGAATGCCATAGGTCGTACTTTTTTCGAGTTCTAAAAAATTCGTACCTACTTAAAGAGTAATATTTCTGAAAATCTATTTGCCCATCAAATTCTTTGATAGAAGACTTCGATTTAGCGTTAACAATGAATTTAAATTCTTCATTATTGCTAATCAGGTTTTTGATTAGCCAATAATTAAATTGCCCAAAACCAGAGTACATGTTTTTAATGTTATGCGCTTCGAGTAATATTCTTTTTTGTTTTGGCATTAATAAAAACAGGTTAAATAATTTATTTCAACAATTTTAAAAGCAATTAATCTCTAATCTTTTTATAAAAATTATAATAATTCTGCTCCATAACTTTCAATGTAAATTTAGAATTCACAAGTTCGAATGCCTTATTTATAATTTTGTTTCTTAATTCAGGGTCATTAATAAGTTTTGTAGCATTAGCCGCAAGTTTTTTAGGATTTTTTACAGGAGAGATCATCCCTGTTTCTTCATTTATAATAGCCTCTCCAGTTCCACCAGCAGCGGTAGCAACTACGGGAACTTTACAGGCAAAAGCTTCCATAATAGAAAGTGGTAATCCTTCTGTTTCTGAAGAAAGTAGAAACAAATCTAATTCCGGTAAAATTTCAGGAATATCTTTTCTAAATCCTGTAAAAATTACATGCTTATGAATTCCTAATTCTTTGGCATAAGCTTTTAGTTCCTCTTCTAAAGGTCCTTGCCCCACAATTAAGAATATTATTTTCTTATTTGTTTCAGCTAGAATAATTTTGGCAGAATCCAGAAATGTAAAAAGATCTTTTTGTCTTGTTAAACCTGCAATATTACCAATAATAAGGGTTTTTTCTGGGATATTATAGCTAGCTCTAAGAATTCCGGTATCTAAAGAATTTTCAAATTTTTCGACATCAATTCCATCATAAATTACTTGTGCTTTATCATTATTGTTTAGCACAGGAGTTAAAACATCTTTTACCGCCTGAGAAACACATACAATTCTATCTATTCTATGATGGTTGTATTTTAAGACTTTAAAGAAATTTTTGTGAACTTTATTGTTTCTTTTTCTGGAATAGACCAATTTCAATTTCGGAAAAAACTTCACTAACAATAAACTCATGGAAAAAGCTTTAGAGTCATGAACATGTAAAATATCTATTTGTTCTTCTTTAAGAGTTTTAAATAATTTTTTAATGAAGGCAATGGAATACTTGGAATTTCTTGAAGCCGTAAAATGTGGGATATCATGCTCAATACATTTTTTTTTGTAAAACTGAATTGTCTGGACAAAAAATATATTGTTGAAGATCCAAGTGGGGTTTTAATATAGAGTAGGTGGTAAGCATCTGATTATCTCCCCCGCGCCATTCTATTATAGTTGAAACATGTAAAATTTTCATTTTGCTAAATTAGTTTTTTTATAATTTTAAAGGACTTTCAATTATATTAATTCTGAAGTTATACTAACTTTACTGCATGAGAGCAGTTTTTTCTGAAGCATACAAGAATCAGCAATCTATAGTTGAAGACTTTGTTAATAATTTTTCTGACGAACAAGGAGAGTTATTTGGGAAAGGAGATAGGAATAAAATCAAGTTATTTCCACTTGATGGCAAGCTTATTAACATTAAATCCTTTAAGGTTCCAAATGCAGTAAACAAAATTGCTTACAGATTTTTAAGAAAATCTAAGGCAGAACGCTCCTTTAATTATGCTCAATACCTAATCTCGAAAAATATAGGCACACCATATCCTATAGCTTTTGCTGAAAATAAAACAACTTTTTTTTTTCTTGAAAGCTACTATGTTAGTGAGCATTTGGAATGCAATCTTACCTACAGAGAGCTGGTTACACAGCCAAATTATCCGGATCACGAGAATATCCTCCGCGCTTTTACTAGATTTACCTTTGAATTACACCAAAAGAGAATTGAATTCTTAGATCATTCTCCTGGTAACACATTGATTAAGAAGGATATTACAGGAGCTTATGAATTTTTTCTAGTAGATCTAAATAGAATGAATTTTAGAGACCTGAATTTTTTAGATAGAATGAAAAATTTTGCCAGACTTACTCCTAAAATAGAAATGGTGCAAATAATGGCCGATGAATATTCAAAATTGATAAAAGAGGATAAAGACATCGTTTTTGAAACGATGTGGAGATATACTCAAGAGTTTCAAAATAAGTTTAAGCGTAAAAAAGAATTAAAGAAAAAGCTAAAATTCTGGAAAGCTTAGCCTGTTTTTTTCTTTCCGTTTAAGGGTCGCTTAACGGTCTTCAAGGTGAAATAATTGAGTTGCTTTCTTATTTTAAATTTTCTTATCAAATTAAGAGGTTTCTTTTTTAGATTCGATCTATCGCTATTTAAAAATGTTATACAACTATTTATTACTCGCTGGCTGGAATTTCCATCGGAATAGGGGTGCGTAATTTTAATATAATTCTGAATAGCAGCCATAATAGTTTTTGGCTTGGTTAGCGCCTTCGTTAGAGCTGCTTCAATTTCAGAGATATCTGTAATATCAATAAAATGGTCTCCCGGTTTATTGTTATTAAAAGTTACTACTGGTTTTCCTTGAAGTATAAATTCCGTAATTGCTGATGTGGTATCAGAAAACATAATATCTGCTTTTTTGAAAAGCGGAATTATATCCGTAGTATCGTAATAGGTGAGGTTCTCATTTTGCATATTCTTGAAAACTTCCACTTTTTCTTTGGGTAATTTTGGATGTAAAACTACCTTAAATTCCCACTTTCCTATTTTAGATAATCTTTTAATTTCATTTACAACTTGCTCGTTGTAAGTTAAGCTGTATTTTGGAGAGAAAGTAGAAGAGATTAATATAACGGGTTTTTCTAAAGAATTTTCTTCTATTGGGAATAAAGGATCAACTTTGGACCAACCTGTTTCTATGACTTCAAAATGCTTGTGTTGTTTTTGTAATTTCTTAAAGGGGCCAGTTGTAGAAGGACCTTGTGTACAATATAGGTCGAAAAACCCTCGTATTCTAAAATGACCTTTTTTGAAACTATGTTTATTGGCTAGAAATCCATGGAAAATCTGAACTTTAATTCCCGGAATAAAATCTGCTAAACTATCGGTAATAGTCAACACAATATGTGGGTTATATGAAATGACATCTTCTATGGTATTAAGAAGTTCACCGTGTTTTGGGAAATACGCTTTTGTATAATCCAGATCCGAAAACCATTTTACTTCATAGCCTTGCTTTAAAATTTCTTCTTGAAGCGGGGCACCAATGGGTAATGCATAGGTATGACTTATATAAATTAAAAACCGATACTTCATTATTTACTCCTAGGGTTTATGAAATTTAGCAATTTTTCTTCAAAATACGAAGGTTTAAATTGGCTGTATAATTCTTTAGATTTTTTCTGAATATATCTATTGGACTGATTGAGAAATAACTCCGGTTTGTAATCTTTAATGTGTACCGAAACATTTGTTGTTCCATTTTCGTACATACTCCAATTCTCCTTTGGTACACCTGGTGAAAAAATAGAAAATGTAGGTACGTCCAATGCTTTAGCCATATTAACTGCACCTCCCTCATTTCCAATAAGGCCATCACAATGAGAAGTAAGCGCAAGAAATTCTCTAAGATCTTTTCCAAACAAATCTAAAAAGATAGACTTTTGGGTTTCAGGATTGCACAGCTGATAAATTTTTGATGCATCCTCCTTCTGACTTGGAATATAATTGAAAAGTAATTGTGCATTTGTTTTAAATACTATAAAATCTAAAACCTCAGCGAGGTATGCTTTAGGATAGGTTTTAACCGCTGAACTTCCCAAAACCGAAATCATATAAAGTGGTTTACTGCTAACAATTCCCACATTCTCTAATTGCTGTTTTGCTTTTAGCTTTTCTTCAGCAGTTAGATAAATTTTAGGTTTAATCTCCTTAGGAATGTTTTTTAAAACTGGATTTAATAAAAGTAACCGCTTTTCTACCGCCGGACCTGCATTGGTTTGTGCAGTGATATTTCTATTAAAATGACGGGTGTGAAAGGGCTTTGTATACCATTTATTAAAAGAAACCCGAATGGTGGCTCCAGAATATAAGCTAGTAATTGCTGAACCTAATTTGGCATATACATCTATCACAGCATCATAACGCTCCTTTTTTACCTCGCCAAGAAAGGTAGCGAATTGGATTGCTTTTTTAGTTTTCTCCTCAAAATGAAGTATTTTATCTATAAACGGATTATGCTCAAGCACCGGTTTGGTATGAGCATAAACGAGATAATGCAATTCTGCATTTGGATACTCATTGCGTAGTGCTTCAAACAGAATAGAAGAAGTTAGCACGTCTCCTATCATTTTCTGCTGAATCACTAATATTTTCATTCTAATTTATATTTACTTCAGATTAAGGAGAATTTTATACCGCTACATTATATTCCCTTAAAGCATCATTTAGTGAGGTTTTTTTATTGGTGCTTTCTTTTCGCTGACCAATTATCAAGGCACATGGCACTTGAAATTCACCTGCGGGGAATTTTTTAGTATAGCTTCCAGGGATCACTACAGATCTTGCGGGAATATATCCTTTAAATTCCTTTGGTTCAGTTCCGGTTACATCTATAATTTTGGTAGAACCTGTAAGCACCACATTCGCTCCCAAAACAGCCTCTTTTTCTACTCGTATTCCTTCAACTACAATACAACGGGAACCAATGAAGGCGTTGTCTTCTATAATCACCGGAGCGGCTTGTAAAGGTTCAAGGACTCCTCCAATTCCAACACCTCCGCTTAAATGTACATTTTTACCTATTTGCGCACAACTTCCCACCGTTGCCCAAGTATCAACCATAGTTCCTTCGTCCACATATGCACCAATATTTACATAACTAGGCATTAAAATCACTCCGCTGGAAATATAAGCCCCGTGTCTGGCAACTGCATTTGGTACTACACGAATTCCTTTTTCTTTATACCCGCGCTTAAGGGGCATTTTATCATGATACTCAAAAATACCAGCCTCTAAAGTTTCCATCTTTTGAATTGGAAAATAAAGCACCACCGCTTTTTTAACCCATTCATTCACCTGCCATCCATTTTCGGTAGGCTCCGCAACTCTTAATTCTCCTTCATCTAAAAGAGTGATTACTTTTCTTATGGCGTTAATAGTGGATTCTTCTTTTAACAACTCCCTGTTTTCCCAGGCTTCTGATATTTGAGCTTCTAATGATTGCATGTATATAATTTTTAGCAAATATAACTGCTTCACAGCAATTTTTGGATGCATAGAGATATAAACCTTACCTTTGCCTAAAATTTACTATGGCAAGAATTTTGGCCTTGGATTATGGTACAAAACGTACGGGAATCGCAGTTACAGATGAAATGCAGATCATAGCTTCAGGCCTTACTACGGTTGATACCAGAGAATTAATGAAATTTTTGGAATCTTATTTTGTTTCAGAAAATGTAGAACTGGTATTAGTAGGGGAACCTAAGCAAATGGATAATTCTGCTTCTCAAAGTGAAGTAGCAATTTCAGAATTCATTAAAAAATTCGTGCTTAAGTTTCCAATAATGCAAGTAAAAAGAGTGGACGAACGCTTTACCTCTAAAATGGCTGTTAAGACCATGATAGATAGCGGACTTAAAAAGAAAAAACGTCAAAATAAAGCCTTAGTAGACGAAATAAGCGCGACTATAATATTACAGTCTTATTTATATTCTTAAAAAATTCAATATTAAACTTTCAATATTTATTTTAAAATGATTTTACCCATTGTAGCCTACGGAGATCCTGTGTTAAGGAAAAAGGGAATTGAGATCTCAGAAGATTATCCAAAATTAAAAGAATTTATTGCAGACATGTGGGAAACCATGTACGAGGCTGTGGGAGTTGGACTAGCGGCACCACAAGTAGGTCGAGCTATTCGGTTATTTATAATAGATCCTTCACCATTTGCGGATGATGAACATGTGAGTGAAGAAGAAAGTGCCCAGCTTGCAGAGATGAAAATGGTTTTTATAAATCCAAAGATCATTACAGAGGAAGGCGAAGAATGGGCATTTAATGAGGGTTGTTTAAGTATCCCAGATGTTCGAGAAGATGTATTTAGAAAACCAACTATAACTATCGAATATTTGGATGAAAATTTTGAATCTCAAACCAAGACCTTTTCCGGAATAGGAGCGAGGGTGATTCAGCATGAATACGATCATATTGAAGGAATTCTATTCACTGATAAACTATCCAGTCTTAAAAAGCGTTTAATTAAAGGAAAACTGACAAATATCTCAAAAGGAAAAGTGCATGCCGATTATAGAATGCGTTTTCCACTGATGAAAAAAGGACGTTAATCCTTTTGATATTAATTAGAGAGAATAGATATTTGCCAACCAAAATTTATAATATAATATGGGTTTAGAAAAGATTTTATCAATTTCCGGAAAACCGGGATTATACGAGTTATCAGCACAAACTAGAGGAGGTTTTATCGCTAAATCTATAATAGATCAGAAAAAGATTGCAGTAAATGTGCGTCACAACGTAAGTTTATTAAGTGAGATTGCTATTTATACCTATTCTGAAGAAGTTCCTTTAGGTACTATTTTTCAGAAAATGTTTGACAAGGAAGATGGAAAAGAAGCGATCAGCGCCAAAGCATCAAAAAAAGAACTAGAAGCTTATTTTTCTGAAGTACTTCCAGATTACGATGTAGAAAGAGTGTACCAGAGCGATATCAAAAAAGTGATTCAATGGTATAATTTATTGATTAGTAATGGATTCACAGAATTTTCTGTTGAAGAAAAAGCTGATTCAGAAGAAAAAGCAGAATCTAAAGGGAAATCAACTTCAGACGAGGAAGAATAAATTTTAGATTTAAATATATCAAAAAGCAGCTTTAAGTATTTATAGCTGCTTTTTTTTTTATGCTAATAATTGAATTATTTAGCTTCAGAAATTAATCCACAATTGTAATTTTACAAAAAGCATAAGATCATGAATTCCAGACAAGACCAACTGAAGGCCATCGATAGACTCCTTAGCATTATGGATGAGTTAAGAGAGAAATGCCCTTGGGATAAAAAACAAACCATGGAGTCTTTAAGGCATCTAACCATAGAAGAGGTTTATGAGTTGGGAGATGCTATACTAGAAAAGGATTCCGATGAAATAAAAAAGGAGTTAGGAGATATTTTGCTTCATATTGTGTTTTACGCAAAGATCGGGAGTGAACAAATGAAATTTGATATCGCTGATGTTACCAATAGTATTTGCGATAAACTTATCGAGCGTCATCCTCATATTTATGGTGATGTAAAAGTTGCTAACGAAGAAGAAGTAAAGCAGAATTGGGAAAAGCTGAAACTTAAAGAAGGTAAAAAAAGCGTTTTAGAAGGAGTGCCTGTTTCTCTGCCGTCTTTAGTGAAAGCTAGTAGAATTCAGGAAAAAGTTGCGGGTGTAGGTTTCGATTGGGAAGAACCGCAACAAGTTTTTGAAAAATTGAAAGAAGAGCTAGAGGAACTTCAACATGAAGTAGATGTTGCCGATAAAGATAAAATGGAGGCCGAATTTGGCGATGTATTATTCTCTATGATCAATTATGCTAGGTTCTTGAATATAAACCCGGAAACCGCCTTAGAAAGAACCAATAAGAAATTTATTAAACGTTTTCAGTATCTAGAAGGGAAAGCGCATGAGAGAAATACTCCCTTACGTAATATGAGTTTGGCAGAAATGGATATTTTCTGGGAGGAAGCTAAGACCTTATAATAATTGATTGGTGAATCTAAAAAACGCGAAGTTTAAAACTTCACTTTTTGTTTAAATTTAGATTTATTCATTATCGTCACCCTGTACTTGATTAAGGGTCTTTTAAAGGTGTAACGGTATGCTGAATAAATTCCGATAGCTATCGGATCAGTATGACGACAGATCATAGTAATGTAGATGATTACAAGATATTATATGAAAAATCCCCATCTCGAATTTATTTCAAGAAGGGGATTTTTTAATTTTAAATCTGCTGATTAATTTCTTTTAGTACAAAGACTTTACTTTTTGTAATTTCTCTTTCCAGATTTTCAATTGTTCTTTGTGCTCTGCAATATTTTCGTGCACTTTCTTAACTAACGGATTGTCATCATCTACGTTAGAAAAGAACTGTAGGTTATTTTCCAACTGGCGAATATCTGCTTTAGTTTCTTCAACTTTCTTGCTCAAGAAATAATGCTCATTTCGCAATTTCTTATCATCATCTGCATCATTTAAAGTCTGAATTTTATTCTCATACTTCATCATCTCTGCTTTAGTATGATCTACATCCAATTTGGAGAATAATTGATCTAATGTTTTATTGAATTTTCCTTCTATAAAACGCTTATTGTAAGGTACCCGCCCAATATTTTTCCAATCTTCTATGGCTTTTTTGATTGTTGGAAGATCTTTTTTCTTATCTCCTTCTAATTCTAGTGCCTTTAAAGAATCTAGCAACTCTTTTTTCTGTTCAAAAGCCTTAGTTTCTTCCTCATTTTCTTCATTATTTGCTTTATGCAGACGATCGAAAAAATGATTACAAGCTGCTTTAAATTGCTTCCATACCTTGTCGCTATCCTTTCTAGGTACGTGCCCAACCTTTTTCCAGTCGGTTTGTATCTTCTTCATTAAAGGCATCGTCGCCTTAAGATCTTCGTTATCCTTATTATCTTCAGCAATCTGAATTAGCTCTTTTTTCTTATTGAGATTTTCATATTGCTCCTTTTTCAAGGATTTATAATAGGCATTTTTATTACGATTAAATTGTCTTACAACTTGTTTAAATGTACTCCAGGTAGCTTCATTCTTATCTCTAGGCACTTTACCTGCGTCAAAAAAGGATTGTCTTAAAACTTCTATTTCCTTTATTTTTTGTTGCCATTGGTTGTGTGAATTAAAATTGGTTTCAGCAATAGCTCTTATTTTTGCTATGATATCCTCTTTTACTTCAAGATTTTTTTCGAATCCCTTCTCCAGATCGTCATAATATGATTGACGTTGATCATGAATTTTACGTGTAGCTTCACTAAATCGCTCCCAAATATCATCTCTAAACTCTTTTGCAACAGGACCTAACTCTTCCTTCCACATTTTGTGCAGCATTTGTAATTCCCTAAATGCACGATTAGTATCGGTTTCTAGGGTTAACTCTTCTGCACGGTCTATGATTTTTAATTTTTGTTCTAGATTATGTTTAAAATCCATATCTCTAAAATCCCTATTGAGATGAAGAAAATCATAAAAATTCTCAACATGGTGATGGTACGTGTTCCACACAGTATTGTATTTATCTCTTGGGATGGCTCCTGCAGTGCGCCACTTATCTTGTAATTCCTTAAAATGTTTATAGGTAGTATTTATATTTTCTTCTACTCCTAAAAGACCTTTTAACTCCTCTATTATTTCCAGCCTTAAATTTAGGTTCTTATTCAGGTCCTGTTTAAGTTGCTGGTAGTACTTATTTCTTTTTTCCTTATAATCGAAATATACAGAATTGAATTCCTTCTTAATTGGTGTAGAATAATGGAAATCAATTATATTTCCACCATCAGCAAGAAATTCTTCTTTTTTCTCTTCTAATTCTTCACCAAACTTTGCATTAAATTCCGCCTTAATTTCTTCAATATGCTCCTTGATCGCTTGAATTTTCTCAGACTTAACAAGTCGAGCCATTTCTGCAACCAATGCTTCTTTTGTCATGGAATGAAAATCCTTCTTTTCAATTCCGTGGCGCTCTGTAGCTGTTTCATCTTCGCTGTCTTCGGCTACAGAATCTTCAAATTCAGACTGAACACTTTTCTTTTCTGTTGAAACCGGGGTTTCTTCTTCTTCCTCATCGTCCAGATCCTGATCTTTGCTGAGTTCGTGTTCTTTTTCTTCAGTTTCAGAGGATTTGCTAGGAGTTTGACTTTCGTCCACCATAGCATGCTCTAACTCATATTTTTCTTTCTCTGAAGTCTTTTCTTTTGATTTTTCAGAATCTGAAAATGAAGGGTCTTTGGTTTCATCTTCATTGCGCTCCTTTTTGTTTTCTGAAGTAGTTGCTTCGTCGGTAGAAGTAACTATTTCAGAAGTGTTCTGATCTTCTTTTGGGAGGTCTTCATTCTTCATTTTTTCATTTTCTTGCTGAGACATATCTTTCAATGTTAAGGTTCGTCAAAATATTTAATGCTGAAAGATAACAACTCCATAAAGACCTAACAAGGTTTTATATCATTTTATGGCTTGAGAGAATAAACGTGTTAAATTACTGATTCCAAATTTCCCAGGCTTTTTCTGCCTGAAATTCCAACATCGCTAATCCATTTGTAACTTTCGCGTTTTGGTCTAACGCAAGTTTCATCAATTTTGTATGCGAGGGGTTATAAATTAAATCAAAAACCAAATGTTTTGAAGTAAGAAATTGAGTTGGAATAGGAGGATTCTGCTCAATATTGGGAGAAGTTCCCAAAGGAGTAGTATTTATAATTAAGTTGTGACTTTCCATAATGTCCGAAGTTAATTCGGAATACGTAAAGTTGCCGAAAGACTTGGTTCTCGAAACATAGGTAAATTCAATTTCTAATTTCTGAAGTGCATAAGAAATAGCCTTTGAAGCTCCTCCGGTTCCCAGAATTAACGCTTTTTTGTGATGTGCTTTTAAATACGGTTTGAGAGCTTCCGTAAAACCAAAATAATCGGTATTGTAACCAATCAACTTTTCGTTTTCTTTAATTTTAATTGTGTTTACCGCGCCAATTTCTTTAGCGGTAGAATCTAGTTCATCTAGATAGGGAATAATGGCTTCTTTATACGGAATAGTCACATTAAAACCGCTAATATCATTATTTTCATTAAGAAGTACTGGGAATTCGGTGATGTGAGCTAGATCGAAATTCTTATAAATTGCTTCAATTTTTTCTGAAGAAAATTTCTGATTGAAATAGGTTCTTGAAAATGAATAATCAATATTCTTTCCTATTAATCCAAAGGTTTTCATACTTCTTTATTTCTATTTTCATACCAGCCTAAACCTAGAACTATAAAAACTCCAATTACGATAAAGAAGATGGCCAACCACGTTTCTGAAGTTGTGAATGTTGGAAAATATCTATCGTAATTATCCAATATTTTATTGCCATGAACATCCAATCTAAATTCACCTTCAGCATTTAGTTTGTAAATTTTTTCTTTCCAAGGCCACACCACTCCTAAAGAACCGGTAATAAAGCCTATGATGACCGAGTATGACTCCCTTTTATATCGCTTTAAAACGAAACCAAGCAAATGAGAAAGTGAAACGAGTCCTGCTAAAGAACCCAGAGAAAAAACCACAAGCACTTGTAATAAACGCATTCTTTGGGAGTTGTCTAAAAAGGAGAAATCCATTAAAAACACATCTTTTATAGTGTCATAAAGAGCATTTACAGAGTCTACAAGTAGCAATACATAATTACCAAGAAGTATAAGAATGAACGAGCCGGAAAGTCCCGGAAGGGTCATTCCTGAAACACCTATAATGCCGCATATAAAAACAAACCAAAGGTTATCATTTTCTCGGGCTGGCTCTAAAAAGCTAATCGCGACTCCGGCAACTATCCCCATTATCATAAAGGTGATGTTACGTTTAGACCAATTTTTAAAGTCCTTACCTATATAATAAATAGAGCCTATGATCATACCAAAAAAAGAGGCCCAGACATAGAGTTCGTAATGGACAATCAAATAGTCTAGTAGTTGGGAAACGCTAAAATAGCTTATCACCATCCCGAGGATTAGAAGGCCAAGGAATTTTCCATTTACATATTGGTAGAGACTCTTAAATCTCCCGCTAATAAGCAGCTTAAAAGCCTTGAGATTTATTTTTTGAAGAGAATATATAAATTCTTCGTAAAAGCCAGCAACAAAGGCTACTACACCACCAGAAACTCCGGGAACCTTGTTAGCTGCTCCCATTGCCAAACCTTTAAGTACTAGAAATATTTTGTCACTAAAGGTTCTAGTTTGTTGCATTTTGAGCGATTGGTTTTTGGGTGGCTACGCGCTCTAAGATAAGAATTAAAGTAAATCCGGCAAGAATTAATGCAATTGCAGCAAGAACATGTGATTCTCCTTGAAAATTTGTAGGCCAAACAGACATTTCTCTTATCACTATGGTTTTGTCTCCAACTTTTTCAGATTCCAATACTTCTTTCCAAGGCCATATTTTGTTCAAGGAGCCTGCTATAAATCCAGTTAAAACCGCTAGTGTGATACTACTATAATGATCAAAAAGCCATTTTAGAACTCGGGAGAAAGTTAAAAGTCCAACAATAGCTCCTAAGGCAACAACGGCTAAAGTTTTAAAATCGAAATCATGGGCGGCTTCAGTTACTGTTTTGTAAGACCCTAAAAGCACCAATATAAAGGCACCAGAAATTCCGGGTAAGATCATAGCACAAACAGCTATGGATCCTGCTAAAAATAAAAACCACAGATTCGTATTGGCACCCAAAGGTGGTAGCATGACTATATAAAATGCAATTGCAGCACCTATCAATAGGGCCATAACAATTTTAAAATTCCATTTTGGTATCTGTTTCGCTACAAACCAGATACTGGCTAAAATCAATCCGAAGAAAAAAGACCAGATCATTATTGGGTGCGCTTCCAATAGATAATTGGTTAAACGCATTACCGTAAAAATACTGATTAAAATTCCAGAGAGCAATGCAACTAGAAAAGCTCCATTAGCTGCTCGCCACATGGCTCTAAAACCTTGTTCTTTCCAAATGGTGATAAGGCCTAAATTGATGCCACTTATGGTAGCAATTAATTCCTGATAAATTCCGGTAATAAATGCAATGGTTCCTCCAGACACTCCCGGAACTACATCTGCTGCACCCATTGCCATCCCTTTAAGCGTAATTGTAAGGTAATCTTTTAAACTTCTTTGCATTTTTTAAATAATCAAAAACCTTATGGGTGAGGCCACAAAGTATACTATGTATATTTTTTTAATTCTTGTATTTCCGATAATTATAAGCATGGAAAAGAATTAAGCCTTCTCTTTGAAAGCTAAATTTCTTTCCAAAAATAATTAAAATACTAGGAGGTTTTTATATAAGAATTAATAATTTCCTTCACGCTTTTTCTATTGAAGATCTGAGGGAAAAGTTCTTCGATAATGATGTAATATTCAGAATCTATTTTAAGTCCATTATTTAAATGAAAATAACCTTTATCACCTTCATTTAAATTGAAATAAAGCCCTGCTAACCTATATTCGATTTCGGCAGAATCAGGATAGAATTCTATAGCCTGCATTAAATTCTGAATAGCAGTTTCATATTCCCCAAGGTTTATAAGGATATCGCAACGTCTAATCCACGTCTCCAACTCGTAATTACCAAGCTCAATAGTTTTTTGATATCCACGCTCGGCTTCTTCAAAGAAATTAAGGCGGCTGTTTATCTTTGCGAAGCGTTTCCAATAAAGCACATTTTCTTCATCAATATTAATCGCTTTATTTATATAATATAGTGCTTTTTGGTAATTCTTTTTCTTGAAATAAAAGTCGGTTATAGCGATCCATCCTTTATCCAATAATGGATCTTCATGAACAGTTTTAGAATAATTTTCCAGAGCATACTCATCTAAACCTAATTTTTCGAAACATTTTCCAATTCTTAAATATGCAAATGATGTGGGATCATCTAAGTCTAAAGTGATTTTATAATTTTCAATCGCTTCATTATACCTACCTAGTTTTTCAAGAACTTTTCCTTTTTCAAGGTAAGCTCCAATAAAATATTCGTCGCTAATAATGGCAAAATCAAACGCCATTAAAGCTTTATCTAATTGCTTAAGGTCAAAATACTGTTTTCCAACTTGATGCCAAGCAACTTCGCAATAGGGATTCTTGTTGAGGAACATGTTGAGAAAGTCAATTGACTCATTCTTTTGTTCCAGAAAATCGAAACAATACATAATATTATACAATGCAGAATAATCTTCTTCATCTGCTTCTAAACATTGCATAAAGCTAAGCTTCGCATTTTCGAAATCTTCTAAAAATAAATATTCCATTCCTAACAAGGAATAAACATCTGCAGTGTCAAGAGTGATATCAAGGGCAAGTTCCAACATCTGAATCGCCATTTTGTGATCGTCTCGTTTAGAAAAAATATTAGCTTTTTGGATAAAAATCTCCTCATTGGAGGATTCCAAAGTATGTAGTTCGTTTAATAGACCATCTGCAAGGTCTAATTTATCCTCAAATACTAGGATTTCAACTCTAAATAATTTCAAATTCGTAGAAGTGGGGTGTTGAGCCAGTCCTAATTTCACGGCCTTTTTAGCCAGTGCAATTTTTCCATTCTCTAAATAGTGATGAATGATATCCTCAAATTCTTCTGAATCAAAAAACAAAACATCATTTGTTTTTAGCATAGATTCAAAACGGGTAAGTGAGAAATTGTTTTCTTCGTTATGACTTAATTGCATACACTGGGGATTACGAGATTTCTACAGTATTAAAGTTATAAAGGATAACAGTTAAACTGTAAGGGTATCTATATTGTTTTTAACAAAGTAATTAACAAGTTAAGATTGACTTTCAATTTCATTTAAAATGTCAATAATAATGCCACATCCTTCTTTAATTTCCTGAGTTGTAATTGTTAAGGGGGGAGTTATTCTAATGGCAGTTTTTTCAAATAAAAGCCAGAACAAAATTAGACCTTTCTCTTGTGCTTTCAAAATAATTGTTGTTGCCATTTCTTCTGAAGTAGTAATCGCAGCAAGCATAAGCCCTATCCCTCTTACTTCTTTAATAAGTGGATGTACGAGTAACTTTCTGAATAATTTTTCTTTCTGAAGGGTTTCTGCCATAAGGTCAGATTCTGTGATTTCCTGCAAAGTGGCTAGTGCGGCCGCAGCAATTACGGGATTACCTCCAAACGTAGTAATATGTCCTAATTTAGGATTGTCCATAAGTGTATCCATCACTTCTTCTGATGCGGTAAAGGCACCAATTGGCATTCCACCACCCATACCTTTTCCCATTACTAGAATATCAGGTACCATGTTATAATGTTCAAAACCAAACAATTTTCCGGTTCTTCCAAATCCAGGCTGAATTTCATCTATGATCAATAAGGCACCTGCTTTTTCGCAATGTGCTTTTAGTTTTTGTAAATAATTGTTTTCAGGTAAAATAAAACCGGCTCCTCCTTGAATAGTTTCAAGGATTACCGCGGCGGTATTTACTGTAATGTCTTTAAAATCTTCTTCAGAATTAAAATTTATAAAACGAACATCTCCAATGAGTGGTCTAAATGGAGCTACGCGTTCTTCATAACTCATTAAACTCAAGGAACCCATCGTGTTTCCATGATAAGCATTTTTGGCTGCGATAATTTCGGTTCTTCCTGTAGATCGTCTGGCTAGTTTTAAGGCTCCTTCCATAGCTTCGGTACCAGAATTAGTAAGATATGTTTTGCTTAAAGGTTTTGGTAAGTGCTTCGCTAAAAGTTTGGTTAAATCAACAGCAGGGGATAGGGCAAATTCTCCATACACCATTACATGCAGATATTTTTCTGCTTGCTCTTTAATCGCACTAACAACCCGGGGATGACAATGTCCTAAACTGCAGGCTGAAACTCCCGCCACGAAATCTAAAAATTTTCTTCCTTGTATTGAATAAATGTAAGAGCCTTTAGCATGGGAAATTTCCATAGCTAAGGGGTGCGGCGTGGTTTGCGCCTGATATTTTAAAAAATCTTCTTTCAACTATTCTGATTTTTTCTTAGCACCATTTACAGACTTCTTCTTTTTCTCCAATAGTTTTTTCTTGTCTAAGAGAAAAGAGTCAACTTCTTTTATGGGAACTCCTAAACTATCAACTTTGGTATCTTTAAGATCTTCAGGGCTTAATCTGGAATTTTCATTTAACAAGGAAGGTTCTCCATTTGTCTCATCAAAAAAGTCTTCTTGTTCTTCCGGTAAAGGAATTCCTTTGATCTTTATAAGCTTAGGAGGTTCTTCTCCTTTAAATAAATCAGATTTCTGTAATAATTGCTCCTCTCCCCGCCAATTAAAGCCGGGAAGTTCGCGAGCATTTGGAGGAAAATCTTCTGGAGGTGTGAGTGTCCCATCTACTTGTTTATAATAATAGATATCTCGAATTGTTTTATTTTCAAAGAGAATTTTTATAGAACTAGAGAGAGTTTTATTGATGCCTAACAATTCATTTTCTTCATTTCTGCTATAGTAAATAGTTTCAGTATTTTTTATAATATCAACCTGATACAATTCATTATTTACAAATAGTCCGGTGAGTTCTTTTCCTTTTACTTGATTATAGCCTTCTATACTATCCTTCTGAATAAGAAATGCATCATAAAAAAACTTTTAAAGAATCGAGTTTTTCGGTTTCTGGATTATTAAGAATATGAATAGTATCTCCGGTCATCTGATTATTATCTGACCAAACTATTGGAGTTCTTTTCTTGGTTACTGAAGTCGCGGGACCACTTCCAATATTAATGAGCTTCGTAATTCCTTTTTTCTGATTCACATATACAGAATCGCTCTTACCGCTCATATCACTTTTGAATAATCGAACATTATAGAAGCCTCTTACAATTCTATTTTCCGGTTTTCCGGTAATCATCAAGGTGTCACTATGAATAAAAATTGAATCCTTATCCTGAATGGTAGCTGCTACAGCTCTCTTAGTGATAAAAACTGAATCTTTTTCGCGATACACTTCCGCATAATGACCGGTAATTAAACTATGATTTAAAGTATCAGTTACTTTGATGTTGTTTGTTCCGGAAGCAAAGCTTTTTGCTCTGTTAAAATAGAGACTATCTCCTTCCAAGATTCTATTTTCATAATCGATTCTGGAATTCTTCACAAAATATCCAACATCTCCACGAGTGTCATAAAACCCACGTTCACAATAAACCGTACTGGTTTCACTTTCAATAGTAGTTGGGCCATATAGATAGGCATAGCCACTATCAGAATAAAAATCCAGCTGTTGGGAGTTGATAGTGTATTTAGGATTAGTAACTTTTACATTACTAAGAAATGAGTATTTATCCTGATCCATATAATACCTTCCAATTCTGCTGGTAAGTACACTTGCCGTATCTCGAACCGTTCCTCCACTTCTATAATAGGCTTGTTGTTTTACTCGATCAAAGAATAAAGTATCAGTTTCAATAGAAGACTGTGGCCTGCTCATTTTTACATTTCCACTGGCAAATGCAAATTGGGTAGTTCCATTATATTCGGCATACTTACTTTGCATAGTAACAGTATCTCCCTGTTGCATTCTCACATTTCCATAGGCCTTGAAAAAGTTTGCCTGATCATAATGAATTGCCTGATCACACCAAATCTCTATCCCTTCATGAATAAAATGAACCTGATTGGTCACTTTGCTTAAAATAATAGCACCCGGATATTTGTTTTCGTCTTTTAAAGTCCTGTCACTGGTATAGTCAATTTTTTTTTGACTCTTGTGCGAAAGTTTTGGTTATGCTTAACAAGCATAATAAGATGATAAATAAATTATGAGAAGGAATTTTCAAATCTAAAGAGTTTGATTCAAAAGTAATGAAAAGTGAAGCAACGGGAATAGTTCGTTCTTCAAAAATATAGATATTAAGAATAAAATGATATATCCGGTATAAGAATGTATTATCAATAGGGGCAAGGTTGATTTGTTAAGTTATGTTACGATAAATGCGAGAAATCACAAACTTTTCTAAATATTAACTAAAATTAATATTTTCGAAATCTCTTTAAGAAAATATTAACCATCTAAGGGAAACTAGTCTTGTTTTTCTCACGTAAGTTTAGGCATAATCTAGAAAACTTAATTATGAAAAAACCAGTGATTAAAGTGGAAGTTTCCTCGGAAGCCCACTCAAAAACAAGTAACTCTCGTAGACAATTCCTGAAAATTGGAAGTTTAGCGGTAGTAGGATCCAGCTTATTTTTATATGGATGTAGTGATGATGATGACAATGCAGGCCCAGTTACTCCACCAGTAGATGGAGTTTTCGATTTAGGAAGCGGAAATTTGGGAATTTTAAATTATGCGTATGCCTTGGAACAGCTAGAAGCGGAATTTTATACTGAAGTAGTGGCAGGAGCTTATTATATGGGCTTGGCAGACGGTTCTGCAGAAAAAACACTTCTTGAAGATGTATGGTATCACGAAGTAATACACCGTGAATTCTTTAAAACAGCCATAAGTGCTGTTGCACCAGATGATATTTTACCAGACTTAGAATTTGATTTTAGCGGTGTTGATTTTAGTAGCCGTGATTCTGTGCTAGCCACATCTCTAATATTAGAAGATACAGGAGTTTCAGCTTATAATGGTGCGGGTAAATTAATAGACGTAACTGCGCCAATGGGTGATACTTATTTGTTGCTTGCAGGAAAAATAGTTTCGGTTGAAGCTAGACACGCTTCAGCATTTGCAGATTTAATTAATCCAGGTACTACTGCCTTTGCTAGAGATGGTATTTTAGTAGACCTTGGTGGAACTGGATTATCTTATGACAAGGCAACACCACCAAGTGATGTTCTTGCTGCGGTTGGAGCCACAGGGTTTGTTACAACTGAATTTACTGCAAATGAATTACCAACTGAGTAATTAATTTATCAATTTAAAACGAAAAAAATGAATTTATTAAAAATATTAGACAACCTTTCTAACGAAGATCTTTTAAACACAAAAAGTTCTAGAAGAGGTTCCATAAGTCAATTTACGAATACAAGTAAGAATATTGCTTTGGCATCTATTCCTTTTGCTTTAGCTGCTACTAGTAGCAAAGCTAAGGCTGCAACTGCATCAATGTCTGCTGCGGCATTCCAAGCTACTCCAACAGAGGTATTAAACTTTGCTTTAACTCTAGAATATTTGGAGCGTAACTTTTATCAAATAGCGATGGATACTGATGGACTTATACCTGAAGCAGATCGTGCAGTTTTTGGACAAATATTAAAGCACGAAACTTCTCACGTTAACTTTTTTGCAGCTGCTTTAGGAGAGAACGCCATTGAGGAACCAACTTTTGATTTTACAGGAGCTCCAGGAGGCTTAGCATTAGATACTTTTGAAAACTATGAAACTTTCATGGCATTATCTCAAGGGTTTGAAGATACAGGAGTGAGAGCTTTCAAAGGACAAGCAGGTGCATTGGCCAATGATAATGATTTATTGACTTTTGCTTTACAAGTTCACTCGGTAGAGGCAAGACATGCTTCCCAAGTACGTAGAATGAGAGGTCAAAAAGGCTGGGTAACCGGTGGTACTGCTATGAGTAATGGTATCCCTTCTGCATTTGATGCAGTATATGCAGGAGAAGCAAATACTGTACAAGGTGGTGTAGAACTTGCAGGGTTGTTTGGTGAATTTGGAGGGCCTCAAGCTGTTCAAGAAGCTTTTGATGAGCCATTAACGATGGGTGAAGTACTTGCTATAGGTGGAATCTTTATTGTTTCAGAGGATAGTGATAACTAGAAGTTAAACTAGATTACTTTTATATTAAAAATGCCTTTCAGAAATGAAAGGCATTTTTTTATAAGATAATTTTTTAAAAGAAATTATCTTTGAATTGTCTGTTTTCTATCTGGTCCCACTGAAATTACAGAAATTGGAGTTTTTAATTCATTTTCTAAGAATTTTACATATTCCATAAATTCTGAAGGTAGTTCTGAAGCTTCTGTCATTTTTGTAAGATCTTCTTTCCAGCCTTTAAACTCTGTATAAATAGGAGTTACATTTTCTGGTTCAATATTATACGGCAAATGTTTAATTTCTTCACCTTTATATTTGTAAGAGGTACATATTTTTAGGGTTTTAAATCCGCTAAGGACATCCCCTTTCATCATAATTAATTGCGTAATCCCATTTATTTGTACAGCATATCTAAGGGCAACAAGATCTAACCACCCACATCTTCTTGCACGCCCTGTTGTTGCTCCAAATTCATTACCAACTCTTCCCATTCTTTCTCCATCTTCATCGAAAAGTTCTGTAGGGAAGGGGCCACTTCCAACTCTGGTAGTGTATGCTTTAAAGATTCCAAAAGCATCGCCAATTTTGTTAGGCGCAACACCTAAACCTGTACAAGCTCCTGCCGCAGTTGTGTTAGAAGAAGTTACAAAAGGATAGGTTCCAAAATCTATATCTAATAAAGAGCCTTGTGCACCTTCAGCTAAAATAGATTTTCCATCTTCTTGCGCTGTCTGTAAATATTGCTCACTATCTATAAATTTTAAAGACTTCAGTAATTCTACCGCTTTAAAGAATTCTGTTTCTAATTCAGCTAAATCATATTGAACATCCACATTATAGAAACTTATCATAGCTTCATGCTTGTCTGCCAATATTCTGTATTTTTCTTTCCAATTGTCTAACTCCAAATCTCCAACACGAATTCCATTTCTTCCGGTTTTGTCCATATAAGTAGGTCCAATCCCTTTAAGTGTAGAACCAATCTTTGCTTTTCCTTTAGAAGCTTCAGAAGCTGCATCAAGCAATCTGTGCGTGGGAAGTATTAAATGTGCTTTTCTCGAGATATACAGATTTTTTCTATAATCTGTTTTGAAGGCGTCTAAATTCTCCAATTCTTTTTTGAAAATCACAGGATCTATAACAACTCCGTTACCAACTAAATTTATGGTGTCCTTGTGAAAAATCCCGGATGGGATGGTATGAAGAACATGTTTTTGACCATCGAATTCCAACGTATGTCCCGCATTTGGACCTCCTTGAAATCTAGCAATTATGTCATATTTTTTGGTAAATACATCTACAATTTTACCCTTTCCTTCATCTCCCCATTGTAATCCGAGTAGTAAGTCTACTGCCATAAATATCTAATTTGTTGATTGTTTTTTTTGTGCCGTAAAAGTATAAAGAATGTTTAGAAACTTCAATATTAAAAATCTCTTCAATTGTTTGCTTAATACTTTGAATTCTAGGATCGCAAAATTCTATTACCTCTCCTGTGTCGGTTAAGATAATATGATCGTGCTGCCTATCGAAATAGGACTTTTCATATTGTGATTGGTTTTGGCCAAATTGATGCCTTCTTACCAAACCACATTCTAAAAGCAATTCTATAGTATTATATAAAGTGGCGCGACTTACTCTATATTTCTTATTTTTCATGTTGATATAAAGCGATTCTATATCAAAATGCTCTTCGTTATTATAGATCTCTTGTAAAATAGCAAAGCGTTCCGGGGTTTTACGGTGCCCTTTTTCCTCCAAATATTTGGTAAACACGTTTTTTACAACTGCTTGATCATTCTTATTTCCGCTTTTCTTGCTCATAATATTCCTTCGATTACAAAGGTATTGGTTTATTCTCTTGACACCTTATCTATCCCACTTATTTTTTTAAGATGTTCTATTAGTGTATCTAAGATTGAATTGTTTTTTACAATAACCGTTATATTCCCGGTAAATACTCCATCTGAACTATCAAAATTAATGCTACGCATATTAACATTCATACTTTTTGAAATTTCTTGAGTAATCTCACTTACCAATCCTAAATTATCGATCCCAGTTAAATTGATAATTGCCTTGAAATCTTGTTGTGAGGAATCTATCCATTTCGCCTGAATAATCCTATATGCATAATTACTTTGAAACTGAATAGCATTGGGACAATCCTTTTTATGAACCTTTATACCTTCACTAACAGTAATGAAACCAAAAACGCGATCTCCAGGAATTGGATTGCAACAATTTGCTAATTTATAATCTAATACCTCTTCTTCCTTTCCGAATACTAGTTGGTCGTACTTAGAAGTGATTTCTTCCTTATTAAGATCTTCTGCGATCTTAGGTGTTCTGATCTTATTCTTAATATAACTTACAAAAGCATTGCTTCTGGATGCTGTAAATTCTTTTAAACTCTTATTGTCTATTTTTCCAATTCCTACCCTATAAAAAAGATCGAGACTGGTTTTTAATTTGAAGTAGATCACCAACTCATTGATCATACTTTCATTAAAACTCAATTTTTGAGCTTTTAACTTCCTTGCTAAAACAGCTTTTCCTTCTTCTGCAAGCTCTTTTTTCTCTTCTCTTAAAGAAGATTTTATTTTAGATCTTGCTCTGGCTGTACTGGCATAATCTAACCAGTTGATGTTAGGCTTCGCACTGTCTGATGTGATGATTTCTATCTGATCTCCACTTTTTAGCTCATGACTAAGCGGCACCAACTTATTATTTACCTTGGCACCACGGGTATGCAATCCAATTGCGGTATGAATGCTGAAGGCAAAGTCTAAGGGAGTAGCACCTTTTGGTAATGATTTTAGATCTCCTTGTGGAGTAAACACAAATATTTCTTTTGCGTATAAATTCAGTTTGAATTGCTCTACAAAATCTACTGCGTTGGCTTCAGAATTTTCTAAGGCTTCCTGTAGTCTATTCAACCATTCTTCCATGGTCTTTTCTTCCTGTTCAGCACCTTGCTTGTATTTATAATGAGCAGCATAACCTTTTTCGGCTATTTCATTCATTCGCTCACTTCGTATTTGCACTTCAACCCATCTTCCTTTTGGTCCCATTACGGTGATATGTAATGCTTCATATCCGGTAGATTTCGGAGAAGAGATCCAATCTCTTAATCTTATGGGATTAGGTCTAAAGTGATCGGTTACGATTGAATATATTTTCCAAGCCAAGAATTTTTCATTTGCCACGTCACCTTTGTAGATAATACGAACCGCAAACTTATCGAAGACCTCATCAAAAGTGATATTTTGAGTCTTTATTTTTCTCCAGATAGAATAGATAGACTTCGGTCTCCCTTTAATGGTGTAATCCAAATGTTCTTGATCCAGAGAATCTTTAATAACCTTAGTAAAATCTTCTATATATGCATCTTGTTCCTGCTTACTTTCACGTATTTTTCGCAGGATATCATTGTAAACTTCCGGCTCGGTATATTTTAAACTCAGATCTTCGAGTTCGGTTTTAATACTGTAAAGTCCAATTCTATGAGCTAATGGCGCATAAATATAAAGGGTTTCTGACGCTATTTTAACCTGCTTATCTGGTTTCATCGCATCCATAGTTTGCATATTATGCAACCTGTCTGCAATTTTTATAATGATTACCCTTACATCGTCGTTCAGAGTAAGCAACATTTTTCTGAAATTTTCTGCTTGCAGAGAAACGTCTTTATCCTGCTGTTGCTGTAAATGCGAGATCTTGGTAAGTCCGTCCACAATTAAGGCAACAGTTTTACCAAACATTTTCTCAATTTCATCTATTGTATAGGTGGTGTCTTCTACAACGTCATGCAATAGTGCAGCGGCAATAGAAGTTGCATCCAAACCAATTTCTGAAGCAACAATTTTTGCAACGGCGATGGGATGAAAAATATAGGCCTCACCAGATTTTCTGCGCTGATTTTTATGCGCTTCTACGGAAGTATCAAAAGCCAACCTAATTAAGTTCTTGTCTTCTTTAGATAGGGATCTGTAACTTATGCGTAACAATTCTTTGTACTGGCGCGCAATTTCCTTATTTTCTTTAACTACTGCAGCTTCTGTCATAACTTAAAAATACGATTAACATTATAAAGAAACAACTACAAACTAAGAGCTTAAATTTTTAATTCGCTGTAATAATGTAGGGTGCGAATAATGCATAAAAACATAAGCTTTGTGTGGGGTCAAGTTGCTTAAACTAGATTTGGATAATTTTTTTAAACTTGAAATTAATGATGCTGAATTATATGTATTTTTAGCAAAATCATCTGCCTGATATTCAAATTTTCGGGATAAATAATTCATGATTAATCCAGTGATTTCTGAAATTGGACTATATAAAATTCCGAATGCGATTAAACCAATATGAAAACTCGGATTTTCTACACCTAAAGCTTGAGATAATAGCGCATTGCCAACAAATAAGGATAATACCCATAAAGTTAATCCCGTAGTTACTATTGAGGCTAAAAGATTAACAATGATATGCTTCTTTTTATAGTGACCTACTTCGTGTGCCAAGACACTTACGATCTCTTCTTCGCTTAGGTCGTTAACCAAAGTATCATAAAGTGTGATCCTTTTTTCCTTCCCAAATCCTGAGAAATAGGCATTTGCTTTTGTACTTCGTTTAGAGCCATCTATGATAAAAATATTATCTAATTGAAACCCTACCTTATTGGCATAAGCTTCAATTTTAGACCGAAGTGATCCATCTTCTAGTGGGGATTGTTTATTGAAAAGCGGCACTATTAGCTTTGCATAAAACATATTAGTGAATACTATAAAAACAGTAACCACAATCCAAGAATACCACCAAAAATCTGTTGAGGTTAATTGATAGAACCAAACAATAAGCGCAAGAATTCCACCTCCAAGGATGATCATTAAGCCCCAAGATTTTAATTTATCCATTACAAACAACTTCTTGGTTGTTTTATTAAATCCGTATTTCTCTTCTATTACAAAGGTACTGTAATACGAAAATGGAAGCGTGAGAATATCGCTTGCAAACATGATAAATCCAAAGAAAATTAAGGCTTTATATATTGGATTGGCAGTAATACCACTAGCAATTCCATCTACATAGCAAAGCCATCGAAAAGCAGAAAACCCAATAAAATGAATAGCGAGAAAACAGAAGAAACGACTCCGAACCTATAAACTTCTTTTTTATAATTCTGAGATTTACGGTATTCGGCATCATCATATACATCTTCCAATTCTTTTGGAACAGGATCGTTAAACCGACTTGCATTCAAAGAATCTACAATCTTATCGATTATAAAATCTATTAAAATGATGGCAACAATTATATAAAATAAGGTTTCAGCACTCACGTAGGATTGGATTTTACAACTTTGGGATTAATATAGGTTTTATATTCTGTAAGTTTTCAATATTTGTTCCAAATGCTATTTTTGGCAGTCGAAAAGTATCATTTAAAGCCTCGTTGACGTTTGGCTTCAAAAATTAAAATTCCGGCTGCCACAGATACGTTCATACTATCTATTTCTCCACTCATAGGGATAATGATATTTTGAGTTGAATTAACTATCCATTCTTGGCTTAAGCCGGTAGCTTCGGTCCCCACCACTATTGCCGAAGAATTAGTGAAATCTATTTCGGAATAAGTTTTTGAAGCCTGCAATGCAGCAGCATAAATAGAAATATTTTTCTCTCTCAGAAAACTGATTATTTCTGAAGTAGTTCCAACTGCGATGTTATTGGTAAAAACACAACCCACACTGGATCTAATAATATTAGGATTAAAAAGATCGGTTTTTGGGTTTGCGATAATCACCGCATCTACATTCGCCGCATCTGCCGTTCTGAGTAAAGCGCCAATATTCCCGGGTTTTTCAGGAGCTTCGGCTATTAAAATCAAGGGTTTCTCAGAGTTTATCCTTAATGACGCTAATGTTAATTCTTTAGATCTAAAAAGTGCCATTACACCTTCGGTGCTGCCTCGATATGCCATTTTTTCGTAGAGCTCTTTGGAGAATTCAGTAATCGCCGGATTGCTTTTGGCCAACGAGCTAAGTTGCTTCAAACCTTCAGCAGGAAATAAAGAATCACAGAAAAAAAGTTCCTCACAAGCATAATCTCCCTTAAAAGCAAGCTGAATTTCTCGAATACCTTCCACTAGAAAAACCCCTTCTTTTTTTCGGTTTCTAGATTTCTCCTGAAGCTGAAGAAGTCTTTTTACAACTGGATTTTGTGCGCTGGATATTTGTTTGATCATGTTGTAAAAATAGACACTTATTGAGAGTTACAAATAAAAAACCTCTGATAATTTCAGAGGTTTTTTATTCAATTTGAATTTAATTAATTCGTCGTCATGCTGAACTTGTTTCAGCATCCCAGTATTTCATGAGAAGACCCTGAAACAAGTTCAGGGTGACGGAATCTATAAACTATTAACATAATTATCACTCCTTCTGATTCTCATACTTATCAGAATATCTGTGATATAATTCAGTTTGATGACTTTCTAAACTCAATTCCCGACCTTGGATAAATGCTTTCGTTAATTTATTGGTTCGCATATCTAAGGCATCGCCTTCACTAATAAAAAGGGTAGCATCCTTTCCTTTTTCCAAAGTTCCTAATCTATCATCTATCCCTAATATCTTGGCATTGTTCAAGGTGATTAATTTCAAAGCTTGTTCTTTATCCATTCCACTTGCTGCAACAGTTCCAGCATAAAAAGGCAAGTTTCGTGTATTTGCTCGTTCCATTTGTCCGCTGCTTTCCAAACCTACTAAAATACCTTTATCTGTAAGTAACTTGGCAAGTTTGTAGTTATAATCGTAATCCTCATCATCTTGATTTGGGGTAGAATGTGGGCGAGGAGATAAAATAGCAATGTTTTCAGCTTTAATTAAATCTGCAACTTTTACAGCATCGTAACCTCCAACAATAACCATATCCTTTAAATTCTGGTCTTTTTTAAACTGAATCGCATCTACAATTTCACGTTCTCCATCTACGTGCACAAAAACCTTTTTTCCATTATTGAAAATAGCATCCATAGATTTGAAGGGTAAATTCTCTTGTTTTTGATCTCCCGCTACATACGCTCTGGAATTATTAAAAAATTGAGTTAGCTTTAAAACCTCTTCGGCATATTTTTCATTTGGTTTCAAACCTCTTTCTTCTCCTAACCACCATCTTCCGCGTTTAAAACTATTTGGCCAGTTAATATGAAGCCCTGCATCTTTTTTAATTGAAGCATCTTCCCAGTTCCAGGCATCAAACTGAACTACAGATGAAGTTCCGGAGATGGTTCCACCTCTTGGAACTATCTGGCCAATTAAAACACCATTCGGGCGCATGCTTTCTACAATCTGACTTTCAGCATTATAGGCCACCAAACTTCTAATATGTGGCAACATTTCACCTATTTCATCTTCATCGTCTGTAGGTCTTAGCGAAGCTATTTCAACTAAACCAAGCGTTGTATTGGGAGCAATAAAGCCCGGATATACATGTTTCCCTTCAGCATTTATAATAGTCCCGCGGTATTGCATTTTGGTGGTAGAAGCATCTAAAACCTGGGTTAAAATTCCGTTTTCAAAAATTATCAGGCTATTTTCTATGATCTCTCCATTCCCAATATGTGCAGTTGCACCCACAATAGTTACTGCCTCAGTTTGAGCAGAGGTTGGGCTTTGCTGTGCGTATAAGGAACTTGTTAATATTAAAATTCCCAGTAAGAGTGTTATTTTTAATCTTTTCATCATTTTCAATATTAATAAGTTACCAAAGTGTCACAGTGCATTTTTTGATCTTCTTTCTTCGTAGCAGGCTGTGTTTTTGCTCCACCATTCTTTGCGCTTAACATTTGCCCGGTTAGCATATTCTTCTGTTGAGCGATTTCATTTCGCAATACTTTATCTTTTTCAAGATCAAAATAGACAGCACCTTCAATAAGGGTTTTTTCAGCTTTGCTATAAATAGAAAGTGGATTTCCAGACCATAGCACAACATCACCATCTTTCCCGGTTTCGATACTTCCAACTCGATGATCTAAATGCAATAATTTCGCCGGATTTAGCGTAACGAATTTCCAAGCTTCTTCTTCAGAAATCCCTCCATATTTTACACTTTTTGCCGCTTCCTGATTCAATCTTCTGCTCATTTCTCCATCATCACTATTAATTGCAACTGTAAGACCTGCATTATGCATTATGGCAGCATTGTAAGGGATCGCATCCTTCACTTCGTATTTGTAAGCCCACCAATCTGAAAATGTAGATGCTCCGGCACCGTGCTCTTTCATTTTATCGGCAACTTTGTAACCTTCTAAAATATGGGTGAACGTATTGATTCTAAAATCAAAGGCTTCAGCAACTTTCATAAGCATATTGATCTCACTTTGAATATAAGAGTGACTACTTACAAAACGGTTGCCATTCAAAATTTCAACTATGGTTTCCATTTCTATATCTTTCCTGTAGTTACCGGTTTTCTTAGCGGCTTCATAATCTCTAGCCTGACTAAAATAATCTGTAAAGACTTGTTCTACACCCATTCTGGTTTGTGGAAATCTACTTTTACTATCCCAATTGGATTGTTTTACATTTTCCCCAAGCGCGAACTTTATAAATTTAGGAGAATCGGGAAAAATCATCTCTTTCGCATTAGATCCCCATTTTAATTTCATGATTGCAGAACGCCCTCCAATTGGATTTGCTGAGCCATGTAATAATTGAATGGAAGTAACACCACCTGCAAGATTTCTATAAATATTAATATCTGTAGGGTCTATAACATCTTCCATGGTAACTTCTGCTGAAGAATTTTGCCCCGCTTCATTAATAGCCGAGGCTCCAATATGGGAATGTTCATCTATAATTCCCGTGGTTAAATGTTTCCCCGAAGCATCGATAACTTTCGCCTTTCCGGCACTAAGATTTGTACCAACTTCAGCAATTTTTCCATCTCTAATTAAAACATCTGTCTTCTCAAGAATTCCTTTTTCGGTATTCGTCCAAACCGTTGCGTTTTTAAATAAAATAGCTTCTTGTTTGGGAAGTTCTTTAAAACCGTATGCCATATTTGGATAGGTGAGTGGCACAATAGGAAGGAGTGTTTCTTCTTTATTTTCTTCTTTTTTCTTAGGCTCTTCTAGTTTTTCTGCAGCCTTGGTAGCAGAAAAAGTAGTTTCTTGACCATTGCTTAAAATAGCTCGACCACTTATTTTATTAGTGTTTTCTCCAACTTTTGCAATTAACCTCGTGTATTCTGTCTTGGTAGAATCTGGCGAGGATAATAATACCTGCATCCAAGTATCTGTATAAGATAACTTAGATTTAATCTTCTGGTCGCCCAATTTTACTTCGGCTTTAGGAGTATTTGGCTTTCCTGTAATTTCAAGATCATAGTTCTTTCCATCTACCGCCAATGTGTATTTACCTTCCAGGTTTGCAGTGTTCATGTTTTCCAACACCACTTTCTGACCTTGGATCCAGTTTTCAAAAAGTATAATTTCCTTGTCAAATATGTCTCCTGAAGTGATTAAAAAGTTCGCCCAAGCGCCTTGTTTTATAACTCCTAATTTATTCTCTTCTCCTAAAAATTTAGCTGGAGTTGTCGTTAATGCCGCAAGTGCTTTATTTTTATCTAGGCCGTAAGAAATCGCTTTTAGAAGATTTTCTTTAAATTTCTTATCATCCTTTAAATTTTGTGTTGTTAAGATGAAAGGAATATTATTTTTTTGCTAGCTGCATCAGGTTAGATGGAGCCTGATTCCATCGCTTCATATCTTGCAAACTCACATTATTAGCCATAAATGGATTTTCTACATCATAAGCTTCCGGGAAATCTAATGGAATAATAAATGTGGCATTGGTGTTTTTGATTTCTGCAATACGTTCAAATTCATTTCCACTACCAAAAATTAAGTACTGTATCCCATATTCATCTCCAACCTTATCGGCTCTCAATTCATCTAATAAATTATCGGTCTTGAAAATTTGTGGTAAAGATTTGTTTCTATTTAAAGCTTCTAAAGCCAAATCTTTATTCGTGATATTTCCTTTTGCGTACCAAGCAGCATCAATATATGTTTGTCTTAGTAGCGCCATTGCACCCATTATGGAGGTTGGGTACGATTGTCTGGATTGCACACTTTTATCGAAAGAAAGAAAATTAGCCGATCTGTCCTTTAAAATCCGATCTCCTTCAGAGCCTTCCGCATTTAAGCTAACTAGCATTCCGGTTCCTCGCATAATACCATCAGCTAGATGTGTATTTACAACTCCAAATCCGTTTTTCTGAAATTTTTCTGCTTCGGTTTTATCAAAAGTGAAAGATTCCAAGGCATTCGTTTCCGGACGAATATGATCGTTCCAATAATAGCCTTCTCGGCCTGCATTATATTGTGGTTGCCCATTTCCGCTACTAGCTTTTGTTGGTTTTTTCATTCCAAAATCGCTGTAGATTTCGATAAATGAAGGATAGACTTCTTTGCCATTAAGGTCTACAACAATACTGTTTTTTGGTATAGATATGTTTTTGCCAACAGCAGTAATTTTCCCTTCCTTAACTGCGATCATTCCATTTTCTATAATTGTAGAAGGATCTACATGGATTTTGGCATTTTTGAAGATTGTGTAGTTGGTGTTTTCAGACTTTACACCATCATTGCTGGGAAAGTAATCTTGCGCATACAAATTGAGCCCTGAAAAAAATACAAGGCAACAGAGTAGAAATTTTAATCTCATATAATTAGTTGTTTTAAAGTGGTTTTCTTTTGAAATTAAGAAAGCTGAATTTAAGAATATTATATGGAATAGAGAATTAGCCTAAAAAGCATTCTCTACATCGTCAAAATAATTAACTAAAAGAGCAACCACATAACTATAACTTTTCATGCCTTCAGCTTGATTATTTGCTTTTAGAAACCCGCTATAAGTAACTTGAAAAATTGGTTCTAAAGGGTTTTGATGGGTTTGCCAGAAATCTCTCACTTCTTTATAATTGGCCAAAATTCCTGGATGGATTTTCTTTAGAAGTTGATCTGCTTTTGCTTGGTCTCTTAGATACAATTCATTTAAGCAGTAGCGTAATGCGAAGGTAAATCCGGAATATTGAAAATATGGATCTGGATGATTCATAGTTGCTAGGCAGGCAATAAAGTTAGCTTCATTCTCTTTCGCAAATCCTAGCTGATGCCCAATTTCATGACTTGCAGTAGTTGGGATCTTATATCTTAAAATTTGCGTATTTACCTGCGCTTCATTAGTAAGCGGATTTAAATACCCATTGAAGCCCATATAGGTTAATGGAATGCTGTAAAGCGACCTTTTTAAGCTTTTGCCTTCATAAGTAAGTTTTGGATACTTCGTACTTAAACTCTCATAACCTTCAATGGTTTTTTTGAAGAGTGTTGTCTTTTTAAATTTATAATCCACTTTTAATGAATCGTTATCCACCAAACCGGTATGTACCTGATTCGATTTTTTGATAAGTGTTTCGGTTAAAAGTATAAGCTCTTCCGTCGTATAAGTGTTTTTTATTTTTAAGGTGCGGTGGAGTGGAAGTCTGTAATAATTGAAGCCCCAAAAAATATGAAAACAGGCATAAATAATAGAAAATGTGGCGAGTAGGTCTAAAGACCATTTTCTAAAACTTCTAAATTTGGTTTTAAACCTAATATAGACCCATCTAATGATGGAGATTATAAGAAAAGTATATAAAAGGTCTCCAATTGAAAACGGAAAAATTCCTAGAGAAAATCGCATGATTTTAGCGATATAAGGATATATTCCTGTGCTATACCAAGTTTCTATAAAATTTGGAAAGCCTGAAATTATTTTGATTGCAATAATTTGTATTGGCAATAAAATGGCTAAAATGAGACTCGTTCTATTTTTCACTTCCTAAATAAATTCTAATAAGCTTCTAAAAATTTCGTGGTTTGTGAATTACCAATATCTTTGTGAATATAGCAAATATTAATACTATGAATGAAGAAATAAGAGCACAAGAACCTAAAGTTTTATGGAATAAATTCGCCGATCTTAATGAAGTTCCCCGTCCTTCTAAAAAAGAGGAGCGGGTGATCGAATTTATGAAGAATTTTGGGAATAAACTGAATTTAGAAACACTTGTAGATAAGGTAGGGAATGTAATAATCAAGAAACCAGCAACCGCTGGCATGGAAGATCGAAAAGCAGTGGTTTTGCAGTCTCACTTGGATATGGTGCATCAAAAAAATAACGATACCAAATTCGATTTTGATACTCAAGGAATAGAAATGTATGTAGATGGGGATTGGGTGAGAGCTAAAGGAACTACGTTGGGTGCAGATAACGGTCTGGGAGTGGCTACCATCATGGCCATTTTGGAAAGTGATTCTATAGAACACCCGGCAATCGAAGCTTTGTTCACAATAGATGAAGAAACCGGAATGACGGGTGCAAAAGGCTTGGAGCCTGGATTGTTGCAAGGAGACATTCTTTTGAATTTGGATACTGAAGAAGATGATGAAATAGGAATTGGTTGTGCCGGGGGAGTAGACGTTACTGCTACCAGAAAATACACCCAAGAGGATACACCCGAAGAAATGAGTGCTTTCAGGGTCACGTTAAATGGACTTCAAGGTGGGCATTCCGGGATGGATATCATCAAAGGATTGGGAAATGCCAATAAATTGATGAATCGCTTATTATATAACGCGTCAGAGAATTTCGGAATTCGTATTGCTGAAGTGAATGGTGGCGGACTACGAAATGCTATTCCCAGAGAAAGTGAAGCAGTTGTGCTGATAGATGATTTCCAGATAAAAGCTTTTGAATCTGAAATGATGAGTGATTTTGAAGCTATTAAAACGGAATATGCCAAACTAGAACCTAAGATGAACTTAGAACTGGTTAAGATTGAAACTCCGAAAAAGGTGATGGATTCTGAAACTCAAGAAATCGTTTTAAAATCTATATATGCTTTGCATAATGGAGTGTTTAGAATGAGCCCGGAAATTGATGGTTTGGTAGAAACCTCTAACAACTTGGCGAAGGTTGAAATTAAAGATGGAAACATCAATCTAAAATGTCTTACAAGATCTTCAGTAGAATCTTCTAAAGACGATCTTACCAATTCTTTGAGAGCTAGTTTTGAGCTTGCAGATTTCGAGGTTACTTTATCTGGAGATTATCCGGGATGGGCACCAAACAGGGATTCAGATATTTTAACGGTACTGGACAACTTGTATTCTAAATTATTTGATGAAAAAGCAGATGTTGCTGCCTGTCATGCAGGATTAGAATGTGGGATTATCGGAAGTCATTATCCGGAAATGGATATGATCTCTTTTGGACCAACAATTAGAGGAGCGCATTCTCCAGATGAGCGTGCAAGCATTTCATCATCTCAGAAATATTGGAAATTTGTATTAGAGATTCTTAAGAACATTCCGAAGAAATAAAATTTGTTCATATTTCGACAAGCTCAATATGACAAATTTGGTATTGTATACGAATGTCAAGTTGAGCCTGTTGAGATCTATTAGATATGTTGTGTTAAATCATATTTTGACAAGCTCAATATGACAATTAAGATTTGTAAAAGGAGTGTCAGGTTGAGCCTGTTGAGATCTATTTAGGTTTGTATTGTTAAATCATATTTTAGAATAGCTCAATGTGACAATTTAGATTTGTAATGGAGTGTCAGGTTGAGCCTGTCGAAACCTATTTGGTAGATAATTTAAATAATAAAACAAATTGCATAAAAAAAACCCGCTTCCTTTTTGGAAGCGGGTTTTTTAGTATTAGATATTTCAGTATTATTTCTGAATCTCTACTATTTCTAGTTCAAAAATAAGATCGGTATTTGGCGGTATAGCCTGTCCATATCCTCTTTCACCATATCCTAAGTGAGATGGAATATAAATCACTGCTCGGTCTCCAACATTCATCGCAGCCAAACCATCTCTAAATCCTGGGATCATCGGGGCATCTGGACCATATTTAGTAGGCATTGGTTGGTAGCCACCTTGATCTCTTTTTGCGATATTAAGAGCATCATTTTTTACCGCAACTTCTTGCCAGCTTGTGTCGAATAAAGTTCCATCCTCAAAATAACCTGCATAGTTCACCATGATCATAGAGCCTTGAGGAATTTTTGTGTCTTCTCCTTTTTCTAGATAATGTATTTTAACTCCGCTTTCCAGTTCTTCGGTATCAGCTTTTAGCGCACTAAATTTATCGGCATTTTCTAACTTTAGAGCTTTAGAGGCCTCTGCCTTCTTTTCTTCTTCAATTTTAGCTTCCGCTAAATTAGTTTCGAAAGTTTTTGAAGCTTTAAAATTCTTAGCGTCTTTTCCTTTACGAATGATTTTCACACTCTCTAAAACTACGTCTTGCTCCGGCTTGTCTCTTGCAACGGTTTTAACCATACCAATACTATCCACAACAGCTTGTCCTTCCATTACTTTTCCAAAAATAGTGTGTTTCCCATCTAACCAAGGCGTTGGCGCTAATGTGATAAAAAACTGACTTCCATTAGTGCCAGGACCTGCATTGGCCATAGATAATGTTCCTTTTGTAGCATGGCTAAGCGAATCTACTATCTCATCTGGAAATCTATATCCTGGATCTCCACTTCCTGTTCCTGTTGGATCTCCTCCTTGAATCATAAAATCTTTAATCACACGGTGGAAAATAAGTCCGTCATAATATTTTTTTCCTTTGTAAGTACTATCTAACATAGTATGGCTATCACCTTCAGCAAGGGAAATAAAATTGGCAACCGTTGTAGGTGTTTCTTTATAATACAATTCGGTTATAAAAGAACCTTTATTAGTATTGAATTCTGCATAAAGACCGTCCTTAAGGTCCGGATAATCCTCTTTACAACTTACTAGGCCAAGTAGAATGGCACAAACCAAAAGCATGCTTAATCTTTTCATATTAATTAATTATCAGATTTATTAGTGTTTATTTCTTGGGTAATCGTGTGTAATGTTACTTCGGTAATTATAGGAATATTAGTTCCAATTCTATCTTTATCCCCATAATATCCAAATGCTTTGTGAGATGGAAAGATAAATGTAGCTTTTTCCCCGGCTTTCATCAATTTTAGACCTTCTCTTAATCCGCCAAAAAGGTTTTCACGGTCCATAGCATATCTTTTGGTTGGGATTTCGCCAACATCATAGATATAATTGCCATTTAAATCTTTTATATTATAATCGAATCTAACGACATCGCCATATTCCGGCATTTCCACATTTAAAGAATCGGTAGATTTCTCATTATAATAATACCAAAATCCATTGCTGGAAGCTATATAATTTCGGGTGGAATCCTGCTCGATCATTTTTAAGATAATCGCTTCTTCTTTCGCAACTAATTTTTTGTTCCTTTTGATAGATTCATTTATAAACGACCCAGAATTTTGAGTGACTGGTCTTCTGGCTTCAGGAGATTTACATCCTAAAATCCCAAAGATCGCCACAATAACGTATATAAATTTTAGTTTCATAAACTTAATTTTTCCCTATATTCCGGTAGCACGGTATTGAATTTCACAATAGTGTCCTCCAACGAAATATCACTTTTTCCACCGGCAGCATTTACGTGTCCACCACCATGAAAATGAGCTCTCGCAAATTCATTTACATTGAAACTTCCTTTAGAACGGAAGCTTATTTTGATAATTCCATCTGTTTTATGTTCTATAAAAATAGCTGCGAAAATTATTCCTTCCAGAGATAAACCATAATTCACAAAACCTTCGGTATCTCCTTTTTTGAAATTGTTCTTATCTAACTCTTCCTGTGAAAGTGTTATATAAGCGGTTCTTAATTCCTTATTAATTCTTAAATTTTGAAGCGCAACACCTAATAATTTCAATCTACTTTCCGAAGAAGTATCGTATATATTTTGATGGATCTTTGCATTATCAGCTCCTTTCTCGATTAAATCGGCAATTACCTTATGCGTTTCACTGGATGTAGATCTAAATCTGAAAGATCCGGTATCTGTCATTATCCCCGTGTATAAGCAAGTAGCAATTTCCGGGGTAATATTTTTTACAGCTCTTAATTTTTTTATGAATTGATACACCATTTGGCAAGTAGAACTCATAGTAGCATCACTATAGGTGTGATGCGCATAGGTAGCAGGCTCAGGATGGTGATCTATCATTATAAAAGTCGCCTCAGCCTCTGTTAATGGATCCTGCATATCTCCAGTTCTCGAAAGATCGTTAAAATCTAAGGTGAAGATGATATCGGCATTTGTAATTAATGGCTTACAAATCATATAATCTTTTTCGTAAATCAGGATGTCCTCTTGTCCCGGAAGCCACTTTAAAAAATCCGGATAATCATTAGGAGCAATTACATGTACATGATGTCCTTTTTCCTTGAGGAAATGATAAAGCCCTAAACAAGAACCAATAGCATCACCATCTGGTCCCTTATGCGGTACTATTACAATATTATTAGCCCGAGATAGGGCAGACGTGATCTCTAAAATGCTTTGTTCAATCATATTTTAATTCCAATTAAAGCGGAATAGCAACAAAGGTGAAGTAATCTATTTTAATTTCAAAGATTTCTGAAACTTGTAGAGAGATTACCTTAATAATATTGCTGATTCAAACTTTAAATTCGAGCGTGAAATTACAAAATATATATTTTATAAAATAAGATAGCACAGCGCTATTAATTATCATTATATAATGTAGTTCTAGGTCTTTTTCTTTACGATAAAAAGACCATTATCTATATCGCTTAATACAATGTTACCGCTTTCAAAAAAAGGATATACATTCCATACCCCATTAAAATCTGCAGCATTATTTAAAGGGAATGTATCGAAAAATCCTACTTCGTTTAAATTTTTATTTTCGATATCAGAAATATCTATCACGCGCAATCCACCTGTATAATTTGCTAAATAAAACAAATTGTCTTTCACATATCCATTGTGATCTATGGCCGGCAGAGCACCGGTATAGTTCGTATGTAATTTAGGATTGTCAAGATCTGTAAAATCTAGAATAATGGTTCTAGTATTATTTCCTGTTTGCAACTCATCAAACTCATCTCCGACTAAAAAATATTTCTGATTTCCGGTTAACCAGCCTTGATGCGTATATCCCACATTTTCATAGATAAACGTTGAGATATTTTTCGGATTAGATTTATCGGTAACATCTACAATAACAACTTTGTTTTCATTACTTCCAATATAAATTTCCTTTCCTGTATAATCTGTATCTGGACCATTATAGGTTACCACTTGCGCATCGTGACTATATCCGTCTAGATCATAACCTCCCGCAAAAATTGGGTTCAAAGGGTTTTGTATGTTGATGATATGTGGTCCCCCACCAAAAGAGTTAGAGCCTACAACGTAAGCGAATCCGGAAGTCTCGTTAATTACAATGTTATGTGCATGTTCAAATTCATTATAAGTAGCTTCAGCTTGAAAAGTGACCGGTGTATTAGTAATGTTTCGCAATTTTGTAAGGTCAAAAATTTGTAATCCATGACCTTCGGCCTCACTTACAACAAAGGCATAATTTTGATATACTTTTATGTCGCGATGTAAAGCAGGAGGAGTTTGAGAAATTAATTTTCCTAAATAAATTGGCTCTGTGGGGTTGGAGATATCTATAAAAGCGGTTCCGTTATCCAGTCCCAATATAACATATTCTTTTCCTGTGCTGGAATCTGTCCATCCCCAGGAATCGTTTCCTGAGGTTGCTGAAAATTCAGAAAGGCTTATATGAGACATTAGATCGTAATCCTTGCAAGGATAATTCCCTGCCATCCCATTTTCACAAGGATTCGTTGGAATAACTTGCATGCCTGAGTTTTCTTCTAGTTCTTCTGAAATTGTTGTGGAATCGTCGTTAGAACATGAAAACAACAAAAAACTGAAAATGAAGAATAAAGAGTGCTTTATAAAAGATATCTGATGCAAAGGGGCGAAATTAATCATCTTATTAAGGGTTTTCTGAAGTCATTAAAATAAATTTTCTTCAATTATATTGAAACTAGGCTATCGCAGATACCTAAATCTACAAACTACATATCAATAATAGTACCTTAGATTATATACGTTCCAAACCGCATAAAAGTTTTTAAAACTAGAAAGCAGCATGATTTAGCCGAATGGTATTCCTATAATAATCATAAAAGAAAAGGATAATCTTGCATAAAGTGTTCAAATGCTTATTTTTGCAAAAAATTAAAAACCATAATATGGCTACGAATAGAACTTTTACAATGCTTAAACCCGATGCAGTTGAAAACGGGAACATCGGTGCAATCCTTGAACTTATCAATACTTCAGGATTTAGAATCGTTGCAATGAAATTAACTCAGATGTCTCGTAAAGATGCTGAAACTTTTTATGCTGTTCATAACGAACGTCCATTTTTCGGGGAATTAGTAGAATATATGACAAGAGGTCCTATTGTTGCTGCTGTATTAGAAAAAGATAATGCTGTTGAAGATTTTAGAACTTTAATTGGTGCTACTAACCCAGCTGAAGCTGCAGAAGGAACTATCCGTAAGAAATATGCTGCTTCTATTGGAGAAAATGCAGTTCACGGAAGTGATAGTGATGAGAATGCTGCTATTGAAGCTGCTTTTCATTTCGCAGGAAGAGAATTATTCTAGATTACATTTAGATAGAATCAAAAAAGCCGTTTTCTAATGGAAGCGGCTTTTTTTGTTTGTGGTTGTCTTTATTTTAACGGTTAATTCTGTTGGTTTCCTTCATGCTGTCCCGAGGCATCGGGAGTTTCAGCATCTCAATAGTTTGAACAGTAGATCCTGAAACTAGTTCAGGGTGAGGTGTATATAATTACCTAAGTACCAGCTTCGTAATAAGTTCTTTTCTAAGAGCTTCATTTAAAATCTTAATGATCTTCTCTTTTCCATAACTCAATTCTTCCCGTAAAACAGAAGAACTCAGTTGAATAAATAAAGTACTGCCCTCCAATTTTATAGCGGTGGTATATTTTACAATTCCTGGCCCCATTTGTTCGTTCCAAACATCTTTTACGTTTACCTTGTCAAGACCTTTCTGAAGCTTATTGGTAGAAACAAAACTTTCTAATGCCTCACTCAAGTTCATGTTCTCATTCATTCTCTTTTTCATCCAAATCTAATTTTAGTGGTTCGTACCGCTTGTAATGATAAATGATGCCTCGCTCATTTTGTAAACTAATTTTGTTTTCTTTTGAAGCTACAATAATTTCTTTCCATTTATTAAAAGGAGTAGAATAATAAAGCGCCACTTTCTTATCTTCAAGTTTTACTTTTATTTCTTCCGGCTCTCCGGCTGGAATATAGTTGCCATCAAACTGTGGTTTTACTTTTATTCTGAATCCTATACTATCTACGATCTCGATATAATCTACTATTTCATTTATTTTAAAATCCCGAATGGAATCCTTTGTGAATTCAACTTTTTCGATTCCCCAATAGCCATTAATATGTTTTAATTGATCTTCCGGCTCATTATTACAGCTAATTAAAGAGATCATAAAAATTAATAGCATACTAATTCTAATCATAGTTTAAAAATTTTAAAGGTTTGGTTGCTTTCTTTCACCACTTTTTCGGTTCGTTCTGCATGAGTGTCGCTAATAAAGATCTGGCCAAGTTCATCGGTGGCAACCAAAGCTATAATATGTGCAACCCGCTGTTCATCTAACTTATCGAAAATATCATCTAATAATAGAATCGGATTTACTTTGCTCACTTTTTTAATAAAGTCGAATTGTGCCAACTTTAGTGCAATAAGAAAAGATTTTTGTTGTCCCTGAGATCCAAACTTTTTAATTGGATGTCCATCGATCTCAAAACTAAGATCGTCCTTATGTAAGCCAACACTGGTATATTGCAGGATCATATCTTTTTGAAGATTTTCTTCTAACAATGTTGATATCGATTTGTCAAATAATTTACTCTTGTACTCAAGACTTACCTGTTCTTGATTATTCGCAATTTCTGAATAACGTTGATTGAAAATCGGAATAAACTCATTTAAAAATTCCTTTCGCTTTTTGAAGATGATATCACCAAATTCTGATAGCTGCGCATTATAAATCTCTAAAGTATCCCGATCGAACTTTGCGTTAGCTGCAAAATATTTTAAGAGCGCATTTCTCTGAGCTAGCACTTTTCCGTAGGAAATCAAAGAATTTAAATAAATCTGATCGCTTTGGGAGATCACACCGTCCATGAATTTTCTTCTGGTATCGCTGCCTTCTATAATAAGATCGCGATCTCCTGGAGAAATCATTACGGCTGGAATAAAACCTATATGCTCACTGAATTTCTCGTAGGGTTTGTTATTTCTTTTAATCACCTTTTTCTGTCCACGCTTTGCGCTAACCAGAATTTGCTCTTCCCGATCATTTTTTTCTAAGGAGCCTTCAATAACGAAAAAATCGGCATTGTGGTTGATGTTCTGGCTGGTAATTGGGTTGAAATAACTCTTTCCAAAAGATAAATGATAGATGCTATCTAAAATATTGGTTTTTCCAACGCCATTTCTACCTACAAAACAATTTATTTTGGAGTCGAAATCAAAACTGGAGGAATCTAAATTTTTATAATTGACTAGGGAAAGCGTTTTTAAAAACATAAAAGGCTGTTATTCAGCTAAATAATTATTAATTTTATTTTAGTAAAGGTAAAAGAATAGCGCAAAAAGTATTAAAAAATAAGAAATAATTTCCCTTTCAAATAAGAATAAAAATTTTATTTTTGCGACTCATTAAACCAATTTTATGGCTACGTACAAGAAAAAAGGTTCTAAACCTTCTACTAAAGAAGAGAGAAAGAATCAAGTAGAGGAAGAATCTACAACCGCAGAAGTTTTTAACACCTTAGACGAAGGTGCGGGAAGAACAGAAGAGTGGGTTGCAGAAAATCAAAAATGGATCTACATTATTGTTGGATTGGCGGCTGTTGTTGTTTTAGGATATTTAGGATGGCAACGTTTTATTCAAGAGCCTAACGAATTAGAAGCTTCTAACGAAATGTTTCAAGCGCAACAATATTTTGATACAGCTTTAGCCGGAACAGGTGTAGAGAGTGATTCTTTATATAATATGGCATTGAATGGTGGAGAAGGGAAATATGGTTTCTTGGATATTATAGATAACTACGGAAATACAAGTGCTGGAAATCTTGCTCATTATTACGCAGGTTTTGCATATTTAAATACTAATAAATACCAAGAAGCGATAGATCATTTAGAAGATTTTGATGGAGACGATGAGATCTTATCAGCTTTAGCTGTTGGCGGAATGGGAGATGCATTTCTTCAATTAGACCAGCCTGAAGAAGCGCTTAATTATTATGAGAAGGCAGCAACAATGCGTTCTAACGAATTTACTGCGCCTAGATTTTTATTGAAAGCTGCAATCACTGCAATTCAATTAGGTGAAGGTGAAAAAGCTGTTGAATATTTAAATAGAATTAAAGATGAATTTGCTGATACACCTGAAGCAAATCAAGTTGCTGTTTATTTAGGGAAAGCTCAAGCAATGAACTAAAGATTTCCAATGGCAACACAAGGAAAAAATCTTAGCGAATACGATAAAAGCCAAATGCCGGAAGCTAAAAACTTCCGGTTTGGTCTTGTTGTAGCCGAATGGAATGAAAATATTACTGAAGGCCTTTTTAAAGGCGCTTTCGATACGCTGAAGGAGAATGGCGTGATTAACGAAAATATTGTTCGTTGGAACGTTCCCGGAAGTTTCGAACTTATTTATGGTTGTAAAAAAATGCAACAAAGCTACGATATGCTGGATGCGATTATCGCTATAGGAAGTGTGATCGAAGGGGAAACCAAGCATTTCGATTTTGTGTGTCAAGGAGTAACACAGGGAATTAAGGATCTTAATATTCAAAATGACATCCCTGTTATTTTCTGCGTGTTAACAGATCAAAACATGCAGCAAGCAATAGATCGTTCCGGAGGTAAATTTGGAAATAAGGGTTCTGAAGCTGCAGTTACCGCCATTAAAATGGCACAATTAAGAATAGACGCCAAGTTTTAAAACTTTTTTCTTTCGGCATTATTCTTGTTCTTTTCTTTTTGCTCGAACAAGCTTTCTATTCTCTTGCTTTTTGAGTAAATTTGGATTTCCATAAGAAACTAACATATTTTGAAAATCAATTTCTATAAATCTCGCAAGAACACCCGTTATAATTACACGCCACGTTATTATAAAGGAAAAGACACGGGAAATATTTATGATTTTGATTCTAAATTTTCAAAATATAAAAACACTACAAATTCTATAGATTTCGGTTCGCAATGGGCAGAGGCTAGAAGTTCTAGTAGAACTCGAGGCAATCGGGAAATCAATAAACGTGTGATCTATATTATTATCATCCTGATTTTAATTTTCTTGTGGATCATAGATTTTGATTTATCCATCTTTTAGAATTAATTTTCCATGACCGATGTTATTCATCTACTGCCAGACCATGTGGCTAATCAAATTGCTGCGGGGGAAGTGGTACAAAGACCTGCTTCTGTTATAAAGGAATTACTGGAAAATGCTATAGATGCAAAGGCATCTACTATTCAGGTGTATATCAAGGAAGCCGGAAAAATCTTAATTAGTGTAATAGATGATGGCTCTGGGATGAGCATTACAGATTCCAGACTTAGTTTCGAACGTCACGCAACTTCAAAAATTAAAGCTGCTGAAGATCTTTTTCAACTTCAAACAAAAGGGTTTAGGGGAGAGGCATTAGCTTCTATAGCTGCGATTGCGCATGTAGAACTAAAAACCAGAAGAGAGGAAGATGAAGTTGGGACTTGCATAAAAATTGAAGGAAGCCAGATCACTTCTCAGGAAGTTTGTGTCACTGCAAAAGGAACTTCTATAAGCGTTAAGAATCTTTTTTATAATATTCCTGCCAGAAGAAACTTTTTAAAGTCAGATACGGTAGAAACCCGCCATATTATAGATGAATTTCAACGGGTAGCCTTAGCACATCCGGGAATATCCTTTTCTTTAGTTCATAATACAGGGGAATTATTCAATCTTCCCGCCTCTAATTATAGACAACGTATTACCAATATTTTAGGTGGAAAATCCAATGAGAAATTGTTCCTGTAAATGAGGAAACAGAAATTTTAAAGATCTCTGGATTTGTTGGAAAACCGGAATATGCAAAGCGAACAAGAGGAGAACAATTCTTTTTTGTTAACGATCGGTTTATAAAAAGTCCTTATTTAAATCATGCTGTGAGCGCAGCTTTTGAAGGATTGTTGAAAGACAGGGCTTATCCAAGCTATTTTTTATACCTCGAGGTAGATCCTAAGAGTATAGATATCAACATTCATCCTACTAAGACCGAAATAAAATTCGACGATGAGCATGCGCTATATGCCATTTTACGAAGTGCGATTAAACATAGTCTAGGGCAGTTTAATGTTGCTCCTGTGTTGGATTTTGAACGCGATCCTAATTTAGATACGCCCTATAATTATGAAAATAAACGAGCTTCTACACCACAAGTAGAGGTAGATAGAAGTTTTAATCCCTTCAAAAATGAGTCGCTAACTACTTCATCTAATTTTAAAAGTAACTTTAAAAAGGAATCTGCTAGTTGGGAAAGTTTGTATACCGGATTGCAATCTGAAAGTACGGGAGACGATGTAGATGTTCGGCAGATAGAATTTGAAAGCGAGGAAGTTACTGGAAACCTTTTTGGAGCCTCCCAAACAGAGGAGTCGCAGAACACCACTTTTCAATTAAATAAAAAATTTATTATCAGCACGCTTAAAAATGGAATGCTAGTAATAGATCAGCATAGAGCGCATACAAGAATTTTATACGAAGAATTATTGAAGAGCATAACTGTTTCTGCAGCGGTAAGTCAGCAGTTATTATTCCCGTTAGTGCTTCAATTTAATCAACAGGAGACGGAATTGTTAAAGGGTATCAAGGATTCATTGGAGCAAACCGGATTTATATTTTCAGAAATCACTTCGAATTCCGCAGAAATTATTGGAATTCCAACATCTATTTCAGAAAGTGAAGTAGAAATGTTACTGGAACAACTACTGGTTGATTTCCAAAATGAAGTCCCAGAAAACAATTTTTCGCATACAGACCTGCTTGCCAAATCGTTAGCTAGGAGCATGGCGGTAAAGTCTGGAAATTTGTTGAATGCTACAGAACAGCAGCATATTGTTAATGGTTTATTTGCCTGCAAAGAGCCAAGTTTAACGCCGTTTAACAAGCCTGTTTTTATTACCTTGCCGGTGGAAGAACTGGAAAAAAAATTCATGTAAATGGGAAGAATTACAGATACTGTTAAAATACTTATTATCATCAATGCCATCTTCTTTGTTGGCACTATGTTCGTTGGTGATTATACCTATAAATTATTTTCTCTCTGGTTCTTTCAGAATGAAAATTTTGGAGTTTGGCAAATAGTTACCCACATGTTCATGCATGGCGGATTTATGCATATCCTTTTCAATATGTATGCATTATGGGCCTTCGGGAGTCCGATAGAGCAAATGTTGGGGAAAAATAAATTTATTTTCTTCTATTTTTCCTGCGGAATTGGAGCTGCAATTATACACTCGTTAGTGAATTATTTTCATGTAGAATCTGGTTATAATGCTTTAGTAAATGCTGGAATGAACCCAATGGACATACAGCAACTATTGGAAACCGGGCAGTACAATACTTCCATATTGGGCAGTGTTTCTAAAGACACTTTAGAAAGTATGTTTACGGCTTATAATACTCCGGCTGTTGGAGCTTCCGGAGCAATTTATGGAGTTTTAGTCGCTTTTGGTATGTTATTTCCAAATGTTGAATTATTTTTACTATTCGTACCAGTCCCTATCAAGGCGAAAATATTTATTCCTATATTAATTGCAATAGATCTATTCTCCGGTGTAACCGGGTACTCCTTATTTGGAGGGGGAATAGCTCATTTTGCACATGTTGGGGGAGCACTGTTTGGGTTTATTATGATGTGGTACTGGAAAAAGAATCAGTTTGAACAAAATAGGTGGTATTAATGGGACCAGCAGATAAATTCAGATATAAATTGCAAACAGCAACGGTTGTTGAAAAACTGATTGCAATAAATGTTGTTGTCTTTATCCTTTTCTTCTTAATTAAAACCATTGCCTTTCTTTTTAACCTACCTTCAGATTTTATAACAGAGTGGTTGGTTTTTCCTAAGGAACTAGGAGAATTTGTTTTTAAACCCTGGTCTATAATTACCTATTCTTTTCTGCATTCGGGAATCTGGCATATTCTCTCGAACATGCTTATTCTTTATTATGCGGGCATCTATTTCCTAAATTATTTTTCTCCAAAAAAATTATTGACCTTTTATTTTCTTGGAGTTGTAATTGGCGCCTTGGTTTATATGTTGAGCTATAATCTATTTCCCGCTTTTGAAGCTACCGGAAAATCATATTTAGTAGGAGCATCTGCCGGAGTAATGTCGGTATTAGTAGGTGTTGCTACCAAAGTTCCAAATATGAAGATCAGATTGATGTTTCTAGGGTCTATAAAATTCTGGTATATCGCTGCGTTTCTAGTAGTAATAGATATTATCCAGATCCCATTTGGCAATGCTGGTGGGCATTTCGCGCATCTAGGTGGTGCTTTCTTGGGATATGTGTACACAAAGCAACTAGCGCAAGGAAATGATATTGCAAGCGGTTTCGAAAAGTTTATCAATTGGTTTATTTCGTTATTCGATGCTTCTCAAAAAGCGAAACCGAAAATGAAAACGGTTTATAAGAAAAAAGGTGCGAGCCCTTATAAAACAAAAGTTCCAATCATCAACAAAGATGAAAAACAGCAAAAAATAGATGCTATCCTCGATAAGATTAGTACCAGTGGATACGATAGTTTAACCAAGCAGGAGAAAGATTTCTTGTTTCATGCCGGTAAAGACAAGTAAATGAAGAATCTCGGTTGGTTGGATAAATTAATCTTTATCCTAAACTCGTTTATGGCGTTCGCGCTACTGCTTTCCTACTTATTGCCATACGTTCCTCCAAAAACATTTCCTTTACTCTCTGTACTCAGCTTGGGAGTACCGTTACTTATTCTATGTAATTTCATTTTTCTGCTTTTTTGGACCGTTCGTTTTAAAAGACAGTTGTTTCTATCTCTTATTGTCCTAGCGCTGGGCTATAATTATGTGCTTTCTTGGATTCAGTTCTCGGGTGAGCCTGAAACGGAAGGAACGAATAGTATTTCTTTGATGAGTTATAATGTACGAATGTTCAACGCCTACAAATGGGTAGAAGATGATAAAATCCCTGAAAAAATCACCAGTTTTATTGCTGAAAAAGATCCGGATATATTAGTGACTCAAGAGCATTTTGTAGGAGTTTCCGGAATGGTAAAAAGGTATCCTTATAATTTTATAAAGCTGAAAGATGGGGGTTCAGAGTTTGGTTCAGCGATCTTTTCGAAGTATCCTATTATAAACACCCATTCAGTAGATTTTCCTGAAGATGGAAACAACAATGCCATCTTTGTGGATATTGTAAAAAATGAAGATACGCTACGCGTTTTTAATGTTCATTTTCAATCTCTAAATATAAAACCGGGAATAGACGATTTGCAAAAAGAAGATTCTAAGAAGCTCTTTGGACGAATTGGTTATGGGTTTAAGCTTCAGCAAAAGCAAGCGGAAATGATGATGGCGGAAGTGGAAAAATCCCCGTACAAGACTTTGATTTTAGGTGACTTTAATAATACAGCCTTTTCTTATATCTACAAATTAGTTAGAGGAAATAGATTTAAAGATGCTTTTCTTGAAGTAGGAAGCGGCTTCGGAAAAACCTTTAACCTAAATTATTTTCCGCTCCGAATCGATTTTATGATGATAGATGAAGGTTTAAAAACGCAGACTTTCGAAGTATTTTCTGTAAAACTATCAGATCATTATCCAATATATTCTACCATTAGTTGGTAAAAGAATTACATTCCTCTTAAATATTCAACAGCATTGGGCCCTTCATTAAAAAGAAGATCTAAAATACAAAGGTTGGATAAAAATCCATGTTTCTCTTGAAATACCTGCATATATTCCGGGATTGCTACGCTGCTTTTAGCATTCGCTAGACTCCGAAGATCAACTAGATTCTCTGGTTCTTTATTGTATTCTGATGTATATTCAAACTCCAGATCTAACTGCAGACATTCCAGAATGGTTTTAAAACAATCTTGATTGAATTCGTAAAGTCTCACATACTCTTTACTGAATAGTGGAGCAAGTTCGTCTTCGTAAAATTCAAAAAAAGGAGAGGTCTGGTAAGCTGTTTTTAAAGACTTCCAGTGCACGCTTTGCCATCTGTCTTCATTATCTATTTTAACCTCGCTATATTTCTGATGTACCTTAACCTCAGTTTTAGGTAAGTGCTTTATAGGAATATTCAAACTTAGCTTTCCGTTCGCTCCATAAATATACATACGGTTACGATAGGTTTGCTTTTGGAAATTATCCTCTTTCTCGATCCAAACTTTAGACGTGTTTACTAATTCCTTAAACTGAGAAATAGGCCCAAAATATGGTAGACTGACTAAGATCTCTTTCATGAGGAATAAATTAATTATGAATCCCTTTTCTTCTTGAAGAAATTATAACCGAATAATACCAAAAGTCCTATTAAGAAATAAGGCAGATAGGAGGTAGGTTCCTTATCTCCGCTAACAGTAGTAAATAAGCGTTCCCATCGTATTTTATTCATGATACCATCACCATTGGTGTCCCAACTAAACCAAACAAATACAGGTTTTCCTACCACATGATTCTCCGGTACAAATCCGAAATAACGGCTATCAAGACTGTTATGGCGGTTATCTCCCATCATCCAGTAATAATCCATCTTGAAGGTATAAGTGTCAGTAGGCTGTCCATTAAGCAGGACTTGAGTGCCATTAACGCTTAATTTGTTCTCGATTCCTAATTCAGATCCTTCATAAACTTCGATCAGCCTTTTGTAGAATGGCAAAGTTTCTAAATTTAACTTTGTAGTTGTTCCCTTCTTCGGAATAAAGATCGGCCCCAAATTATCCTTATTCCAAGATAAACTTTTGGATTTTGGAAACAAACCTTGTTCCTTATTTCCGGCTGAATCATTTAAGCGCTCAAGAGTTTCAACATTAGGATGATTCTTGAATTTCTGATAAGCTTCTTCAGTAAGATTGATAACAAATTTCCCGGAACTTTGGTCATATCTATAAGGATCTGTAATATCGTATCGCTGATATAAATAATAAGGATCGAATGCTTTTCCTTTGGATGTCCCTATATAATTATACTGTAATTTGGCTCTCCCCGGTAATTTTAAAGGTTCAGAATTAATAAAGATTTTACCATCTACAATTCTTAAGGAATCCCCGGCAACCCCAACCGCACGCTTTACATAATTCGTTTTTTTTATCTATTGGTTTATAATAATATTTATCGGTAGTCATCATATACCGCATAGTATCTACCGGCCAGTTGAAAACTACAATATCTGAACGTTCTATTTTTTCAAATCCCGGTAGTCTGAAATATGGGATTTGAGGTTTAGGTAAATAGGATTTTGTGTTGATTATTGGAATGGTATCATGAACCATAGGAAATGCTACCGCTGTTAATGGTGTTCTCGCCCCATAATGGAACTTACTCACAAACAGAAAATCTCCTACCAATAATGTTTTTTCTAAAGAAGAAGTAGGAATCGTAAATGGCTGAATAAGATAGGTGTGCACCAAGGTTGCTGCGATTACTGCAAACAAAATGGAACTTATCCATTCTCCGGCTGCTGTTCTTGGGTGTAAGCTTCTGTCCTGGATGTATTTTACATCAGCAATATAATTCACATAATAAATGTAGAGTCCGAAAGTGAGAAGTACTAAAACAGTGTCTATGAGTTTGTGCTTACCAAAACTCCGAATGGTTTCAACCCAAACAACAGGGAACATAATTAAATTTACTATTGGAATAAATAATAAAATTGTCCACCACCAAGGTCTGCGGATTATTTTCATTAATACTACAGCATTATAAACCGGGATTGCAGCTTCCCAAGCTTGTCTTCCTGCCTTTATATATAATTTCCAAGTTCCTAAAAAATGAACAACCTGTATAATCAGGAAAAACAAGAACCACTGCGTAATAGTCATATATCTTAAGTTTAGGGTATAGGTGTCTTAAAAACTAATACCGTTACATTTATTAGGTCAAATTCTGAAGCACATCCCTCATGGAAAACACTCCTTTTTTATCTCTTATCCATTCTGCGGCTATAATTGCTCCTAAAGCAAATCCTTCTCGGGAATGCGCTGTATGTTTAATTTCTATAGAATCGATGTCTGAATTGTACGAAACTGTATGAGTTCCGGGAACATTTTCTTCTCTTTTCGCGGTAATCGGAATTTCATTTTCTTCCGCATGATCTAATTGCCAACCCTCTTTTCTGGAATTAGAAATAATTTGTTGCGCTAAACTAATTGCAGTACCACTTGGAGCATCTAATTTTTGAAGATGGTGTATTTCCTCGATAGCTACAGTATAATTCTGAAAAGGATCCATGATCTTCGCTAACTTCTCATTTAGAACGAAGAATAAATTCACGCCAATGCTAAAATTTGAAGCATATAAAAAAAGTTGAATTTTCAGCTTCACAAAGTTTAACTGCCTGCTCATAATTCTCTAACCAGCCGGTGGTACCAGATACTACAGGAAGCTGATTCTTTATGCAAGTTTTTATATTGGTAAGAGCTGCCTTTGGAATGCTAAAATCTATTGCGACATTAGCTTCAGAAAGGTCTATATTTTCAATATTTTCAGTTATTTTATGGGAAATGCTATGTCCACGCTCAATTGCCAGACGCTCGATGGTTTTACCCATTTTTCCGTATCCTAAAAGTGCAATCTTCATATTTAGAAATTAAAATTTAATGACATTCCGTATCGTGTTTTTCCTGAGAACTCATCAAAATTAACAGATGGTTTGAAAGAAAGATCTTCACTAACATTAAACTGTTGTAGATGTGCATCTACATTTGCATCGATGATATTAAGAATATAAATTCCGGCTGTAACCAATAACGAGATCTCTTTGTTACGCTGATAGAATTTTTGAGCTCGGATTAACCCATCTGTAGAAACTCTTGTAACGCCTTCTACAATAAATTCGTCATCTTGGAAGCCGGCTAGTCTTCTTTTATAGGCATCTCTGTATCTATCGTATTGCTTGTCGTTATCCAAATAGAAATAAATACCTACCCCAAGTCCGGCGTATGCAATAGGAATTTTCCAATATTTGCCGTTATAAGCTTGTCCTAGCCCAGGTAAAATAGCCGAGTAAAATGCTGCCTTTGCGGGTGCTAAAGGATTGTATTCCTTGTAATCTTTTTTGGTTTCTACAATAGTATCTTGATTGGTTTTAAGCTGCAATGTGTCTTCTTGCGCCACTACCAAGGTAGTAAGCATTAAAAAAACAATCGCAGATAGTAGATACTTAAGATTCACTCTGGATCATTTTTTTGATTCTATTATAATCTTCTTCTGAAGTGAACGGAATAATAAGCTTTCCTTTTCCTTTGGAAGCCATCTTGATATCTACTTTGGTTCCAAGATATTCAGAAAATTCTTTGATGCCTTTTTTATATTCCGGAGATAAATTTGTGCTTTTTGAAACAGGCTTTTTATTGTCTCCGCCAGATAGTTCTCTTACCAATTTTTCTGTATCTCTAACAGATAAAGAACGTTCCAGAATCTTTTCATAAATCTCCAGCTGAATTTGTGGATCTTCAATATTTATAAGGGCTCGTCCATGACCCATAGATAAAAAGCCATCTCTCATTCCTGTTTGAATAATAGGGTCGAGCTTTAATAACCTTAAATAATTTGCTATCGTAGATCTGTTCTTACCTACACGCTCACTTAATTGCTCCTGAGTAAGATTAATTTCATCTATCAATCGTTGGTAAGAAAGAGAAATTTCAATAGGATCTAAATCTTGGCGTTGGATATTCTCTACCAATGCCATTTCCAAAGACTCCTGATCGTTTGCAATACGTATGTATGCTGGAACTGTTTTTAAACCAATAAGTTTGGAAGCTCTAAATCTTCGTTCCCCGGAAACCAATTGAAACTTATTAAAATCTAATTTCCTAACGGTAATTGGCTGAATAACGCCTAATTCCTTGATTGAAGAAGCTAGTTCCCGCAAAGATTCTTCATTGAAACTTGTTCTTGGCTGAAATGGATTTACTTCAATAGAAGTTAATTCCAGTTCAACAATATGTCCTACAAGTTTATCGGCATTTTTATCTTCCGCAGATTTTATATCGTGCTCGGGATCTTTCAGCAGCGCTGAAAGTCCGCGACCTAATGCTTGTTTTTTGGTAGCTTTCGCCATCGTTTAGTTATTTTTCTTAATTATTTCATGTGCCAAACTTAAATAGTTACTGGCTCCTTTACTTGCAGCATCATAATTTATAATGCTTTCCCCATAACTAGGGGCTTCACTTAAACGCACGTTTCTCTGAATGATTGTGGTAAATACCATTTCATTAAAATGCTTCTGAACTTCTTCTACCACTTGATTAGAGAGTCTTAATCTAGAATCGTACATCGTTAATAGAAGGCCTTCTATATCTAATTTATCGTTATGGATTTTCTGTACACTTTTTATGGTGTTCAACAATTTCCCCAATCCTTCTAAAGCAAAATATTCACATTGGATAGGAATAATTACAGAATCTGAAGCGGTTAATGCATTCAGTGTTAATAAGCCTAAAGAAGGTGCACAATCTATCAAAATATAATCGTAACTATCTTTTAAATGGCTAATGGCCTTCTTAAGCATGTATTCGCGCTCGTCCTGATCTACCAATTCAATTTCGATAGCAACAAGGTCTATATGAGAAGGAATGATATCTAGATTTGGAGAACTCGTTTTTACGATGGCTTCTTCGGCCTTGCAAGAATGTTCTAAAAGTTGATAAGTTCCTAATTCCACAGCTTCTACATCTATCCCTAAACCAGAAGTTGCATTGGCTTGAGGATCTGCATCAATTAGTAATACTTTTTTTTCAAGAACTCCCAAGGAAGCAGCTAAATTTACTGAAGTCGTAGTTTTGCCAACTCCTCCTTTTTGGTTTGCAATAGCAATGATTTTGCCCATTAATTGTATTCTATTTTAGAAGGTAAAAATACAATTTATTATAGGTTAATAAAATGATTTTGTTAACAGCTTAAAAAAATAACCTATTAAGAATTGATGATTAAATTCTTAATAGGTTAAGATATACTTTAAGTAAAATTTTTAACTATTCTTTTTCGCCTTGATCATAGCTTCAAGCTGATCCCACATTTCCTCAGGAATTGCTTCCAGTAAGTTAAATTGTCCAGCTCCTTTAAGCCATTCTCCTCCATCTATCGTGATCACTTCCCCATTAACGTATGCAGAAAAGTCGGATAACATATAAGCCGCAAGATTAGCCAATTCCTGATGTTCCCCAACTCTTTTTAAAGGCACTTTTTTAGCAAGGTCGAATTTCTCTTTTAAATCACCCGGTAATAATCTATCCCAAGCTCCTTTAGTCGGGAATGGCCCCGGAGCAATAGCGTTAGATCTAATTCCATATTTTGCCCATTCTACAGCCAAAGATCGTGTCATCGCCAAAACTCCCGCTTTTGCAGTTGCACTAGGCACAACATATGCGGATCCTGTCCAAGCATAGGTGGTTACTATGTTTAAAATAGTTTTATCTACTTCTTTTTTGTCTATCCAATATTTACCAAAAGCAAGGGTACAGTTCTTACTTCCTTTTAAAACAATATCTATTATAGTATCGAAAGCATTTGCGCTCAAACGCTCGGTAGGAGAGATAAAGTTTCCTGCGGCATTGTTCAACAAAGAATCTACTTTCCCGAATTTGGTCACCGTTGCTTCCAACATATCTTCCACTTGGTCGTAATGACGAACGTCGCACTGTAATGGCAAACAAGTTCACCGGTCTCAGCTTCTAATTCCTTCGCGGTATTTTCTAACTTCTCTAAATTTCTTGAGGTTATTGCTACGTTAGCTCCCAATTCCAAGAAATATTTGGTCATCGCTTTTCCAAGTCCGCTACCTCCTCCGGTAACAACAATGGTTTTTCCTTTTAAGGCATCATCGCGAAGCATTTTTTTTAGTATAATCCATGTTTTTCAGTTTTCAGTATTCAGTTGGCAGTAGCTTTCCATTACGTTTTGATTGCTATCTGTGACTGCATACTTCTTGGTTAATTAATCTAACAATATTTCTAAAAGCTGAATTGCAGCTTCGCTAATTTTAGTTCCCGGGCCAAAAACAGCTACGGTACCTGCATCAAATAAGAATTGATAATCTTGAGACGGAATAACTCCTCCAACTATTACCATAATATCTTCACGGCCATGCTTTTTTAATTCCTCTATTACTTGTGGTACTAAAGTTTTATGTCCTGCTGCTAAAGATGAAACTCCTAAAATATGAACATCATTCTCCATAGCTTGTTTTGCCGCTTCTGCAGGAGTTTGGAATAAAGGGCCTATGTCTACATCAAAACCAAGATCGGCATAACCTGTGGCTACTACCTTTGCTCCTCGGTCATGACCATCTTGACCCATTTTTGCGATCATAATACGTGGACGTCTCCCGTCTTGTTCCGCAAATTTATCGGCTAGTTCCCTAGCTTTAATAAAGGATGTATTGTCTTTCATTTGTTTTGAATAAACGCCACTAAAAGTTTGAATTTTTGCCTTATATCTTCCGTAAACGTCTTCTAAGGCATCACTTATCTCTCCCAAGGTAGCTCTTTCTCGAGCCGCAGATACCGCTAATTCCAGCAAATTGCCATCTTTGTTTTTTGCAGCATTAGTAAGTGCTTGCAAGGCAGACGTCACTTTAGCTTGATTCCTACTTTCTTTTATTTGTTTTAAACGTTCGAGTTGCTGTAACCGAACTGTTTGATTATCTACTTCCAGTGTTACCAAAGGATCTTCTTTATCTAATCGGTATTTATTGTTTCCAACAATAATATCGGTCTCGCTATCTATTCTTGCTTGTTTGTTTGCAGCAGCTTCTTCAATTCGCAACTTAGGAATTCCAGCTTCAATCGCCTTTGTCATACCGCCTAATTCTTCAACTTCTTCAATAAGCTTCCAAGCTTTTTGTGCAATTTCATGAGTTAAGCTTTCCACATAATAACTTCCCGCCCAAGGATCCACGGTTTTAGTGATATTGGTTTCCTGCTGCAAGTATAACTGCGTGTTTCTGGCGATTCTTGCTGAAAAGTCTGTTGGTAAAGCAATAGCTTCATCCAGAGCATTTGTATGTAAAGACTGTGTGCCACCAAATGCTGCCGCTGCTGCTTCTATGCAGGTTCTGGCAACATTGTTAAATGGATCTTGCTCGGTTAAACTCCATCCGCTGGTTTGGCAATGAGTTCTTAAGGCTAATGATTTCTCACTTTTCGGATTGAATTGTTTTACCAATTTGGCCCAAAGCATTCTGGCAGCTCGCATCTTGGCGATCTCCATAAAATGGTTCATTCCAATTGCCCAGAAAAAGGAAAGTCTTGGCGCAAAACTGTCAATATCCATTCCGGCTTCCAGTCCTTTTCTAATGTACTCTAAACCATCAGCCAAAGTATACGCTAATTCAATATCGCAAGTTGCTCCCGCTTCTTGCATATGATATCCTGAAATACTGATACTATTGAATTTCGGCATCTTCGCTGAGGTAAATTCAAAGATGTCGGATATTATTCTCATCGAAGGAGTAGGAGGGTAGATGTACGTATTTCGCACCATGAATTCCTTTAAAATATCATTCTGAATAGTCCCGGATAATAAAGAAAGATCTACACCTTGTTCCTCTGCTGCTACTATATAGAATGCCATAATGGGAAGCACCGCCCCGTTCATGGTCATTGAAACCGACATTTTATCTAACGGAATCTGATCGAAAAGGATCTTCATATCTTCTACCGAATCTATGGCAACACCTGCTTTTCCAACATCTCCAACCACTCGTTCATGATCGCTATCATAACCACGATGGGTGGGAAGATCAAAAGCTACAGAAAGTCCTTTTTGGCCTCCTGCTAAATTTCTTCTGTAAAAAGCATTACTTTCTTCAGCCGTAGAAAAACCTGCGTATTGGCGGATAGTCCAAGGTCTTCTCACATACATGGTACTGTAAGGCCCGCGTAAATAAGGTGCGATTCCCGCTGCAAAATTTAAATGTTCTGCTTCTGGAATATCATTTTTTGAATACACCTTTTTAAGCGGAATATCTTCTGCCGTTATAAAAGTGCTATCAGATTTCTTATTCAAAGAACCTTGTGAAACCGTATTCTTAAGTTTTATATGTTGAAGATTTTTTCTAGACATGTTGCTTATTGTTCAGTTTTCAGTCTTTCTTGTTCCAGTTTTTCTGAAAGTCGTCTTTCTAAAATTGGTTGAAGCAAGGTTTTCCTCGGATTCATTTTAAGGAATGGATATAATTCCAAGTCATTTGTCATTCTATCTTCTGGATTTTGGAATTTATTAGTTCCAATAAGTGTGATCTTTCCAGCATCGAAAAGTTCTTGTTCTTTTTTTGCACTTTCAGCAATCTTTCGCTGAATGATTCCTTCCTTCAATTGCTTTAAGAATCCGCCGCCATTTTCTATTTCCTTGAAGATTTCAAGGGCTTTCTCTGCGAATTGCTGTGTAAGTGTTTCAATATAATATGCTCCATCTGAAGCGTTGGAAACCTTATCGAAATAACTTTCATTTTTCAGCACTAATAACTGATTGCGGGCAATTCGATCTCCAAACTCATTATTCTTATGATAGATGGCATCGTAAGGAGAATTGTAAACCTCATCTGCACCACCAAGAACCGCACTCATGCTTTGTGTAGTTGTTCGTAACAGATTTACATTATAATCGTATAAGGTTTTGTCCCTTTTGGAAGGCTGTGACAAAATATGGCATTTTTCAACCTGCTTATATTCTGAAGCCAGACTTGCAAATAATAATCTTAGCGCCTTCAATTTTGCAATCTCGAAAAAGTAGTTGGACCCGGTTGCGGTTAAAAACTGAAGCTGAACTTCAGCTGTAGAATTCTCTTCATCATTCAAATGATTCAAATACTCATTTGCGTGGGCAAGCATATATGCCAGTTCCTGTGGAATAGTAGCGCCGGCATTTTGATACAAAGTACCATCAACGCTTAAAATAGATTTAAAACCTTTAGCTTTCATGATAAGTTTGTTTAAGATCTCATGATCTTCTTTTAAACTATGATACCAATTTCCGGAGCGCGCTAAATTCCCGATAATATCTATCTGCAAACTTATTTTATGATCTTTTTCAACTAAATAAGCAGTTAGGGTATTAAAAGCTTTTTCAGAAAGAAATTCAAATGAGATATAAATTGGAGTAGCACTAAGCGCGATATCTTTGAATAGTAATTTGTAATCTGTTTCTTCAGAAGAAATAATAAACCATAAACTTTCAGCTCCTTTTTTTTAATACTTCCAGTGCTTTTTTATTGCTTTTAATTTCTGAAGCCACATAAATCTTCTCACAAATGTTCCAGAAAGTTGGATTGGAAATAGTTATGGGGTCTTTTAGATCTTCAGCATTATAAAATGGTTTTACTGAAATCCCATCTTTGCTATGAAAAATAAGTGTTTCGTTATAATCTGCTCCTTTCAAATCGAACTGAATTTTCTGCTTCCATTCTTTGGCAGAAACTTCATGGAATTCGTTGAATAAGGTTTGACTCATAGTGGTGTTTTTAATAGGAAATCAAAAGGGTTTTAAAAGGCTAGTCTATAGTATCGTAATGAATGATATAAATATCTTCATCTGCTCTTTTCATATAATAATGCTGTCTGGCGTAACTTTCCAACTCAAATGAATCGTTCAGGTTTTCGATAGTAGCTTTATCCTTAGAAATCTCCTTTTTATAATATTCTTTATTGACTTGTAATTTATCTACTTCTTCATCTAATTCCCGATGAATTAACCAGGAATTGCTATCTAAAAAAAGCATCCAACCTCCAAAAATAAGCAAGATCAGCACATATTTATTGCTGATGAACTTAAACCATTTTTTACTGCGAAGCTCCTTTAGACTCATAGTTTTTAAAGATACAAAATTACGCCAATCTGTCCTTAATGATTGTTTGAACAATATCTACCGCAACATTGTTATACCTGTTGGTAGGAATAATGATATCTGCAAATTCCTTAGTAGGTTCAATAAATTGCTGATGCATAGGTTTTAAGGTGGTTTGGTAGCGCCAAAGAACTTCATCTAAATCCCTTCCGCGATCGTTGATGTCGCGTTTTAATCTTCTAATCAACCGCTCATCACTATCTGCATGTACATATATTTTTATATCGAACATATCACGGATATCGGGATGAGTAAGAATAAGAATTCCTTCTACAATTATCACTTTCTTAGGCTCGATGGTTATAGTCTCTCCCGTTCTATTATGTTCTTTAAAAGAGTAAACTGGTTCCTCTATGGAATTGCCACTTTTTAGCTCCTTTAAATGAGAAACGAGAAGGTCAAAATCGATGGATTTAGGATGGTCGAAATTTATCTTTACACGTTCTTCCAAAGATAAATGGCTAGTGTCTTGATAATAAGAATCCTGAGAAATAACGGCTACATCTTCATTATTTAATTCCTCTATAATTTGGCTAACAACCGTGGTTTTTCCACTACCGGTACCACCGGCTATTCCAATAATAAGCATCTATAAATATTTTGGCGCAAAGTTAATTATTAGTTTGAAATAGGGGAGCAGACATGAAATTTTATTGAATTTTTAGATTTATAAGTAGCTATGCTGAATTTTAAAATTGTAGCTCTTATTTGGAGATAGAACTCACCTGCTCAATTGTTACTTCATTTTTGATGGTATTCCCCCAAGAGTTCGAGATATAATTCATTACATCTGCAACTTCTTGATCACTTAATCCCTGAGACGCCATCACGTTATTGTAAGCCGCCCCGTTTACCTCGATAGGGCCGGAAAGACCATATTTTATCGCCTTAATACTTTCCTCTTGTTTATCTCTTAACCAATCTGAATCTGCTAAAGGAGGAAAATTTCCAGGAATCCCTTTTCCGCTAGGTAGATGGCAGGTAACACAAAAATCTGAGTACACTTCTTTTCCTCTTTTATAGCTTTCAGAAACTTTCGTTTGTTTAGGCGTATCTGAAATGCTTATTTCTTCCGAATTTAAAACAGATTGTTCCTTCTTTTTATCTGAATTACAAGCCATAAGTAAGCATACACATAATAGTAGTGATAATGTTTTCATTTATTATAATTTGGATTCGGTTGCTATTAATTTTATAATTCCAAGGCCTTCTACTGCAATATAAATGAAACCATCAGGACCTTGTCTCACATCTCTTACTCTCCCAATTCCTTCAAGTAATCGTTCTCTTTTAACCACTTTTTCGCCTTCAAGTATGTCTAATTCTAAATATTGAAATTTAAGAGAGCCAACTAATAAATTGTTTTTTAAGTGTGGATATTTATCTGAAGTCACAAATGCCATTCCGCTGGGAGCTATGGAAGGAACCCAATAATAGATGGGATCTTCCATTCCAGGTTTTGATGTTTCTGAAGTTATTGAAGTTCCGCTATAATTTAATCCGTGGGTAACCACCGGCCATCCATAATTAGCCGCTTTATTAACAATATTTATTTCATCTCCTCCTTTTGGGCCATGCTCGTGTACCCAGATTTCTCCTGTTGTTGGATGAAGGATCATTCCCTGTTGATTTCTGTGTCCAAAACTATAAATCGCTTTTTTAGCATTCGCTTCATTCACAAATGGATTGTCGGTTGGAATACTTCCATCATCATTTAATCTATAAACTTTCCCATTATCTCTGGTGATATCTTGCGGATTCACATCTCTTTCTCCGCGTTCTCCAATTGAAAAGTATAAAAATCCGTCTTTATCGAAAGCTATACGAGAACCAAAATGCTGACCTTTAGTTGTATTTGGTGTGGCCTTGTATAAAACTTCTTTTTGAATAAGTTGGTCACCATTTAGCTTTGCTCGCATAATCGCCGTGTTTCCACCATCTCCATCTCCATCTGAAGAAGCATAGGAGATATAGATCCAACCATTCTGCTCGTAATCCGGGTGTAGAACAATATCCATTAAGCCACCCTGACCTCGATTATAAACTTTTGGAACACCGGTAATTAATTGCTTTTCTCCATTTTTGAAAAGAATTAAATCCCCACTTTTCTCTGTGATCAGCATTCCGCCATCGGGAAGAAAAGCCAGTCCCCAAGGAATTTGTAAATCATTCACTACAGTTTCGTAGGAATAAGATATGGAACTCGCATTGATGCCATTATCTTTTTGTGCACAAGCAGTAAATGAAAGCGTCACAAAGCTGATTATTAATAGATTAATTTTCATAGTTTAATTTTTAATTTCAATGAGCAACAAAATACGAAACCATTATTATATAGGCCTTTTATAAAAAGTTAAAAATTATTGATTTTATTTGATTTAGGTATAGGTAGAAGAAAAGGAATTACTATATTTGCAGCCGCTATGACGATAAGTACTTTTTCACTTATCTAAAAGATAACCTTCGGGGTGTAGCGTAGCC